>NZ_CP080519.1:0-314166 GCF_019468465.1 Amycolatopsis sp. DSM 110486 | reverse complement strand
GGATGATCCGGGGGTGCCCGGAGGCGCTAGGTGCCACGGTCGATCAGCAGCTCAGCGAGGATGTCGTTGCGGAATCTCCGTAGTGGACGTTTAGGTCCAAATCTATCAGGCTTAGGGTCGACTCACGGGACTGTGTATCATCAAGTGGACTGTATGGTCCAGTTTTGTCTCGCTTGACCCCAGTTGGCAGGACCGAGCTCGGCAAGAACGAATGGGAAGTCGATGAGATCAACTGTCATGAGCGAGAGCTTCGGGGCCGTGAGGCCGGGGAGGCTCGTGCATGCGCCACTGGTCAACCGGCGGTGGCAGGTCACCCTCTACGTCAGTCCACGCGGCCTGACCTCCCCGGTGGTTCCTGTTGGAGAGGAGACCTTCGACAGGTTCGCGGATTCACCTAACCCGTGGCCCCGAGTAGCCGGGGGCTCGGGGCCACCTCGATGACGTTAAGGAGCAACGATGAACGAGAAGCCCAGCCCCGCAATCCACGAACTCCACCAAGTGGTCGATCTCGAACTTGCCGAGGTCGCAAATAGTGCCGACCCCGACGGCGACGACGTGCCAGAGCGTGAACTCTACGAGGCGGAACTACGCAGCTTCCATGACGCTGTTGTGGTCGAGGAGAAGGCGGAGGAGGAGGAACGTAACTCCGAAAGTTGATCGTGCGGCACTAGGCCCCGTGCTGACCTCACGAGTGCACCTCTGTGTCGGCGCGACAGACCGTGCTTATCGCAAGGTGACGTTCTTCCAACACAACACGCGGTCTGCCGTCTGTCGAGCTACGACCCCAGCCGGCCCACGGGGGGCGGCACAAATTGCCAGCAAGTCACATCAATAACAACGGGGGAGTCACCATGGGCGACATAACGCCTCCGCCACTGACGATTGTGCAACCGGGAGAGGGAAAGGAGGGGGATCTCGGAGATATCGGAGTGGCCTTCAAGCTCTGGAGCCACGAGACAGGAGGTGCTGTGTCGATCGTGGAACACTCCTTCCCCGTCGGTGCACTGGTCGCTCCGCACCTGCACACCCGTGAGGACGAGTACTCGATCGTGACCGAGGGGGAGATCGGTTTCCGATCAGGCGACCGCGAGGCCGTACTCGGCGCAGGTGGATACATCACCAAGCCACGCGGAGAACTCCACACGATGTGGAACGCGAGCAAGACGCCCGCGCGGATGATCGAGGTGATCGCCCCGGGCGGCTTCGAAGGGTTCTTCCATGACCTGTCCGACCTGATTGCAGGCAGCCCGCCCGCCGAAGGGGAGATGGCACGCCTCGCGGCCGAGTACGGACTGGAGTTCGCCACCCCCGATTGGCTGCCGGACCTCATCGCCCGGTACGGGCTCAAGCCACCGCCGGGCCGCGACTAGCCCCGTCGCGGTGGGTGCGCCGCCGCCGCGTGCGGCCTACCGCCGAGGAATCGACCGGCGGCGGCAGCCGAGGTCGAGGAATCCCATCCCATCCCGTCACCGAGCCGATGCGCGCGCTCGGTCGAACATCCGGAGGTATGTCATGAGCATGCAGAATCAGAAGGTTGCCGTCATCACCGGGGCCTCGCAGGGTATCGGCGCCGGCCTGGTCGAGGCCTACCGCAAGCTCGGCCACGCGGTCATCGCCACCTCGCGCACCATCACCCCGGCCGAGGACGCGGGCGTCCTCGCGGTTCAGGGCGACATCGCCGACCCGGCCACCGCCGAACGGGTGATCTCCGCTGCCCTCGAGCGGTTCGGCCGCGTCGACACCCTGGTCAACAATGCGGGCGTCTACGTCGCCAAGCCGTTCACCGACTACACCGCCGAGGATTACGCCACCGTCACCGGGATCAACCTGGCCGGGTTCTTCCGTCTCACCCAGCTCGCCGTCGGCCAGATGCTCGCCCAGGGCGGCGGGCACATCGTCAACATGACGGCCAGTATCGTCGACAACCCCGATTCCCGAGTCCCGTCCGTCCTCGCCGCACTGACCAAGGGCGGCCTGCAGTCCGCCACCAAGTCCCTCGCCATCGAGTACGCCACTCGCGGCATCCGGGCCAACGCCGTCTCTCCGGGCACCACCCGCACCCCGATGCACGACCCGCAGACTCACCAGTTCCTCGCCGGCCTGCAGCCCGTCGGCCGCATGGTCGAGACTCGCGACGTCGTCGAGGCGGTCGTCTACCTGGAGAACGCGCCGTTCGTCACCGGCGAGATCCTCCACGTGGACGGCGGCATGAGTGCCGGTCACTGACCACGCTCACCCACTCCTTCCACGGAGCACCACCTTGAACCAGAACACCGCGGACAGCGAGACGATCTTGCGCGGCGTCCTCGACGGCTGGAAGGCCGCCGTCGACAAGCACCAGCCCGACCAGGTCGCCGCCCACTTCACCGACGACGCCATCTTCCAAGGCCTGCACCCCTACAGCGTCGGACGTCCCGGCATCGCCGCCTACTACGAATCCCAACCCCCCGGCCTGACCGCCGGCTACCAGGTCCTGGAGACCAGGCGCCTCTCCGACGACCTCGTCCTCGGATACCTCAACGTCGACTTCTCCTTCACCGACCGCCCCACAATCAACGTCTACCTCAGCACCCTGCTGAAACAGACCGGAACCGGCTGGACCATCACCTTCTACCAGGTCACCAAGCTCGACCAGAACACCACCGGCGAAGACCCCGACAGGCCGACGTAGCGGACAGTGCAGACCTGGAGAGCGAACCCCAGCCGCGTGTGATCACCACGGCGCTTGCCGATCAGCCGCCGCCGGTCCTCGCCGTCGAGTAAGAAGAACCGCTTCAACTCCGGGCGGGTCGGCTCCTGGGTGAAGGGGTCGCCGACTGGTGAGATCGCGTATTCAACTGTCGCGGGTTCGTCCTGGTTGTCATGGTGCGTGATCGCCTGGGGCGTAGCGATTCCGGGAAAACGAAAAAGGGCCGGTGGGCCACACCGTGATGGTGTTGCCGACCGGCCCTTGGCGGTGGTTCAAACAGCGCTCCGCAGAACTCCGGATGTCCCACTTCCTCGTGCGCCACACCGAAGAAGCCACGCTCCACATGGAGGACATCGGTCAGGACGGAGGGCCAACCTTCGCCTTGGCGCCCTCGATGACCACCTCCAGGCACTCGCTGAACAGGTCGTCGACGGTGCGGCCGGGTCGGAAGTAGTCGGTTTGCGGCCCTGGGTCAGCGAGTTGTTGTAGTGGAAGCTGCTCGATGCGTCGACGGCGGACTTCGCCAGGGTCATGTCTTTCATGGCGGCCTTCAGCCGTTCGAGCTCGGCCTTGTAGGCCTCGGCGTCGGAGAGCACGTGCCGGTACTGGTAGACCCCCACCTCCTGCATCGGCCAGGCATCATCGGTCTGGACCACCTCGGCCCGCAGGGTTGCAAGCTGCGTCTGCAGTCGAGCTCTTCCTGCCGCTTCCGCCCACCAAACACCGGCACCCTCCTCGGAGGTGATCTTTGTGTAAGGCGGAATCGTCCCCGATAAGAAAGCGCTTGCTGAGGATTCGGTAAAAATGTGCACCGTTATCGGTGTTTTCGGTGCCACGCGCGAGGTGGCGGTCATGAGGCGCGCGCCCATCTATCGGCGGGAAGTGACAGATCCGGCCTTGGCGGTACACCTTTTTGGTCGATGCGTAGGCCCTGAACCGAGGCCGCTGTCGCTCGCGCGGCGCGGCTGTCACACGGTCGGAGCAGTCTTGGTGAGGTTTTTTCCGGTAGTGTGGCCCACGAAGTTGCCCGGGGATTTAATACGGCGCGGAATTTGCTGGGGCTGTGCGCGCCGGGGCTTTCCTGGCGTCTGGGGAAATACTTCCTCGGCTGGCTGAACTCATGGGTGTGTATTCTCGGTTCGCGGTCGTGCCCTGCGGGGTGCTGGGGGTGGAGAGTGTCTTTTCCTGACCGTTTTACCACCGTAGTCGGCAGATTCGCCGAGATCGTCGGGCGCTCGCCCGGCCGGGTGGCGATCTGCGGCGACGGGGGTGAGCTCACCTATGCCGGGCTCGACGGCCGCTCCGATCGGCTGGCCGGGGTGCTGCGCGACGCGGGGGTGCGGCCGGGTGACGTGGTGGCCGTCGAAGCGAGCCGCGGGATCGCGACGGTCGTCGGCTTGCTCGCCATTCTCAAGGCGGGCGCCGGATATCTCGCGCTGGACTACCGCTATCCGTTGCACCACCGGGAGATTCTGCTCCGCGACGCGGGTGTGGACATCGTTCTCGTCCCGGACGACCGCGCCGTGGTCCTCCCGGACAGAATGCGGCCGGTGCGCTCGGACCTCGACTACCCCGGCAACGGTTTCACCGCGGCCGGTCTGCGCGCCGAAGACATTGCCTACGTCGCCTACACGTCGGGCTCGACCGGAGAACCCAAAGGGGTGTGTGTACCTCACCGGGCCGTCTGTCGCCTGGTCGTGGACTCCGACTTCCTGACGATCGGCGCAGGCGACAGCTTCCTGCAGTACGCGCCGGTCGCGTTCGACGCCTCGACGCTGGAGATCTGGGGCCCGCTGCTCAACGGGGCCCGGCTCGTGCTCGCCCCGCCGGGCGACCTTTCGGCAAAGGAGCTGACGAAGTTCGCCCGGCGGCACGGGGTCACGGTGCTGTGGCTGACCGCGGGCCTGTTCCACCAGGCCGTCGACGACGGCCTGGACGACCTGCGCGGGTTGCGGTACCTCGTCGCGGGCGGCGACGTCCTGTCGCCCGCCCACGTGCGGCGGGCGGCGGCCGCGTTGCCGGGAACGACCGTCGTCAACGGATACGGTCCCACCGAAAACACCACCTTCACCTGCTGCCACCGCGTGAGCGGGCCGGTGGACGGCCCGGTGCCGGTCGGCACCCCGATCCGTGGCTCCGGCGCGCACGTGCTGGGCGAAGACCTCGAGCCGGTGCCGGATGGGACGATTGGCGAGCTGTACGCCACGGGCGCGGGGCTCGCGCACGGGTACTGGGGAAAGCCCGCGCTGACCGCCGAACGGTTCCTGCCTGACACCGTGACCGGCATTCCGGGCCGGCGGATGTACCGCACTGGCGACTTGGCGCTGCGGCGCCCGGACGGCGTCTTCGAGTACCACGGCCGGGCCGACCAGCAGGTGAAGATCCGCGGCTTCCGGATCGAACCGGGCGAGGTCGAAGCCGCCGTCGCGGACCTACCGGGGGTCGCCGGCGCGGTAGTCGTCGCCGGGACCGCCCCCGCCGGGAAGCGCCTCGTGGCCTGGGTCGTCCCCGCGCCGGGTGCGCGGCTGTCCACATTGGACCTTCGGCGCCGGCTCGCGGACGTCCTGCCCGAATACGCCCGGCCCGCCCGCGTCCGGCTCGCCAACGAGCTGCCGCTGACGGCGAACGGCAAGGTCGACCGCGTCGCACTGGCGAATGAGGCGTCGCCGGACCGCCCCGAGCTCAGTGTCCCGTACCGCGCGCCCGGCAGCGAGCTGGAGCAGGCGGTCGCGACATTGTGGACCGATCACCTCGGCGTCGCCGGTATCGGCGCCGACGACGACTTCTTCGAGCTCGGCGGGCACTCGCTGGCCGGCGTGCGGATCATCGGCGAGCTGGCCGGCCGCTTCGGCGTGGAGATCTCGCCCGTGGACTTCTATCTCGATCCGACGCCGGCCGGCCTCGCGGGCACCATCGGGAAAGCGCTCACCGCGGCATGAGAATCAGCACCGGAACCGGGTCCGTCACCGACTCCGAACTGACCGAAGTGGACCTGTTCGACCCGGCGTACTTCGCCGCGGGCGATCCGCACCCGGTGTGGGCGGCGATGCGCGAGCGCGCCCCGCTGCGCCGCCAGGTGCTGCCGGACGGCCGGTCCTTCCTTTCGGTGACCCGCTATCACGACGCTTGCCGGGTACTCGGCGGCCACCGCGCCTTCACCTCCGAGCGCGGCAGCGTGCTGACGCAGCTCGGGGTCGACGACACGTCCGCCGGGCGGATGCTCGTCTCCACCGACCCGCCCCGGCACGTTGAGCTGCGCCGGCCGCTCAACGCGCGGCTTTCGGCCGGCACACTGGCCGCCTGGGAGGATCGCATCCGCCAGGCCGTGCTGCGGTTCCTGGCCCCCGGGCTCGACGGCGGGGAATGGGACGTCGCCGAACGCGCGTACGACCTGCCGATGACGGTGGCCGGGGCCTTGCTGGGCATCCCGGAAGCCGACTGGGGCGAGCTCGTGCGCTGGACCGCGATGGCGGCCGCGCCGGACGAGCCGGAGTTCCGGGTGCGCAGCGGCGCGGCGACCCTGGCCATCGCCCACCACCAGTTGTTCGAGTACTTCGGCGCGCAGGTCAAGTTCCGTCGTGACCAGGACGAGCCGGGGGAGGACCTGATCGGCCACCTCCTGAGCATGACCGCGGGCGCCGTCCCGCTCACCGACGAGGAGGTCGTCTTCAACTGCTACAGCATTCTGCTCGGGGCCAACGCCACCACGCCGCACACCGTTTCGGGCACCCTGCTCGCCCTGGCGGAGCACCCGGAGCAGCTGCGCCGCGTGCTCGACGAGCCGCAGCTGCTCCCGCGGCTCGTCGAGGAGGGTCTCCGCTGGACTTCGGCGGCCAGCAGCTTCCTCCGGTATGCCGTGGCGGACACCGAGCTCAGCGGGGGCCGGGTCGAAGCGGGCGAGGCGGTCGCGGTCTGGATCGGCTCGGCCAACCGCGACGAGACCGTGTTTCCCGACCCGTACCGCTTCGACGTCGCCCGCGTGGAGAACCGACACATCGCGTTCGGCCACGGCCCGCACTACTGCCTCGGCGCCACGCTGGCGCGGCTCACGCTGCGGGTGCTGTTCGAGGAGCTCTTCCGGCGCTGCACCACGGTCGAGGTGACCGGACCGCCCCGCCACCTGGCTTCGGTGTTCATCGCGGGGCTCACCAGCCTTCCCGTCCGCACCCGGTGAATCGCCGGACCCTTTCCCCAACGGAGGACACGACCGTCGTGAGTTCGAACGCCGTCACCGCGGCCGGATCGCCGGGCCGCTGGCTTCTGCGCGTCCCCGCAGCCACGTCCACCGCGCGCCTGTTCTGCTTCCCCTACTCCGGGGTGGGCGCGTCGATGTTCAACGGCTGGCCCCGCTCGATCGGCGACGTCGAGGTGTGCCCCATCCAGCTGCCGGGCCGGGAGAACCGGATCCGCGAAGGGCATTACGGCACCTACGCGGACCTGGCCGGGGCACTCGCGGAGGCTCTGCTGCCGCACCTCGACCGGCCGTTCGCGTTCTTCGGGCACTGCGCCGGTGCCCTGCCCGCCTTCGAGACGGCGGTGCTGCTGGCCGAGCGCGGCCTCCCGGTGCCGACAACGCTGTTCGCCTCGGCGCAGGTCGCGCCGCACCACTGCCCGCACGACCGCTTCCTCGACCTGACCGACGACGAGCTTCGCCGGGAGATCGAACTCCTGACGCTCAGCCGCGGCGGCGAGGTGCATCCGCCGCTGGTCGAGCTCGGCCTGGCGATCCTGCGCGAAGACCTCGCGACGAACCGGATCTACCGGCGGCCGGCGCCGGTCGCCGTGCCCTTCCCGATCACGGTGCTGCACTGGTCGCGGGATCCGGAGGTGACCCAGGAGCAGCTGCGCGGCTGGAACGACTACTCCGGGCACGTCGACATCACCGTCGTCGAGGGCGGTCACTACGACTTCCTCTCGGCGCCGCCGCAACTGCTCGACCGGCTCGCCGCACCGTTCGCGGCTCCGGTGACGAAATGACCGAGCTCGCTGTGCCGGTTTTCCGGCTGCCCGGGTTCCGCCGGCTGCTCGCCGGCCGGAGTGTGTCGTTCCTGGCGACCGCGCTCGTCCCGACGGCGTTGACCCTGGCGGTCATCAACGCCACCGGGAGCGCCGGCGACCTGGGGCTGGTGCTGGCCGCGGAACTGGTGCCGCAGCTGGCTCTGCTGCCTGTCGGCGGCGTACTGGCCGACCGACTCCCGGCTCAGCGTGTGGCCTTCGCGGCCGACCTGCTGCGCGGCCTCGCGCAACTGGGCATCGGGGCCGAGCTGCTGCTGGGGTTCGTCCGGATCACCGACCTCATCGTGCTTTCGGCGATCACCGGTGTCGGGATCGCCTTCGGCACGCCGACGATGTCGCCACTGGTGTCCGCGGTCGTGCCCGGTGACGCTCGGCTGGCCGCGAACGGCCACCTCGGTGTCGCCCGCGGGATCGCGCTGGTGGCCGGGCCCGGGATCGCCGGCGTCCTGGTGGTCACGGTCGGCGCGGGCTGGTCGTTCGTGGTGACCGGGATGCTGTTCGGGGCGGCCGCGGCCACGCTCCGCGGTGTCCGGACGCCGCCGCGAAACCCCGCCGCGCCATCGACGTCGTTCTTCCGGGAACTGGCCGACGGTTGGTACGAGGTCCGGACCCGCCCGTGGTTCTGGACCAACCTGCTGGGCCACGCGGTCGCGAACCTGGCGGCGGGTGCGCTGATGACGCTCGGCCCGCTGATCGCCGTGCGTTCCCTGGGCGGTGAGGTCACTTGGGTGGTCGTCTACCAGGCGGGGATGGCAGGGCTGGTGGCCGGAGCGCTGGCCGCGCCCCGGCTCCGGTTCGGCAGGCCCCTGGTCGCGACGTCGGTGTGCGGGGCTCTGTTCGCGCTGCCGCTGGTCGCGTTCGCGGTGCCGGTCGCGCCGTGGGGCCTGGCCGTCGCGTACGGCGTCGGGATGCTCGGCATCGGCACGTTGAACACGGTCTGGCAGACCACCATGCAACGGCATTTTCCGCCCACGGCACTGGCCAGGGCGGACTCATACGACGCGCTGCTCTCGTTCTCGGCGAGGCCGCTCGGGCTCGCCGTCGCGGCCCCGGTCGCCGAGCTGACTGGCATCGCCGCGCCGCTCGTCACGCTGGCGGTACTGGTCGTGGCGGTGCACCTGGTGATCCTCGCGCTGCCGGACGTGCGGTCCATCAGCGCGTCGGGCCCGCGCCGAAATCGCCGAGCGATCAACGATGGGGGGACGGAATGACAGACAGTGCAGCGGTGGCGGTGATCGGCGTCGCCTTCGAGTTCCCGCGGTGCGCCGGCTGGGACTCCTTGACCGCGGTGCTCGCCGAAGGCCGCGACACGATGGGGCCGATGCCGGCGGAGCGCGTCGAGCGCACCGGCATCACCACGTCGGAGGCCGACCGGGAAGGCGGCTGGATCGACGGCGTCACAGGGTTCGACCATCGCTACTTCGGCGTCTCGCGGGCCGAGGCGGAGCTCATCGACCCACGTCAGCGGCGGATGCTCCAGCTGGCCGTGGCCGCGCTCGGCGATGCCGGCTACGCGCCGGGCGAGCTCGCCGGCACGAACACCGCCGTGCTCGTCGGCGGCTACGGCGGGCCGCATGCCAGCCTCGCGGACCTGCTTCCGCCAGAGGTGGGGGCCGCCGGGGCGGCCGCCACCGGCAGCCTGCACGCCTACGCGGCGGGCCGCATCGCCTACCACCTCGACCTGCGCGGTCCGGCGCTGGTGGTCGACACGTCGTGTTCGTCGTTCCTCGTCGCGCTGCACGAGGCCCGCTGCAAGCTCGCCCGGCGGGAAAGCGACGTCGCGCTCGTCGGCGGCTACGAACTGGTCCTGGGTGACCCGCCGCGCCGCAGTGGCGGTGCCGACGGGCTGGGCGTCCTGTCCGCGACGGACCACTGCCGTCCGTTCGACCGCGCAGCCGACGGGACGACCTACGGCGAGGGCGGCGGGTTCGTGGTCCTGAAACCGCTCGCCGCGGCCCGCGCCGACGGCGACACGGTGCACGCCGTGCTCCGGGGGAGCGCGGTGAACCAGGACGCGCGCCGCAGCACCGGGCTGACGGTGCCGAGCCCCGCGGCGCAGGCCGCGGTCATCACCGCCGCGCTGCGCGACGCGGCACGGACGCCGTCGGAGATCGGCTACGTCGAGGCGCACGGGACCGGGACCAAAATCGGCGACCCGATCGAGATCGAGGGCCTCGCTGCCGCGTTCGCCGGGACCTCCCCGGTCGTGTCCTCGGTGAAGGGCACGTTCGGGCACCTCGGCTGCATGGCGGGCTTCGCGGGCCTGGTCCGGGTCCTCGCCCAGTTCCGCGCGGGCGAGATCTTCCCGACCGCGCACTTCGAGGCGCCGAACCCGCTCCTGCCGGTGCCCGATCCGCCGATCCGGATCGCCGCGCGGCGCGAACCGTGGCCGGCGGGCGATGCGCCCCGGTGTGCGGGAATCAGCAGCTTCGGTCTCAGCGGCACGAACGCGCACATGATCGTCGAGGAGGGGCCCGCGCCGGAGACCCGGCAGGCCGAGGGCGCCGCCGGGCACTTGATCGTGCTCTCCGCCCGCACCTCGGACGGGCTGCGGCAGGTGGCGGGCGCCCTCCGGGCCTTGATCGCACAGGACGTGGCAGGCTTCGACCCCGCCGCGGCCGCCGAGGTCCTCGGCGCCGGGCGGGAACACTTCGCGTACCGCCAGGCCTGGGTGACGTCGGACGCCAAGGACCTCGTGGACCAGCTCGCGGCGCCTTGGCCGGTGCACCACACCGAGTCACCGCGGCCGGTCGTGCTGGCCACGGGCAGCCCCGTGGACGTCCCGCCCGGCCTCGTACGGGACGCGGCGGCGGCGTTCGCCGGGTTCGCCGAGGTCGTCGCCCAAGCCGCGGCCGACGTCCCGCAGTCCGAGTGGAGCGCGGCCCAGCGCGGGCTGGTCTGGTTGCTCGGCGCGCACCGCGTGCTGGCCGACGCGGGCGTGCGACCCGCCGTGGTGCTGGCGCACGGGCTCGGCGCGGTCGCCGCCCGGGTGCGCCGGGGCGAGCTAGACCTCGCCGACGCGCTGACGGCGGACGTGGCCGTGCCGGCGCCCCCGGACCGGGCGGCGCTCGAACGGGCGCTCGCCGGGCCCGGGGAGCCGTGCGTGATCGACCTGTCGCCCGGAAGTGCGCTGACCGGGGTGCTGCCCGTCCCGCCGGTGGCCGCCGGGCTTCTCGAGGCGCTGCGCGCGCTGTACCTGGCCGGTCACGACCTCGACTGGCGCGCGCTGCGCGGGCGCCGTCCGCGCCGGCGGTTCCGGCTGCCGATGGCTCCGCTCGCGGAAGAGCACTGCTGGCCTGTGCTCGCGCCGTCCGTGACGCCCCTGCCCGCAGAAGAGCGGCCCGGGCCGGAGGCCGCGGGTTCTGTGGCCGAGGTCGTGCTCGCGTTCGCCCGGGAAGTGCTGAAGGAACCCGGTCTGGCCCTCGACGACGACTTCTTCGCCGTCGGCGGGAATTCCCTCAACGGCACGCAGCTGGTCGCCCGGATCAACGAGCGGTTCGGCACCGACGTCGAGGTCCTGGACCTGTTCGACCACAGTGATCTCGCCTCGGTCGCCGAGGCGGTCGCCGAAGAGGCGGGGGATGTCGCACCCGCCCCGGCGCGGCCCTCCACCCCCGAGCGAAGCCCGTTGTCGGGCGAGCAGCTCGCGATCTGGGCCGGCTGCCGGCTGGAGCCCGAGGCGCCCACCTACCACCTGCCGGCGGCGCTCCTGCTGGACGGCGATCCCGGTCTGCCCGTCCTCAGCTTCCTGCTCACCGCGCTCGCGGCCCGCCACCCGATGCTGCGGACCCACCTCGAGGACGACCCGGACGGCACTCCCCGGCAGGTTGTCGCGGCGCCCGAGACGATCCGCCCGGAGGTCGTCGACCTCGACCTGACCGCGTTCGCCGAGCCCGAGCCCTCAGCCCGACAAGCCTTGCTGGGTGAGCTGCGGGCCCTCGTCGCCGCGCCGTTGTCGCCCTACGCCGCGGCGGGCCGGTACCAGCTGGTGCGGGCCCGGCTCGCGGACCGGACCAGGACCGTGCTGCTGCTCACGTTCCACCACCTCTTCGTCGACGGCTGGTCATGGCGGCTGCTGTTCGCCGACCTCGGCGCCGGGATCCCGCTCGCGGACGGCCCGGCCCGGCACTACTTCGACCACGTGGCCGATCAGAAGTCCACTGTGGATGGACCGGCCGGGGCGGGGCTCATCCGGTTCTGGACGGAGTACCTCGACGGCAGCCGCTACGTTCCGCTGCCCGCCGACGAATCCGCCTCCGGCGACGGGCACGACGAGCTCACCTTTCCCATCGACCGGGACTTGGCCGCCGGACTGCGCGAGCTGTCCGGCAGGCTTCGGTGGACGCCGAACATGGTGCTGCTCGCCGCCTGGGCGGCCCTGCTGTGGCGGCTCACCGGCGAAGAGGACGTCTGCGTCGCGGTGCCGTCTGCCGGCCGTCGTCCCGTGGACGAACCGGTGGTCGGCAACTACGCGACCACGCTGGTCGTGCGGGTGCGGGTGCAGCCCGGCGAGCCGTTCGCGGCCTTGGTCGACGCGGTCCGGACGGCGTCGCTGAAGGCCGTCGAGCACCAGGGCCTGCCCACCGACCGGCTGCGGCGGATCGCCCGCCCCGGCTCGGCCGACCCCCTGGCCGCCACGATCTTCGGGTTCTCGGCCGGCGTGGAACCGCTGACGCGGCTGGGCATCGACGGCCCGGCGGTCGAGCTGCTCGACCTCGGCCAGGGCGGCCAGGCGTTCCCCATGGGGCTTGCCCTGCTCGAATACGGCACCGAACTGCGCGGCCGTTTGCAGTACGACACCGGCTGTTTCCTGCCCCGAACCGCACGGGAATGGCTCGACGCCTACCTCGGGCTGCTCGGGCGGGTGGTGACCGAGGAGGCAGGCTTCCCGGTCGGGGCCATCGGCCGGTCACCGGCCGGGGCGGCCGAGCGGTCTGGCCGGCCGGATGCGGGACGCCCGCGGTACGTCGCGCCCCGCACCCCTGCCGAACAACAGCTAGCCACGCTGTGGGAGCAGCGGTTCGGCGCGGGACGGATCGGCGTCCTTGACGACTTCCTCGAAGCAGGCGGGGACTCGATGGTCGCGATCACATTGGCGTCCGCCGCCTCGGCGGTGGGGCTTGCCCTGCGGCCCAAGCACATCCTCAAGCTGAGGACCATCGAAGCCATCGCACGGGCCATCGAGGAAGCCGCCGCCACGCGCGCACCCGGACATCCGGCCGTTGTGGACGACACCGACACCGACACCGATACCCACGCCGCGCCTGCCCAGCTCGAGTTCCTCACCCGCGGCGTCCCGCGCCCGGACCACTGGAATCACGGCGTCCGCTACACCCTCCGGCGGCCCGTTGCAACGGCCGCACTGAACGGCGCCTTTCACGAACTCGCCCGCCGCCATTCCGCGCTACGCACGCGGTTGCGTCCCGCGGGCGGCTCCTGGATGCAGGTCGTGGCCCAGGAACCCCCGCCGGTGACGGAGTTCGACCTGCGCGACGTCCCGGAAGCCGGGTGGGCGGCGGCGGTGCACGACGCGGCGACCGGCCTGCACGAAACCCTGAACCTGGCCGAAGGGCCGGTCTGCCGGGCCGGCGTGTTCCGGCGCGGCGGCGGTCCGGACGACCTGGTGCTGGTCGTCCACCACGCCGTCGTGGACCTGTACTCCTGGAACATCGTCACCGAGGAACTGGCCGCGCTGCTCGACGGCACCGCGCTGCCGCCGCCCGGCCCGGACTTCGCGACCTGGACCCGGCGGCTGGCGGCCGCGGTCCGCGCCGAGCCGAACCGGCTGGACGCCGGTTACTGGCTGGACCGGTCGTGGAGCACGCAGCACCGGCTGCTGCCCGCCGGGGATTTCGGCGGCGAAGCCACCACCCGCGAGCTGACGGCCGAGTACCCGTTGCCGGGCGCCGCGCCGGGGTGCACGAGGTACGAGCAGCTGCTGGCGGTGCTCGGCGCGGCGCTGCAGCAGTGGCTGGGCGTCCGCGGGGGCGAGGTCGCGATCCAGCTGGTCGGGCACGGCCGGGAGGACCTCTCGGGCGAGCTCGACCTCGGCCGGACCGTCGGGTGCTTCACCTCGAGTCACCCCTTCGCGCTGAGCCTTCCCGGACGGCGCACGGCGGAGGCCCACACGAAGGCGGTCGCCGCGGAGCTGCGTTCGGTGCCCCGGGGCGGGTTCGACTTCGAAGCCGCCCGGCGCCTGCACCCCGACGCCGCGGTCCGCGACCGGCTGGGCGCGATCCCGGCGCCCGCCGTGCTCTTCTCGTTCTGGGGCGCGCCGGCGTTCCTCACCACCGGCCGCGACGACCCGGCGGGACCGCTCGGTGATGTGCGGACCGATCTCGTCGGCCGCGACCGCCCATACGACATGCCCCGGGCGTGCGGGCTGGAGATCTACGCGAGCGTGGCCGGTGACCGGCTCCGCGTGACCTGGCGCCACAGCGGCGACCTGCTGGCCGAGGACTCGGTCCGCCGGCTCGCCGACGCCTTCCGTGCGGCCCTCGGCCGCATTCCGACAGCCGGAGAAAACGACGAAGGAGTCGAGAACGCGTGAAGAAGACAAGGAGCCGCAGCACGGCGCGGCGCAAAACCCTGGCCGTGCTGGCGGCCGCGACCGTGCTGGCATCCCTGGCCGCCGCGGGCTCCGCGGGCGCCGGTGGACGTTCACTCGCCGACCGCATGGCCGCCGAGGTGACCGGCGCGAAGGCGTGGACGCACCTGGCCGCGCTGGCCGACCTCACCGCGGCCAACGGCGGGCACCGGGTCTCAGGGTCGCCGGGGTATGAGGCCGCGGCGAACTACCTGACCAAGAAGCTGCAGCAGGCCGGCTACGTCGTGAAGCGCCAGCCGTTCACCTTCCCCGACTACCGGATCGACGCCGAGACGGTGGCGGAAACCGCGCCGCAGGCCCTGACCCTGCACCCGCAGATCGCCAGGTTCTCGGTGTCCACACCGGACACCGGGCTGACCGCGCCACTCGCCGTGCCGTCCGGGAAGGACACCGGCTGCACAGCCGACGACTACGCCGGCACCGAGGTCAAGGGCAAGGTCGTCCTGGTGAACGTCGGCGACTGCTTCATCACGCAGAAGCAGCTCGTGCTCGCGGAGGTGGGGGCCTCGGCGATGCTGATGAACGCCGGGTCGCCCAACCCGGACCTCAACCTGCGCTATCGCATGGTGCCGCCCGAGGACGCCCGGATCCCGACCGCGACGCTGCCCCGTGGTGAAGCCGAGCAGCTCCAGGCCGACCTCGCCACCGGCGCGGTGACACTGAATCTGGACCTGCGGGGCGGCGCGATCACCACGACCACGTACAACCTCATCGCGGACACGCCTACCGGCCGCGCGGACAACACGATCGTGATGGGCGCCCACCTCGACAGCGTCGACACCGCCCCGGGGATCAACGACAACGGTGCCGCGGCGGCGATGCTCCTCGAGACCGCCCTGCGGCTGGCCCCGCACGCGGGTGAGGTGCGCAACCGGGTCAGGTTCGCCTGGTGGGCGGCCGAAGAGAAGGGGCTCGCCGGTTCCCAGTTCTACGTCGACCAGCTGACCGCCGAGCAGCGCGAGCAGACCGCGCTGTACCTGAACCTCGAGATGATCGGGTCACCGAACTACCTCAGGCAGGTCTACAACGGACAGACCGAGACGGGGCCCGCGCCCGCCGGTTCCGCGCAGATTTCGCAGCTGGTCAACGGGTTCTTCGCGGACCGAAAGCTGCCCACGACCGACCTGGTGCTCGACGGCCGCTCCGACCACAGCGCGTTCGTCAACGCGGGTATCGCAGCCGGCGGCGTGAACGCCGGATCCGACGCGATCAAGACCGCGGAGCAGGTGAAGCTGTTCGGCGGCACCGAGGGTCAGATGCTCGACCCCTGCTATCACCAGGAGTGCGACACCCTGGCCAACGTCAACAAGACCATCTTCGACCAGAACGGCCGCGCGATGGCCTGGGCGATCGGCCGGTTCGCGGTGAGCACGGCCGACGTCAACGGCCGATGAGCTGAACCTCGTCAGGACACCGGGCTCCGGCGCGCTGCCGGGGCCCGGGACCTCCGACCGGATAGGGACCGCACATGGAACTGGGGATCGTCGCGCTCGGCCAGGCGCTGGGCGCCCCGTGCGAACCCGGCACGCTCGCCGGCGCCGACCCGGCGAAACTGCGGACGTGGGGCTACCGGCGTTTCCACCGTGCCGACGACGGCGTGGGTCTCACCGACCTGGCCGTGCGGGCGGGCGAAGCCGCGCTCCGGCGGGCCGGGGTGACGGCGGCGGAGCTCGACCTCGTCGTGCTGGCGATGACCGACATCGCCGAATACCTGTACTGGGACCCCGCGGCGGCGCTGCAGCACCGGCTGGGCGCGGACCGGGCGGAGGCCCTGCTGCTCGCGCAGGCGTGCGGCGGCGGGGTCACCGCCTTCGACACCGTGGCCGGCCGGTTCGCCACGCACCCCGGCCACCGCACGGCGCTGGTCGTCGCCGCGAACCGGATCGTCGAGGCTTACTGGGACCGCGTCGAGACCGGCACCTCGCTCGGCTCCGACGGCGCCGCCGCGGCAGTGCTGCGCCGGGACCACCCGGACTGCCGGTGGCTGGTGACCGAGACGATCAGCGACGGTCGCAACGCCGGGTTCATGCGGATGGAGACCGGCGGCGGGGCCCGGCCGTTCTCCGGCGCGCCGCCGCGGATCGCCCCGCTGGTCGACCGCATGGACACGTTCTTCGACGGCGACGGCCGAGCCGCGCTGGCCTTCGCCGACCAGCTCACCGCGCGGACCCGCGAGGTGGTCGGCCGGGCCTGCGAACGCGCCGGGGTCCCGGTCGGTGCCCTCGAACGCACGCTCTACCTGCACGACAACCTCGGCGCGTTCGAAGCGCTGGCCAAGGAACTGGGTATCCCGCTCGACCGGACCAACGTCGAGCAGGCCATGGCGCACGGCCACTGCGGCCCCGCGGACCAGCTGATCAGCCTGGAGCGGCTGCTCTCCGGCGGGGAACTCGTGCCTGGTGACGTGGTCGCCCTGGTGAGCATGAGCAGCGGCATGCACTGGGCGTGCACGCTGCTGCGGATCTGACTGCGAAAGGATGGCTGTGGACGACCTGTTCGCCCGAGTGCGCCGCCTGGCCGAGCCGGGCGCCGCCCCCGATCCGTCGCTGCTGGACCTGCTGGTCCGGACCGACGACGTCACCCCGGTCCGCGAGGCGGGGCGGGTGCTGGCCGGCGTGGACCCGGCACTGGTGCTGCCGCCCGGACGTGCGGCCCGCGAGCTCCGCGTCGCGATCGTCGCGTCTTTCACGGCGGACAACGTCGTCTCGCTGCTGCGCGTCGCCTTGCTCGCCGCCGGGATCGACGCCCGGATCCGGCTGACTCCGCCCGGGCAGCTGCTCTCGCAACTGCAGACCGGCGATTCGGAGTTGGCGCGGTTCGCTCCCGATCTGACCCTGTGCCTGACCGACGACCGGTTCTTCCTCCCGGACCGGGTGAGCCCGGAAGACCTCGACGGCACTCGGGCGGAAAGCGGGGACCGGCTGGCCGCGTTCGGCGACGCCGTCGCGGCGTTCGCCCGGCACGGCAAGGGCCGGATCGTGCTCCATACCGTTCCGCTGTCCGCAGAGCGGCCGAAGACGCTGATCGCGCACGAGGACCGCGCGCGGCTAGGCCGGATCTGGCGGGAACTGAACCTCGGCCTGCTGGACCTCGCCGAGCCGGGCGGCCGCGTCGGCGTGCTCGACTTGGAGACGCTGCTCGCGAGCACGCCGATCCCGCTACGGGACGAACGCCTGCACCGGTTCGCCGGGATGGCCTGGTCCGCGGCGCTCGAGTGGCGTTACGCCCGCGAAGCCGCGGGATACGCCCGCGTGGTCGCCGGGACGTCTCGCAAATGCCTGGTGGTGGACCTCGACAACACCCTGTGGGGCGGGGTGCTCGGCGACGACGGCCCGGAGAACATCGAGGTCGGCTCGCTGTACCCGGGCAACGCGTTCGTCGCGATGCAGCGGGCAGTGCGGTCGTTGCGGCGGCAGGGCGTCCTGGTCGCCGTGGCCACCAAGAACGACCCGGACCTGGTGGAGCGAGTGTTCGCCGAACACCCGGGGCTGCTCCTGCGCCGCGGCGACTTCGTGGCCGTCAAGGCGAACTGGGACGCCAAGGACGGCAGCCTCGCCGAAATCGCGGCCGAGCTGAACCTGGGCCTCGACAGCTTCGTCTTCGTGGACGACTCGCCGTTCGAATGCGAGCTGATCCGCGAGGCGCTCCCGCAGGTGACCGTCGTCCGGGTGGACGGCGACCCCGCCGACCACGTCGGGGCCCTGGTGTCGGGCGGGCACTTCGACCTGTCGGCGACCACAGACACCGACCGACGGCGGACCGAGCTCTACCAGGCACGGGAACAACGGCAGCAATGGCAAGAGAGCCGTCCGTCCACAGAGGACTACCTGGCCGGGCTGGCGATGACGGTGCGGGTGCGCGCGGCCGACGAGTACCAGCTCCCGCGCGTCGTCCAGCTCGGCGCCCGGACCAACCAGTTCACGCTGACCGGCGAGCCGCATTCCGAGCAGCGGACCCGGGAAATGGCCGCGGCGCCGGACTGCCTCGTGCTCGCCTTCGAGGTCGAGGACCGGTTCGGCGACGAAGGGGTTGTCGGCGCCGTGTGGATCGCGCGGCAGCAGGAGAGCTGGCTGATCGAGAACATGGTGATGAGCTGCCGGGTCTTCGCGCGCGGGATCGAGTTCGCGGTCCTGCAGACCGTGGCCGGCCTCGCCGCGGACGCCGGCGCCGTCCGGCTCGAAGCCGAATTCCGGTCCAGCGGGCGCAACGGCCCGGCCAAGAAGTTCCTCAGCGACGCCGGTTTCGCGTGGGCTCCCGGCGTGGCCCGGCAGATCCTGCCGCTGAACCCGGAACGCGACCTCGTTCCCTCGTGGATCACCCTTCGGCACGAAGAACGGACGACCGCTCATGCCTGAGACCTCCGTCGACATCGGACCCGAGCTGGCCCGGCTGATCGCCGCCGTCACCGACGCGCCGGTCGCCGACGTGACGCCGGAACGTCCCTTCACCGACTTGGCGGGTTGGAGCAGCCACACCGCGCTGCGCCTGTTCACCGCGGTCGAGGACACCTTCGGCGTCCGGCTCGACCTCAAGACCTACCTGACCACCGAAACCGTGGGCGCGCTGGCGGAACTGACCGCCGCCGCCCGCCGTCCTGAGTCCCGCCGATGAGCGCGGGCGTCCCGAACGGAGGAGTGAGGATGGCCGGCTTGCCGGACTCAGTACGCCGAGCCCCGACCGCGGCCCACGCGTTCGCCACGGCCGCCGCAGCGGCCGGGAACCGCCCGGCGCTGCGGCAGGCCGGCGCGGTCTTAGGCTACGCGGACCTGGCTGGTGCAGCCGGGGCCGCCGCCGGCTGGCTGCAGGCCCGGGGCATCGGCCGCGGTGACGTCGTCGCCACCCTGCACGACCGGTCCCCGCGGGCGATGATCGCCGTCCTGGCGGCGTGGGCCGTCGGCGCCGCCTATGTGCACATCGAGGCGACCGACCCGGACGCCCGCGTCGCGGCGCTGCTGGCCACGACGAAGGCGCGCGCGGTCTTCACCGACGAGCGCAACGCCGGGCGGCTTGCCGTCGGCGCGCCGCCCGTCGCCGTCTTCGACGAGACCGCGACCGCCCCGTACCGCATCGAGCCGGGGCTCTCCTCCGGCGATGTCGCCTACCTGGTCTGCACCTCCGGCTCCACCGGAACACCGAAGGCCGTCGTCGTCGCGCACCGCGCGCTCCTGAACTACACCGCGGCCTTCTTCGAGCGGATCGCGGCCACGGGTCTGGACAGCTTCGGGCTCGCCACGACGTTCGCGGCCGACCTGGGCAAGGTCTCGGTCTACGGCGCTCTCCTTTCGGGGGCGCGCCTGGACGTCTACCGCCGCGAAATGACGCTCGATCCGGTCGCGCTCGCCGCCGACCTGCGGGCGCACCCCGCCGCCTGCCTCACGTACACGCCATCCCAGCTGGAAGCCCTGGCGGCGGAAGGAAAGCTCGCCGCGCTCCTGCCGCGGAAGCTACTCGTAGTCGCGGGGGAGGCGTTCCCGCCCCGCCTGGCCCGCGCGATCTTCGCCGCCCGCCCGGAGCTGGAGGTGCACAACGGGTACGGCCCGTCGGAGGCGACGATCCTGGCCACCATGCACCGCGTCGTACCGGAGGACGCCGACCGGCCCCGGGTCCCGATCGGCACGCCGCTGGCGGGCGTGCGGGCGCGGGTCCTCGGGCCGGACGGCCGCCCGGTCGCCTCGGGGGGCACCGGCGTGCTCCACCTCGGCGGCGTGTGCCTCGCCGACGGCTACCTCGGCGAACCGGAGCTGACCGCGGCGAAGTTCGCCGGGTTCGGCGAGGACGGGACGTTCTACCGCACCGACGACGTCGTCGTCGAAACGCCCGGCGGAACGCTCGACTACCTCGGCCGCGCGGACCGGCAGCTCAAGGTGCGCGGCAACCGCGTCGAGCCGGGTGAGGTTGAGGCCGTGCTGCTGGACCGGCCCGGCATCCGTCAGGCCGTGGTGACGGGGGAGAGCCCGGAGGCCGGCGGGCCGAAGGAACTGGTCGCCTACGTCACCGGGACCGGCGAACCCGCGGGGCTCGTCCGCGCGCTGCGCGAGATCCTGCCGTCCGCGCTGGTGCCCAGCCGCCTCCACTTCGTCCCCACCATCCCGGTGAACCTCAACGGCAAGACCGATTTCGCCGCGCTGCGGGCCGCGGTGGGACGTGCCGCCGTGCCGCCGGAGACCGGCGAGCCGCCGCGGACCGAGACCGAACGCTTCGTGCTGGACGTGTGGTCCGACGTGCTCGGCCGGGCGGGGATCGGCCGAGCCGACCGGTTCCTGGAGATCGGCGGTGACTCCTTCAAGGCGCTGACTGTCTTCGCGCGGCTGCGCCGGACCTACCCGGAGCTCGTCATCACCCAGCTCTATCAGCACGCCACGGCCGCCGAGCTGGCGTCCGCGCTCGACGGCACGACGGTGCCCGCGGCCGAGGCCGCCGTCACCGTCGTCGAACTCTGAACGGAGGACCGATGGACTACGTCGTCGTGGTCGATCCCGAAGACCGGTATTCCTTGTTGCCCGAGCAGGTGCCGGTGCCACCGGGATGGCGGCCGGCCGGCTTCACGGGCACCAGGCAGGACTGCCTCGACCTGATCGACCGGGAGTGGACCGACATCCGGCCCGCCGGCATCCGCCCCGAGTCCCGGCCGGACCGGCGATGAACCGGCACCGGTTGTGCCCGCAGCTCTGGCAACTCGGCGAGACGGCGCCGGCGACCGCCCGGCGTACCTTCGTGCTGGCTCCCTTCGGGGGCGGCAGCGCCTACGCGGTCGCCGAATGGGCCGGGCAGCTGGTGCACCCGGGAGAAGCCGCGGTCGCGATCCAGTACCCCGGCCGCGGGCCGCGTCAGCTCGAACCGAACGCGACCGAACTGCGGACGCTCGCGGCCGACTGCGCCGCCGCCGTCCGCGCCCACTGCCCGAGTCCCCTGGTACTGGTCGGCCACAGCCTGGGCGGGGTGCTCGGCTACGAGCTCGCGATCGCCCTCGAAGACCTGGGCGCGGACGTCGAGCTGCTGGTCGCGTCCGCGGCCCGGCCCCCGGACGATCAGCGGCTGGACACCGACGCCGTGCTCGCGATGAGCCGGGACGACTGGCTCACCGAGGTGGCCTCGGGCGGGCACGTCGACGTGTCCGGGCCGGGCCTGGCCGACGTCGCCGATCTGATGATCCCGGTGCTGCGGGCGGACTACCTGCTGCTCGCCCGCTACGTGCCGGCGGGCAGGCGGCCAGTCCGCAGCGGCCTCCTGGCGCTGGGCGGCGCCGACGACCCCTGGGTCCGGCAGGCCCACCTCGACGCCTGGGGCGGCTGGACCACCGGGTCGTTCGCTTTCCGCGTCGTTGCGGGCGGGCACTTCTACTACCGCGGCCGGCTCGAGACGTTCGGCGGGGCGATCCGTGAGCGGCTGGCCCCGGCCGTCGCTCCTGCCGGCACGGAGGTGCTCCCGTGACCAAGACGCTGGTGGTGGTGTACGACGACGGCGCGGCCCATCCCGGCGACATCGCCGTGGGACTGGCCGGCTGGGCCGGCTGTGTCTTCGTCGTGCCGCCGAACCGGCACACCCTGGCGATGGCGCCGCTGCTCGCGCGGTTCGGCCCGGTCGTCGTGGCGGAGTCGGTGTCGGACGCGGCCGCCGAGGTAGGCCGGCACCGCCCCGACGGGCTGGTGACCTACGCCGAGCGAGGGCTCGGTCTGGCCGGCGAGCTGGCCGGGCTCCTGGGGCTGCCTTTCCACGACGAACGAACCCTGCGGTGCCTCACCGACAAGTGGCACCAGCGGGCGGCGCTGCGGGCGGCCGGGGTCGACGTGGTGCGCTGCCGCCGGATCGAGACGGCGGCCGACTGGCCGGACGCCGTTGCCGAGACCGGGCTGCCCGCCGTCCTCAAACCCGCGCACGGCGGGGGCAGCCGGAACACGTACTACGTCGAGGACGCGGAGACCGGTTTGGAGCTGGTCCGGCGGCTGCTCGCCGAACCTGCGCCCGGACTCGTCGACGGCGGCACGCTCGTCCTCGAGGAATATCTGCCCGGGCGTGACTGCGGGGCGTTCGGCGACTACGTGTCGATCGAAAGCGTCGTCCAGGACGGCGTGATCGCGGACCTGGCGGTGACCGGCAAGTTCCCGATGGTGCCGCCGTTCCGCGAAACCGGCCGGTTCTGGCCGTCGCCGCTCGGCCCCGTCGAGACAGCCGAGGTCCGTGAGCTGGCTGCGGCGGCGGTCTCGGCGGTCGGTCTGCGCACCGGCCTCTCCCACACCGAGGTCAAGCTGACGCCGGCCGGGCCTCGGCTGATCGAGGTGAACGGCCGCCTCGGCGGCGGGATCAACGAGCTGGCCGTTCGGGCGCGGGGCATCAACCTCGTCGAAGCCGGCGGCCGGATCGCCCTGGGAGAGCGGGTCGTGGTACCTGATCTCTACACCGGCCGGGCGTACTTCCAGGTGTTCCACCCCGCTCCCCGCCGGGCGGGCACGCTGGTCGGGATCGAGGGCGCCGAATACGTGCGGGACCTGGCCGGAGTGACGCTGTACCGGCCGTATGCCCGGCCCGGCACGCAGTTCCCGGGCGGGGTGCAGACCGTGGAATTGGACATCGTGATGGGGGAGACGGCGGACGTCGCCGATCTCGCTCCGATTGTGGCGAAGGTGGAATCCACGCTGCGGTACCGGTTCGAGTTCCCCGCGGGGGAACAGCACACCGTGGCCGCGGCAGAACTGGGGGCATGGTGACGGTGGACAGGATCGAAGCGGAGGCGGTGCTCGCCGGGATCTGGGAGCAGATCCTGCGGGTCGAGAAGGTGGGGCCGGACGACGACTTCTTTTCCCTCGGCGGCGATTCCCTCCTCGCGCTCAAGGTCATCGGCGAGGCCGAGCGGGCCGGGCTGAGCCTGTCCCTGATCGATATGTTCCGGAATCCGACGCCGCGGGGCGCGTGCTCGGTGCTGGGGACCCGCGGCCCCGGCGTCGCTTCCGGCCCCGACCTCCTTTCGGCGCTCGACCAGGCCCGGGTCCCCGACGGCGTCGAAGATGTCTATCCGGCGGCCCGGCTGCAGCTCGGCCTCATTTTCGAGGGGCTCGTCAGCCAGGGCACGGCCTACCTGGACGTGGTGGCCCGGACCGTGACCCGGCCACTGGACCACGGGGCGCTCGCCGCCGCGCTGGCCCGGCTGTCCGCCCGGCATCCGGTGCTGCGCACGCGGTTCGACCTGGCGACGTTCAGCGAGCCCATGCAGGTGGTCGAGGCCGCGGCGCCGATCCCGGTCGCCTTCGCCGACTGGACCGGGCTCGGCAGCAGCGAGCGGGCCGCCGCCCACGAGGCCGTGATGGACGAACTCGCCGCCCCGTTCGACGTCGAGCGCGCACCGCTGCTGCGGGCGCATGCGGCGGCCGTGGACGGCGAGTCCTTCGTCCTGGCCTACTCGTTCCACCACGCGATCCTCGACGGGTGGAGTGAAGCGGTGTTCTTCAACGAGCTCGTGCGGACTTACGCCGGCCTGGTCGGCGGAGAGCCGCCGGACCTGCCCGCGCCGGTCCCGTACCGGGAGTTCGTCCGGCTGGAGCGAGAAGCGGCCACCGACCCCGAGTCCGTCCGGTTCGCCGAAGGGCTCCGGGACACCTTGCCGCCGGGCCCGGCTCCGAGCGGCGAGCCGCTCGTGCACCGCAAGGTCAGTGCGACGATCCCGCGACACGACAGCGACCGGCTCGCCGAGCTGTCCGCGCGCTGGGGCCTCCCGTTGAAGAGCCTGCTGCTCGCGGCGAACTGCGCAGCGGTCGGTGCGGTCCGGGAGACCGATGATCCCGTGGTCGGCCTGCTGCTCAACGGCCGCCCCGAACAGGCGGGCGCGGACGTGACGCTCGGGTTGTTCCTCAACCAGTTGCCCGTCCGCGTAGGCGTGCCGGACGGCGATTGGCGGGCGGCGGCGAGGAGGTGCCTCGCCGCGGAGAACGAGCTGCTGGCTCACCGGCGGTTTCCGCATTCGGCCCTGCGCAAGCTGCTGGGCGCCGACCCGTTCGAGGTGATGTTCAACTACGTCCACTTCCACCCACGGGACGAGCTGCTTACCGCCGGGCTGATCACCCCGGAAGAGGACATGCGCGACCACACCAGCCTGCCGATCCGGGTGGAAGCCCTCAACGAGGCGGCGGGCGAAGGCCTCAGCGTGCACGTCACTGCGGACACCTCCCGCTACGGCGACGACTTTCCGGGCCGCCTCCTGTCGGCGATGGTGCGGGCGACCGCGGAGCTGGCGGCCAACGCCGGTTGAAGATACCTCGGGCAGGGGCGACGTGCCGCGACACACCTCCGCGACGCTTTCCCGGTTCTGCAGGGAAAATCGCGTCCGCAGCAGTGTCGAGTGGACCGTGATTTGTTGGGACAACGCCGCATCTGAGTTGTTCTTCGCCTCACTGACAAACGAGATGCATCACGGCGAACGGTTCCGCCTGGCTCCACACCTACGATCACCACCGCGGCCACACCGCACTCGGCGGCCAACCACCCGCCACCCGCGTTCCCGACCTCCCAGGACAGAACACCTAGCTGTCTCGGGTCATGACGTTGGTGACGGTCGGGAGGGCTTGAGCGAGGACGGGTCTTTCGGCGGCAGGATGAGAAGTGTGACCAGCACATCCGCCGAGCAGGAAGACCGGTCCGTGTAACGCCGTGACACCCTGCTGTCCGTCCGGGGTCGCCGCCGGCTCGTCGCGTGCTGCGGGCATCGTCCGATCGCGCACGGCGCCGCGGAGATGGGACCGCCTGTCGATTACACGAGGTGGGCGATGCCCGAGCCGGTGAGGTAGATGCCGAAGCCGGCCGCCACGACGACGATGATGGTGCGGCCGTGTCTTGCCAGCCATGCGTTCACGGCGGTGACCCAGCGGATCGTCGTCTCCGGCCAGATGGCGTGGGCGATGATCGGTATCTCGATCAACAGCATGTAGATCACGGCGACGAGGATGATGCTCAGCACCGTCACCAACAGGCTGGCGTGCGCTTTGGCGATGGCGTGCAGCGAGGCCAAGTAGAGCGCTGTCGGCGTGTACATCAGCAGACCGACGCTCAGTAACCCGATCACACCGAGCTCGCGGTGCTTTTTGGCGGCCTTGGGTCCGCGTGGCGGCCGGAAGTAGACCACCAGGGCGAAGGCCACCAACACAATGCCGATGGCGAGGTCGATCCAAGCCGGCACGGTGCGGTGCTTGGTGCTCTCGGCTCCGCTGCTCTGCAACACCAGCACCGAGAGGAAGCCGAAGCCGAGGGTGATGAACACAGCGCCGGCCAGGAAAATCAGCGCCCGCTTTCTGGGTTGTGGGTTGACCAGCAGGAACGCCATGAACAGCACGGCCGGCGGGTAGATCGCCGCACCGAACGCGGCAGGAACAGCTTCGGACAACATCGCCGTCTGGCACCTCCTCGTGTCCTCGTGCGTTGCGACCAGATGGGTTCATCGGTGACCGCAGGTGACCCCAAGAGGGGTGTCGGGTGCGCGGAACTACCTGTTGAGGCGGTCGTCCGACCGGGCGGCAGCCGCGTTCAACGGTTGAGGATCAGGCTCGTCGTCGTCGGCTGGCTAGGTCCGGTTTCTTGGCGCGTGCCGCAGCGATTGCTTCCGCGCCGTTTCCGGCTTCGGCGACCATGGTCAGGTCGGGCTCGTTGTCCTGGATGAGCCGGACTCCCCGGCCGAGCAAGCCATGATCGTCGGCCAGCGGATGCGCACTTGCTCGGCCGCGCGGGGCGTCGAGCTTCGACCACGCCTCGGCCCACCGTCACAAGTCCTGACCCGGCCGGTCCGCCGGCGGCGCATGGGGTGCCGTCGGCGGACCGGTGTCCGGCTACTCACGCATGAGCATCGCCTCGGCCTCGCGCTCCTGGTCGACGTACGGGTCGCCGCTGACGTCGATCACGACCCGTTTGATGGTGCCGCCGGTGAACCGGTGGGGGCGTTGTCCCCGGTAGTCGTCGGTGACGGCGGCCCCGCTGTCGCGGCCGACGCACAGGCCCTCGCCGGCGAGTTCGAACGAGCCGGGTTGTGTCTTGATGCGGCCCTCGCCGACCTTGTGGTCGCCGTGGTAGAGCGACAGTATTCCGGTGGCGATGCCTGGCGGCTCCTCACCGTCCTTGTCGAACGATGCCGCGAGGATCAGGCTCTCACCCGTCGGCAGGTCCTCGGTCCCGTCGATCTTCTGCTCCAGCATGCCGACGAAGTTGTAGACGTAGTGCAGGCGGTTGTCCTTGACGTAGAGCGCGTGCCCGCCGAACCGCGCGCCGTGCGCGAACAGCACGCCCTCGGCGCCTTTGCCAGGAATGTCCACAAGGGATCCGATCGAGTACGACCGGTTGCGGATGTTGACCGCCTGTTGTTCGGGTACGTCGGCGACATCCGCGTAATAGACGTAGCGGCTGCGGGCCGCGGACAGCTGCGGCCGCGGCGTGTTGAGGATTTCCAGGGGCGAGCGGTCGTCGAGCGGGAACGCACCGTTGGCGTCGGCCTCCGCGAACCAGAGCCGGATCAACTCCTTGAGCTTGTCGGGGTGTTCGGCCGCGAGGTCGTGCACCTCGGCGCGGTCGACGTCGGTGTGGTAGAGCTGCCACACGTCGTCGGCGAAGTTGCTCCAGCCGCTGATCGTCGGGTGCGTCGTCACGGCCTTCCAGCCGTCGTGCCAGATCCCGCGCGAGCCGAGCATCGAGTAGAACTGGGTGGATCTGGCCGATGGCGCCGACGGGTCGGCGAAGGTGTAGCGCATGCTCACCCCGTCGAGCGGGCTCTGCGTGTGTCCCTTGATCGCCTCCGGCACCCGCAGGTCCACGCAGTCGAGCACCGTGGGCACGAGGTCGATCGCGTGGTGGTACTGGTGGCGGATCTCGCCGCCGTGCCCGAGTACCGACGGCCAGGAGATGATGCACGGGTCGGCTGTGCCGCCGTTGAACTCGTAGCGCTTCCACATCTTGAACGGCGTGTTGAAGGCCATTGCCCAGCCGTTCGCGTAGTGGTTGTAGGTCTTCGGACCGCCCAGCTCGTCGAGCATCGCGAGGTTCTCGTCGAGGTCGTCGGGGATGCCGTTGAACAGTTTGTTCTCGTTCACCGACCCGTTGGGGCCGCCCTCGCCGCTGGCGCCGTTGTCGGAGACCAGGATGACGAGCGTGTTGTCCCGTTGCCCGGTCTCCTCCAGGTGGTCGAGAAGCCGGCCGATGTGGTGGTCGGCGTGGGCGAGGAAGCCCGCGTATACCTCGGCCATCCGCGCGAAGAGCCGCTTTTCCTGGTCGGACAGCGAGTCCCACGGCTTCGTGTAGTCCAGCGGGGGGAAGGGCTGCCCGTCCGGGCCCTGGCGGGTCTCGGGGGTGCCGATCGGGTTGATCGGGGGGAGCTCGGTGTCAGCCGGCACGATGCCGAGCTCCTTCTGCCGCGCCAGCACGGTTTCGCGCAGTGCGTCGTATCCCCTGTCGAAGCGGCCTTCGAATCGTTCGATCCACTCTCGCGGCGCGTGGTGCGGCGCGTGGCACGCTCCCGGCGCGTAGTAGAGAAAGAACGGCTTGTCCGGCGCGATCGCCTTGGCGTCCTTGATGAACTCGATCGCCTTGTCGGTGATGTCGTCGGTGAAGTGGTACCCCTCGTCGGGAGTCTTCGGCTGGTCCACCGGGTGGTTGTCGTACACGAGGTCGGGATACCACTGGTTCGTCTCGGCGCCGAGGAACCCGTAGAACCGCTGGAACCCGCGGCCGGTGGGCCAGTTGCGCCGCGTCGCGGCGAGGTTCATCTCGTCGGTCGGGCACAGGTGCCATTTGCCGACGATGTAGGTGTTCCAGCCGTGCTCCTCCAGGATTTCCGAGATCATGCCGTTCTCCGGCGGGATCGTGCCGTTGGCGTTCGGGAAACCGATCGCCGCCTCCGTGATGCACGCCATCGCGTTGCGGGTGTGGTTGCGGCCGGTGAGCAGGCAGGACCGGGTCGGTGAGCACAGTGCGGTGGTGTGCCACTGCGTGAACCGCACGCCGTCGGCAGCGATGCGATCGATGTTCGGGGTCTCGATGACGCCGCCGTAACAGCTCATCGCGGAGTACCCGACGTCGTCGAGAACCATGTAGACCACGTTCGGCGCGCCGTCGGCGGCCCGCGGCGGCTCGAACGGCTCCCAGTCGGGAACCGAGTCGCGGATGTCGGTCTTGATCTTGCCCTGAAACGAGTTGCTCATGTCACTCCTCAGATCGCGCAGCTGAAGGCGGCCTCGCGCGCACCATCCGACATCGCGCGACGGCGCCCGGCCTCACCTGCACCAGGTGAACACCGCACACCGGGCGGCACCCGCGACGAGCGAGAGCGCTTGATGGATCAATCTGCACGGGTCACCCGGCAGGGGTGATGAAGCGCGGCCCGGCCCGCTGGGAACGTGTGGCGACGTCGCGCACAGCAGGCAGGGGGCACCCGATGGCCACCGCGCACACGGGTCAGGGACTTAGGCAGGCCGTGGCCGCGAAGCCCGACCCGACCGTGGACATGGTTTGGATCGCCGGGCGCACCTTCGCGATGGGCTCCGACGACCACTATCCGGAGGAGGCCCCGGTCCACAACGTGACGGTCGGCGGGTTCTGGATCGACCCCACCGCGGTGCGCAACCGCGACTTCGAGCGCTTCGTTCGGGCGACGGGCCACGTCACGCTCGCCGAGCGGGCACCCGATCCGGCGGATTACCCAGACGCCTTGCCGGATCTCCTCGTGCCGGCGTCGTCGGTGTTCGTCGCACCGCAGCACGAGGTCGACCTGCGCAACGCCTACAACTGGTGGCGTTACGTGCCCGGCGCGGACTGGCGCCATCCGTCCGGCCCGGGCAGTTCGGTCCGCAAGCGACCCGATCATCCCGTGGTGCACTTGGCTTGGGAGGACGCCGAGGCCTACGCGCGTTGGGCGTGCAAGGACATCCCCACGGAGGCGGAGTGGGAGCTCGCCGCGCGGGGCGGGATCGACCGCGCCGCCTACGCGTGGGGCGACGAGCTCAGTCCCGACGGTGTGTGGATGGCCAACACCTGGCAGGGAACCTTTCCGTACGCGAATACCGGCGCGGACGGTTACCTTGGCACCGCTCCGGTCGGGCGCTACCCGCCGAACGGATACGGCCTCTACGACATGATCGGCAACGTGTGGGAGTGGACCGCGGACTGGTACTCCGCGCACGACGATCCGGCAGGCTCGTGTTGTAGCCCGAGCCCGCGAGACCGCAGCATCGAACGCGGTGAACGCGTCCCGCGCAGGGTGATCAAGGGCGGCTCGTACCTGTGCGCGCCGAACTACTGCCGTCGCTACCGGCCTGCCGCCCGCATGGCGCAACCGATCGACACCGCCGCCTGCCACGTCGGTCTCCGCTGCGTGGTTCGGCCCTGACCATCGGAAGGAGGGTTGTCTCGTGCTGACCACCTGGCGCGACGGCGCCGCGAAGAAGGCGATCACCAAGTTCGTCGAGCACGCAGCAGAGGTGCCGGCCGACGAACGGGTGGCGACATTCGACAACGATGGCACGCTGTGGTGTGAGAAACCGATCCCGATCCAACTCGACTTCATCCTCCGCCGCCTCGTGACCATGGCCAAGGAGACACCGGAGCTGCGCTTGCGCCAGCCCTGGAAAGCCGCATACGAGAACGACTTGGCTTGGTTCGGCGCAGTGGTCGCCGCACACTACGCCGGTGACGACACTCAGCTCCCCGCTCTGGCCGCCGGAGTGCTCGAGGCGTACGCCGACATTGGCGTCGAGGACTTCGAAGTCCAGGCGAACGAGTTCCTGACCAACACCCAGCACCCCACGTTGGGCAGGTCGTATGCGCGGTGCGCCTACGCGCCGATGGTCGAGCTCCTGGCACACCTGCGGGACAACGGCTTCAGCACCTACATCGCCTCCGGCGGCGGCCGCGACTTCATGCGGCCCATCAGCCACGCGGTCTACGGCGTGCCGCGCGAGCAGGTCATCGGCAGCACCGCGACACTGTCCTACGAGGACGACGAGCACGGCGGCAACATCCGCCACCAACCCGTCCTGGACTACCTCGACGACGGCCCGGAGAAGCCCATCCGCATCTGGAGCCGCACCGGACGCCGACCGTTGCTGGCGGCGGGCAACGCCAACGGCGACATCCCGATGCTCCGCTTCACCCACCACCCCGACAAACCGACCCTGCGCCTCCTGGTTATCCACGACGACCCCGACCGCGAGTTCGCGTACACCACCGGCGCCGAACAGGCCCTCGAACAGGCCGACCGGGACGGCTGGACCGTCATCAGCATCCGCGACGACTGGCGCACCGTCTTCTGAGCGGTCACGCCTGCTCCGGGGATTCCTGCGCGCGGTCCGGCCCTCGGCCGACGTCAACCCCGCGGGGTGATGCCCGTCGGGCTCGCGACCGGACAGGGTCGGGGCAGCACCACAAACGGTGAACCCTCCGAGCGGCTGCGGCCGTGCACCGCGGATCGCGCGTGAGGAGTAGGCCTTGTCGCCGCGGATGCGCGACCTCGGCAAAGTTCGAGATCGACCAGTTCGTGGAGTTCGTGGATCGTGGGCTGGGTGGATTCGCGAACCTGGCGCGCTGCCCAATCCGGCCTGGTTTGTGCTTTGTCATGGTTGAGACGCTGGTGGTTCCAGTGGCCAAGTTCCGCCGCGGCCTCATAAGTGCTCTGCAGGAACTCGCGCAGCGCCGGGTCGGGGTCGACGGCCGTAAAACTAAGCGAGGACTTCTCTGGAAGGCTCCGTCACGACGACTGTTCCGGAAATCACCGTGCGGAGACTGGTTTGCTGCCCTCAACCGGCTCCAGCACGAACACGGGGATCTCCCGGTCGGTCTTGCTCTGATACTCCGCGTACGACGGGTACACGGCGACCGCGCGCTCCCACCACTCGGCCTTCTCCGCTCCGGTGACCTCACGCGCCCGCATGTCCCGCCGGACCGGGCCGTCCTGCAGTTCAACGTGTGGGTCGGCCTCGACATTGAAATACCACACCGGATGCTTCGGCGCGCCACCCTGCGAGGCAACCGCCACGTACGTCCCCTCGTGCGCCACCCGCATCAGTGGCGTCTTGCGGATTTTCCCACTTTTCGCGCCCCGTGTCGTCAGGATGATGACCGGCAACCCGGCGTCGGGCGAGATGGTCCCCTCCGTCCCGCCTGAACTCTCATACAACTCCACCTGATCACGCACATACTTCACCGGGCTCGGCTCGTACTCGCCCTCGAGAGGCACCGTTCCATCCCTTCGTCGTCACAGATCTTCGGATGCTGGGTAACAGCGGCAGCGGAACGCCTCGTCCTTACCGGCCTTCTCGCAACATCGTGGTCACGGCGCCCGTCTCGACGCAGAGCAGGCACTCCTTTCCGCGGTGTTCGCGGTGACGATGATGTGGGTCTCAGGGCGATGTCGAAGTACTCTTCGATGGACGAGTTCTACCCCGGCACGGACGATCTGCTCGAAACCCGGCTGCACGTGTCGAGTCGGGCTTGGACACGCCCACCGGCCAGTGTGGCTGGGGTGACCGGAGTCAGGTAATTGGTCCCCAAGAAGTGGGCGCAAGTGGCCCCACATTTGGGCTGTTTCCCTCCTAGAGTCGGGGGCATGATCACAACGGCGCCTGTCATCCGTCCTTCGTCCGCTGCTGTGTGCGGTGGCGGACAGGGGCGGACGGCTCTGGGATCGGTCGCGTTCGTCTGCGACAGCGGCGATCCGCTCACGGTCGCCGACCCGGCCGGCAGGGGACACGAATGAGCGCACAAAGGCGCGAAGCGCCTGACACGACGGCACGAGGTGTCCCCGAAGCGCTGCAGGTCCCGGGTGTCCGCCACCGGTACATCGCCACGGGGCGGCTGCGCATGCACGTCGCCGAGACAGGTGCCGGATCCCCTGTCCTCCTGCTGCACGGCTGGGCGAAGCACTGGTACATGTGGCGGCACGTCATGCCCCTCCTGAGTGACTCGCACCGGCTCATCGCGGTCGACCTGCGCGGGGCCGGCTGGTCGGACGCGCCGAGGAGTGGGTACCGCACCGCCGAGCTCGTCGACGATCTGCGGGCACTGCTCGACGCTTTGGGGCTGGGCCGGATCGCGCTCGTCGGGCACGACCGTGGTGCAGCCCTGGCCTTCCAGCTCGCGCTGGACGATCCGGACCGCGTCAGCCACGTGGTCGCCCTGAACGAACTCCACCCCTACCTCGATGTCCGACGAATGGTCCGCAACGCCTGGCGCTATCTGTGGACACCGTTCGTCGAGACACCTTTGGTCGGCCGCTTCGTCCTGGCGCACATCCCTTCCTTCACACGTGCCTGGCTGCGTCGCGGTGTCGTCGACCGGGCGTCGATGCCGGCCGACGTCGTCGCCGCGTACGTGGACGTGCTCCGCCGACCCGACATCGCGCGCGCCGGTGAACAGCTCATGTACCAGTTCGCATACAAAGAGTTCATCCCGATGCTGCGGCATGCGGAGACCCGCAAGCTTCGGCCACCCACGCTCTTGCTCGCCGGCGGCGCCGACCCGTTCACGCCTCCGGCAATGCTGGGTGCTGTCACACCGCACGCCGCAGACCTGCGCGTCGAAGTGGTCGATGACGCAGGACACCACCTCCCCGAGGAGCGTCCCGAACTCGTCGCCGCCAAAATTCGGGACCACCTGAATCGGATCTGACACAGCGGATGTGCCGACCGAGCCGACCAGTACCAGCTCGCGAAGTGGCGCAAACCCTGCGAGCACCGACTGCTTCGGGGCGAGCCCGTGGCCTACCGTCGGGTGGGACGGTGGTGGGGCTCCCGGCGAGCCAGTTCCTCGGCAACCTCCTCGGCCGGCGGCTCACGTTCTCCGCCGCGGCGACCCTGCTTGTCGTGGTTGCGCAGACGGTCATCCGCCCGGGCATTCCACCGGACGGCCGCTCGCACCTGCTTGATCTGCTGGGCGCCGTGACGCAGCGGGCCGCCCGGTCCGGGATGGTGGCGGGCGCGCTGGTGTTCATCGGGCAGTTCACCACCTGGAAGTACTCGGCGCGCCCCAGAAACCGCGGAAGCCGCGTCGGCGGTGAATGTCACGAACTCCAGTAGCTCTGGCGGCAGGGTCCGGCGTCGGCGCGATCCTCGTGTCGTCAGTGACCGTGCAGACGGTGTTCCTCACGGCGGGCTTCATCGTGCTTGCCGCCGTACTCGCCGCCGTGGCAGCGCGGTTCCTGACACTCGCGCGGGGGATGAGGAGGCCAGGAGACGGCAGGCGGTAAGAGCCGACCGTCGGCTGACGCCGACAAGACGACCAGCGTAGACGAGAGAGGTGTATGACGGAATCGAACAGGTCTGCCTTGAAAACTATCTCTACTTGCGTTTCGTCGTTGGCTTCCAATCTGTCAATTGGTGGCATGGGAGACGGCGGCGGCGTTCCCTGTGCCTGCTCTGACTGCGGAGCAGGTGCTCTCTGAATAAAGGTGCGGAGAACGAGACGCTGCTCGTTCACGGCGCCGGCGGGACGACCGGGTGGTTGGGTGTGCAGCTCGCCGCCATGCGTGGAGCCCGGGTGATCGCCACTGCCGAACGGGAGTCGCCATGACCGCAGAATCGCACGCCCGGAAACGGGACGCCGCGGCCACGAAAGCGGCGCTGCTCGAGGCCGCCCGAGAACTGTTCGCGGCGCGCGGTTTCGACCGCGCCACCGTGCGTGACATCGCCAGCCGCGCCGGCGCGAACCAAGCGCTGCTATTCCGCTACTTCGGCAGCAAAGAAGCCCTCTTCGAAGCCGCGATGACCCGCGGCGGCTTCGCCCAGCTCGACGCGACCCCACCCGAGCACCTCTTCGCCGAAACGCTGCGCAGCCTCCTCAAGGACGACTCCGAACGCCGTGACCGCTCCCTGGAGACCTACCTGCGCTCCACCGGCACCGACGGCGCGGGCGCCGCCCTGCGCGACCAGCTCGGCGAGGAATACGCCCGCGCTCTGGCCTCCCTCACCGACGAACCCGATGCCGCCCTCCGCGCCGACCTCGCGTTGGCGTGGCTGCTGGGCATCGGCCTGGTCCGCGCGGTGACGCGGAAGGATCCGCTGGCGAGCGCTTCGGTGGAGGACGTGGCTCGGTTGACGGGGCCGGCGGTGCGGACGTTGCTGGAGCGCAGCGAATAGCCGCGTTCCTCGGCCGGCTCACGGGCAGGATCGAGCAGGGGACGTCAAGCACCGATGCCGGCTTCCAGGAACCGATCGCCGCGCGAGTGGTCAACGACCCAAAAAACTGGCGGCCATCCACGCAACGCAACTGTTCGCGCCTGGCCGCTCGCTCCCCGCGATCCAGTCGGTGTTGCTTGGGCTCGAGGGCCGCAAGCAGTTCGCTGACGGGCATGCTGACCGTCCCTGCTCGTCAACGCCGCAGGCCCACACCTCGCCGGCCACCCGCACGCCGGTACGAACATTGCCGTCGGCCCGCAAGCCCTTGAGTTTTTCTCGGCCCGCATACTCCGTCGCTGGTGTGCGTCGACTGGTTCCCGGTCGGGTGTATGGCCTGGTCGAGTGCGGATGAGGATCTACTTCTGGATCAAACCGGTGCGTTGGCCTCAGCCGGCGGTAAGAACCGATCGTCGACTGACGCCGACAAGAAGGTGAGCATGGAGGAGGGGGCGTAACTGGCTTCATCTCGTGATCGGCCGCGACCCGCGCACCACTCTGGGGTGCGGCCAGGTCGAGACCGACGAAGGCGGCTGTGTGGTGAGGCCCGGGAGCGTACGTCCCACACGAACCCGCCGAATGTCTTAACGGTCGACCACACGCGAGCAAGCTGGAGCGCGCAATCGTATGACGAACTCCGCGGGCGAACTAGAACATAGTGGCGCTGGCGGCCGCCCTCGTGACACGGCCTTGGACGAGGCAATCATCCTCGCCACCCGCAGGCGGCTGGTCATGGACGGCTTCTCCAAGATGACCATCAAAGACATCGTGGACGATGCCAAGGTCGGCCGCTCCACGCTGCGTCGACGGTGGGGAAACAAGTTTGACCTGGTGGTGGACGCCCTCGACTACGGTTTCCGCAAGCAAGGTGACTTGTACACCGTTGATCTGAACGACCTGGAGCCACGCGACGCGCTCGTAGAAGCCGTCCGCCATGTCGACCCCGCTCGCTACAGCCCCGACGCCATGGTGCTGATGGGAAACTTCGCCGCCGAGGCCATCCGCACGCCGGAGCTGATGGAGATCTTGCGCGAGCACGCGGTCCGGCCCCGCGTGGGATTCATCGAGAGGGCGTTGACACAGCTGCAGGAGCGTCGTGCGGTCCGGGCCGGTATCGACGTCCACACCATCTCGACGTTGTGCTTTGGAGCCTACTTCGCGAACTACTACGGCGGCGAGCGGTACATAGACATCCCTGCAGACGTAGTGGCTGTGCTGTGGCCAACGATCGCTGCTCGCACAACCATGAACCGGCGGTCGACCTCGCCGGTGCGGCGTGGCAGGTAATCATGCGCGGTGAAGAATTGTTGGTTCGATACCGCGTTCCTGGCGGATCTTCAATCAGTGCCTGATCGGTTCCGTGCCACTGCCGCGGGTACAGGCACGAAGGTGGCTCGGCCCCAGTCGGCGCAGCTTTTGGTCGTCACTACCGGCGCGCCAGACTGGCCCAAGCGGCGTTAATGTCGAGGAATGTCATGCCCGATCGACGTTCGATTCCTTCCCTTATGTGCAGTGAAATTTCGCAATGAATCCCCTAATATTCAGTTCGCCCTGATATCCGACGAAGCGGAAGAACTATGCGCGAAACTCTTGGGAATTCTGCCCTTTCGTCCGCGCGAGCTGAGGAGCTGGCCGTCCTTCGCCGAGAAGTCATCGGTGAGGTACTCGTCCCGGGGCAGCCGCGCTATGCGGACGAATGTCGGCAGTACAACTTGTTGGCCACCCTGGAGCCCGAGGTTGTGGTCAGCGCGGCCCGCGCGGCGGATGTCACGGCCGCGGTGAGGTTCGCCGGGGCCCGTGGGTTGCCTGTTGCGGTGAAGAACTCGGGCCATCAGATGGTTTCCTCTGCGCGTGGCTCTGTGCTCGTCACGACGCGACAGATGAAAGGCATCTCGATCGACGTAGCGCGCCGAAGGGCTCGCGTGGCAGCCGGTGTGATTTGGCAGGAGGTCATCGACGAGGCGGCGCGGCACGGTCTGGCTCCGCTGAGCGGTTCGGCGCCGGACGTGGGCGTGACCGGGTACACGCTGGGCGGAGGGCAAAGCCCAGTCCTCGGCCGGAGCCTGGGCTACGCGGCCGACCACGTGCATTCGCTCGACGTAGTGACGGCTGACGGGCAGCTGCGCACGGTGACTGCCGAGAGCGAACCCGACCTGTTCTGGGCACTGCGTGGTTGCAAGGGTAATTTCGGGGTGGTCACGGCGCTGGAGTTCGAGCTGTTCCCCGTGACCCGTTTCTACGGGGGCTCCCTGTATTTCGCGGGTGCGCACCTGGCCGAAATCCTGCACGCGTGGCGCGTGTGGGTCACCGGCTTGCCAGTAGAGGCGACCTCGTCGATCGCCGCGCAGCGATTGCCCCTGCTTCCCGAGCTGCCGGGGCCGCTGAGGGGAGCGAACGTGGTCCACCTCCGTTACGCGCACCTCGGGTCCGAACAGGACGCCGAGCGTCTGCTCGCCCCGATGCGCGCTGTCGCACCGGCGGTCCTCGACGCGATGTCAGAGCTGCCCTACACGGCTTCGCGGCGGATTCACAACGACCCCGAAGACCCGATGCCGTACTGGGACAGGACGACCTCACTGCGGGAGTTCTCCGCCGAGGCTGTCGAGGCCTTCGTGGGGGTCCTCGGTCCTGAGTCTGGTTCGCAGCTGGTCAATGTCGAAATCCGGTACCTGGGGGGTGCCTTCGATCGGGAGCCGGCCGTCGCCAACAGTGTCTCCACGCGGGGTGTGCCGTTCGTCGTGTTCGGCTTCGGCGTCGGCGGGCCTGATCAGGCCGAACTGATGCGCGGCAGCCTGGCCGCGGTGATCGACGCGCTGGCTCCCTGGTCAGCGGAGCGCCGGATGGCCAACTTTCTTTCGCCAGACGAGGCCACCAGTCCGGCCGAAATGGAAAAGGCGTTCGGTCCTGAACGCTACGCCCGCCTGGTCGAGATCAAAAAAGCCCACGACCCGGCCAACGTGTTCCGGCTGAACCACAACATCCCGGCCGCCTGACAGGGCGTTCCGCTAGGGCGAGTCGGACACAGCCTCGTTCCGGGTGTTCACGACGTGGACGACCTCTCAGCGATAGATGACGGGAAGTTCGATGCCCTATGACGCTGCTATGTGGCGTCAAGGGTTGCCGGCGTGGTTGGTGTGTGGTGTTGCTGGAGGGTGCGGAAGAGTTGGCGTGCGATGATCCGTTTGAGGCAGCGTTTGATTTCTCGGAGGGTTTTGCCTTCGGCCAGTCGGCGGGTGATGTAGGCGCGGGTCGCGGGGTCGATCCGGCTGCGGGTCAGCACGATGGTGTGGAGGGCCCGGTTGAGTTGACGATCGCCGCCTCGGTTGAGGCGGTGACGGTTGGTCAGACCTGAGGAAGCGGGGATCGGTGCGGCGCCGGCGAGGCTGGCGAACGCGGCTTCGGAGCGAAGCCTGCCGTGGTGGGACCAGCTGATCAGGATTTGTGCTGCGCTCAGGGAGCCGACGCCGGGCAGCTGTGCCAGCTCTGGGTGAATTTCGTCGACCAGGCGTGCGATGTCGCGTTCGAGCTCGTTCGCTTCGGCTTTGAGTGCTTGGATGCGGTGGGCGGTGGAGCGCATCGCCCGGATGGTGGTGCGGTGCTCGAGGTTCTGGGTAGGACGGTCACGCAGTTTCGCGCAGTAGGTGATCTGGGTGTCGCTGGTCTGCCCTCGCAGTTCTGCGCGGAGGTTCTCGGGAGCGGAGACGATCAACGCTTTGAGGTGGTTGATCGCGGCGGTGCGGGCGGAGACCGCGCCGGCCCGTGTGCTCAGCAGGACGCGCAGGGCTTCGCGCTGCCCGCGGCTGCGCGGTTCGGTCAGGCGGTCGCTGCTGAGGATTTCCCGGGCGGCTCGAACGGCGTCGAGGGCGTCGCTCTTGCGGGCACCGCGCCGCGGTGGACGCTTGGGGCGGCAGACTTCGAGGACCCGTTCGCCCTGTTCGCTGAGGTATGCGGTGAGCCCGGCGCCGTAGCTGCTGGTTCCTTCGATGGCCCAGCACCGCCGGCCCGGCACCTGCGTTCGAGCGAAGTCCAGCAGTTGCTGATAGCCCTCGGCGCTCGCCGGGGCATCGGCATGTTCCAGCGTTGCGCCGACCGCGGTGACTGCGGCAGCAGCAAGCGTGTCGCGGTGGGTGTCGACGCCGATGACGCCTTCGAGCGACTCGAACAGCATGGTTGCGCGGTACCTTCCAGCAGGCGACGTTGTCGATGGGCGTCGGCCGTGGTGGGCACCCAGGCGAAACTGTGACGAGTCACGCCCTGCGGGCGGACGGGCTGCTTATCAAGCCACTGGGTGGGCCAGGCCGGCCCGAACGGCTTGGGAGACGAGTCATAGGCAAGGCACGTTCAAGAACGGCCAGTTTGTCAACGAGTCATCCCGCACCGCCGGACCATCCTGACAGCGACCACCAGGCCGCCCGCGCAGTCTCACAGGATGTCAAGCGATCGTTGGCAGTCTGGTGCGTTGTGGGGCGCGGCCGATGAGTTCGTAGAGCTCGCGTGCGACATAGCGTTTGAGGCAGTGGATCGCTTCGCGCCTGGTCTTGCCTTCGCGGACGTGTCGGTCGATCTGCGGTCTGTGGGCAGCTAGCTACACGTGGGCCGAACGTCCTTGTCCGAGGGTGTGATCGCGCAATCCGGCCGAAGGCCGTGAGCGCCGTAGCGGCGCGCGCCGGCAGGCCACGTTGGTGGAGGTTGGCGGCGTGGGGGCGGCAAGTTGGGCGCACTGCCGGGCGGCGTCGTGCCACAACGCGTGGAGGGCTTTGCCCTCTGAACTGCGACTGTCGGGTCGCGCACCTCGCGTAGGGATGTCAGGCGGGCGGGTTCAGCTCGATGACGGTTTCGGCCTCGGCGTCGATCCGTTCCCGGCTGTAGAGCAGTGGGAACGCCTCCCCGCGGGCCCACGGTGCGAACAGGTCGGTCAGGTGCGGGTCGTCCAGCCGGCCGGACTGGCCCGGCGCGTTCATCGCGAGCGACGAGTCCCACTCGCCGACGTCGACGACGACCCGGAACGTCGCGCCCGCCGACTGCACAAAATTCGGCCCGTACTCGGTGCTCCCGACGGTGTCGCCGCTGCCGCCGCGCGGAAGCGGTTCAGTGGCGAGCCGGTCTTCGGGCAGGTTAGGGAGCAACGCCTTGAGCGGGTGCTGCGCGCGGGCGACGTGCAGCCGGCCCCACGCCCACGCACTCCGGTCGGCGCCCAGCAGTTCTTCGAGGTCGGCGACGGCGGCGGGCAGGGTTTTCGCGACGACGTCGGCGAATGCGCCGGAGTTCTCGACCAGCTCGAGGGTAATGCGGGTGTCGGCGAGCAGGTCGTCCGCGGGTGACATGCGGGTGGCCGTCGTGTGGGCGGCTTCCGCGCCCACCAGCGGTTCCAGGGCCTGTGCCAGCAGCTCGGGCCGCAGGTGGCGGCGGTACCAGACCTCGAACAGCGCGGCGGCCGCGCTGTCGGGGGCGAGCACGGCGTCCCAGCCGGTGAGCAGGTCCAGCCCGTCGACGGCCACGCTCAGTTCCCGCAGCCGCGCCACGATCCGGCGCGCGGGCACGGACAGGAAGTCGCTCTGCAGGTCGACCATGCTCTGCGGGGTGGCGTCGGTGGTCTGCGCGAGGACCTCGTCGATGCGGTGCTTGCGGTAGGGCGCGTACCAGTCGTAGGTGATGTGCCGGTCGGGCGGGTAGTCGGCGGGCAGGTTCATTTCGTTGGCCGTGGCCAGGAATCCCGCCTCCGGGTCGAGGGTGCCGGGCAGCTGGTCGGTGTCGTAGAAGCCGGCCCACTCGTAACGGCCGTCGCCCGGCACGGGCAGTGTGCCGTCCCAGTTGGGCCGGATCGGGGTGAGACCGCCGGTCTGCCAGGCGATGCGGCCCGACGGGTCGGCGTAGACCTGGTTCTCCGGCGGCGCGCCCCAGCGGTTCATGGCGGCCGAGAACTCGTCCCAGTCCCCGGCGCGCATGTAGTCCATGCTGCCGAGGTAGGGCGCCATGCCGGCCTCGAGCCAGGCCGCGCGGACCGCGTACGCCGTGTTCCGCTCCGGATCCTGGTACACGACCGGGCCGTGGCGGGTGAAGAGCAGCTCGGCCTCCACCGGCTCGCCGTCGCGTACGGCGATGGTCTCGGTGGCGCGCCGCATCGGTTCCCAGCGGCCGTCGTAGCGGTAGCTCGTCGGGTCGGCGGGATCGGTGTCGTAGACGTAGAGGTCTTCCTGGTCGATCGCGAAGATGGTGAGCCCGAAGGCGATCCGGCCGTTGTGGCCGATCGAAATGCCGGGCAGCGCGGGCTCGCCGCCGCCGATCACGTCGAAGCCCGGCGCGTTGAGGTGCGCGATGTAGCGCAGGCCGGGCAACGCGGCGGCCGCGCGGTGCGGGTCGTTGGCCAGCAGCGGCCGGCCCGAGCGTGTCCGCGAACCGGCGAGGACCCAGTTGTTGCTGCCCTCCGGCAACACGTCGCCCTGCGGGTCCTGCGGTGCGGGCGGCGCGAACCCGGGCGCGGTCGTCGCGAGGTCGTAGACGCGCAGCACGTCGTCGGGGATCGCGGCGAGGTCGAGCCCCTCGGGGATCTCCACCGGCCGCCACGGTTCGCGCCGCCTTCGCAGCTCCTCGGCCTCCGCCGGCAGGTCACGCAGGGTGCGAGCGCGGGCGACCTCCTCGCGGACGTTGTAGAACAGGCCGTGGCTGCGGATGCGAGCCACGTCTTCGGGTGCCCACAGCGCCGGCTCGTAACCGAGCTCCCGGAACTCGGCGGGCAGCAGCTCGGGGTTCTGGCGCGTGAGCTCCACGAACGCGTTGACGCCTTCGACGAACGCCGTCGTCGCGCGTTTCGTGTCCGAGCCGTACGCGAGCCATTCGCGGTGCATGTCGCCGCGGTAGAGGAACAGCCGCGCCGCACGGTCCCGCTCGGCGTGCTCGGGCCCGAAGACCTCCGCCAGCCGGCCGAGGCCGCGCCGGCGCCAGAAGTCGATCTGCCACAACCGGTCACGGGCAGCGTTGAAGCCCTGGGCGCGGAACGCGTCGTAGGTGCTGGCCGCGTAGATGTGCGGCACACCCCAGCGGTCGACCACGATCTCCGCGGGCGCCGTCAGCCCAGGCAGCGTATGGGAAATTCGATCAGGTGCCACGACTGTCTCTCATCAAGGGGTTTACGGCACTGTCAGGGAAGGTGTGCCAGTGGACTGTCTGCAACGTATGGTCTCCGACCTGCTCGGCGGATCCGCCCGGTGTTGCGAGCCGCCGGGGCGACAGCCCGGTGGAGCCTGCTGATCGTGCAAGACGTGGTCGAGACATCACGCGACCTCGGGGTGCAGCAGGATGTAGAGGGCTCGAGACCGGCGATCCGGTAGGCGGTGCGCAGCCACCGCGCAGGTGGGCACGCGGGCAGTCGGGGCGTGGTGATGGTCGAAGAGCGGGTGCTGGGCGACGGCCGGCGTGCAACGGTGTCTGCGCGATGATGCGGCCCGAGCCCGGAGACGTGGAGCTCGTAGTGGTGCGGGCCGGAGTAGTTGCAGGCCACCGCTCGGCCCACTTCGACCGGCCGGCCACGAACTTCCGGACCCGGGTCAGCTGGGCGGGATCGGCGAACGGCGACGAGACGCGCGCGGCGTCCCGGCGCAGCCCGGCGAGCTGGTTGTCCGCGAGGCGGGGCCCCGCCTGCTGCCGGGCTCCGCACCAGCGGCAGGAGCGCGGGCGGCTGCAGGCTGGGTTGGTACGGCCGCAGCGCACGACGTTGCCGTGACCACATGCGTCCGCGGTGCGCGGTGCGCGGCGTGTCGACATCCCCTCGGTTTCGGTCATGTGTTTCTCCACTCATCAAATGCGCCTGACCGGGCTCTGCTCTCCCGGTACCCGGATGTATCCGCGCGAGTCACGCGGGCAGTCAGAACACGTCACGTCGCGATCTGACCGCATGAGGCAAGTGCGCAGCTGCCCGGTTGCGTGGCCGTGTCAATCCTTGATGAGGTCGATGATGTGGCCGAAGTTGAGATTCGATGCGAGCGCCGTCAGGTCTCCCTCCGCTAGCTTCGCCGCAGCCGCCTGTGTTGCTCCGAGGGCGTGTGTGTAGGGGTCGACCCCGAGGCTGATCCGGCGGACACCGATCGTCTGGAGTTCTGTGAGGGTAGCCGTGTCCTGGGGGCTGACGAGGACGTTGACCGGCTTGGGCGCGACTGCCTTGATGACTGCGGTGATGGAGGCCCGGTCCGGCAGGTTCGGTGCGTAGAGAACGTCCGCTCCCGCCTCCGCGAAGGCGGAGAGGGGCGGATGGTGTCACCGATGTCGGAAATCCCCCACAAGAAGTTGTCCGTACGGCCGGTCAGAACGATCCGTCCGTGCGCAGCTGCGGCGGCAGCCTCGATGCGGCGAACCGCGTCGTCGAATTCGCGAATCGGCTGGGAGGGGTCGCCGGTGGTGTCTTCGATACCGATGCCGGCCAGGCCACGGGCGATAGCGGCATCAACGGTGGCCCGGACGTCCTCGGGAGTCTCGCCGTAGCCGTCCTCGAAGTCACCGTTGATCGGCAGGCCGCTCACCGACGTGAGGAGCGCGGCATGAGCCACGTGCTTGTCGCGGCTGACGGCGTGGATGCCGTCGAGTCGACCCAGTGTCGCCGCGAAGGCCGCCGAGGAGGTTGCAACGGCGGCGAATCCGGCTTCCTTGAAGAGCAGGGCCGACGGGGCGTCCCAGGCGTTGGGCATGATGAACGCCTCGGGGCCGCGATGGAGTTCGAGGAACTGTTCGTAGCGGGCGTGTTGCGTCGTGTCAGGCGTTGTGATGGTCTTTCTTCTTTCTGCGGTTTGACCGGTCGTTCGATGCGAGCCTGGGTCCCCGCCGCGCACCCGCCACCATGGGGTCCTTTCACCCGGCCCGAATAGCCGCTCGCTCGATGTCCGGTCTGTTAGTGGCTGCCGGGGTCTTCGCTGGTGGTGTTCTGGTCGAGCTTGGTGACCTGGTAGAAGGTGATGGTCCAGCCGGTTCCGGTCTGTTTCAGCAGGGTGCTGAGGTAGACGTTGATTGTGGGGCGGTCGGTGAAGGAGAAGTCGACGTTGAGGTATCCGAGGACGAGGTCGTCGGAGAGGCGCCTGGTCTCCAGGACCTGGTAGCCGGCGGTCAGGCCGGGGGGTTGGGATTCGTAGTAGGCGGCGATGCCGGGACGTCCGACGCTGTAGGGGTGCAGGCCTTGGAAGATGGCGTCGTCGGTGAAGTGGGCGGCGACCTGGTCGGGCTGGTGCTTGTCGACGGCGGCCTTCCAGCCGTCGAGGACGCCGCGCAGGATCGTCTCGCTGTCCGCGGTGTTCTGGTTCATGGTGGTGCTCCGTGGAAGGAGTGGGTGAGCGTGGTCAGTGGCCGGCACTCATGCCGCCGTTACGAGGGCATCGGTGTCGAGCTGGTTCCCGCGAAGCCGTTCAGCCAGGTTGGTAACGGGCCGCTGTTCGGGCAGCTCGGCGTCTTCAAAGATGCTGTGCATGACAGACGGTGCCCCGGTCGGCGCCGGTCGTCCTCGATCCGAGTTCCGAGCCGGGTTTCCGCGTGATTGCTGGTTTTCGGACATGATCATGGCCGGGTCGGGCCCGGATTCGCTCGGCTTTCATCCAGGGAAAGGCCGCCGTCAGCGGGGATGCCGGCGTCGTCCGACTCGACCCGCGGCGAGGCCGCTTCAGCGGGCGCGGCTTCGCGGTCGCGAGCGAGCTGGGCGATGAAGTATTCCGGGTCGTCAGGGTCGAAACGCCGTTCGGTGCTCTCCACTGGCTTAGCACGCTCCCATCACCATGGGGCCGTGGCTTGTACCGTCGGCCCGCCGTCGTCACCTCGATTGGTGTCAACCCATGGGGGAATCTTTCGGGGTTCGCCGAAAACTTGCCCTGAAATTTCCGTCGGGCACCGGTGATCTGCGTCTTCGCCGACGCCAACGACCTCTGAGCTGCACCGATTGCCCATGCGAGCGGGCCCACTGCCCTTAACGGCTGCGAGAGATGGTGGTCGAGTCCATGGGCGTCGACGCGCTCGACAACGCGGCGAACGTGATCACCGAACTCGTCGGGACGGCGAACTGTGGAAAGGGGGAACGTCCACTGTGGAATGTCCGTGGCGGGGCAGCGTTACTTTGATTGCCGGTGCGGTGGTGTCGCCAGGCTCCGCGCACTGCCCTGCCGGATCGCCGAGTCTTCGGCCCCGGGTCGCGCCGCCCGCCGAGAGGCGACCCCGCGCCGGCATCAAGCCACCCCGCCTCGCTGCGCCCTGCCCCCACGGCAGCGCGGGGCGGGCTCATGTGCCTCCTGCTCCTGCCGCCGGACTCCCGCTGTCGCACCAGGAGCTGAGGCATCTAGCCTCACCACGAAAGAACTCCCGCTCATTCCCACCGACCCCCGTAGAGGCGGCGTGGTCTTTTACTTGCGGTGACGGGCTGAGCCACTGATGGGGGCCGAGGCGGGCCCGCTCGGCTGCCCGAGGTCTGAGGGTAAGAAGTCGCTACCCCCAGGCGCTCACTGTCTGAAGCGATCTACCGAGCCATAACTCGATCGGGTTGCTGTCTTGTAGCTCGATCGGGTTGAAGCGGGGTATCGGCTGGCGGCTGGCTCCAGCCTTCAGTCGAACGGACGGGAGGGGAGAGCATGGTCCAACAGCACGTTTCCATCCGGCCGATTCCGAGCACGAACGTGCATGGCCGACTGGGTCGCTTCATCGTCCCGTGCGTCTGGTGACGCGTAACGAGTATCGACTCCAAGTAGGAGAATGATGGGCATCAAAATAGGAAAGGTCAACAGACCCTTCACGTTCATTGCGGCTTTGGCGGCCTTACTGCTCGTGATCTCCGCGACTTCGAGCTCCGCAGCGCGGGACGAGAACAACGGGAATTCCTCCCTGGCAGCGCAGTCACTATCGCCTTACCCGCAATCTCGACCGCCTGCCGGTTTTCAGTCCAAGTACGCGGAAGTAAATGGCTTTCGTATGCACTACGTGCGGGGCGGCAAAGGTTCTCCTGTGGTAATGATCCACGGGTTCCCCGAGAATTGGTCCGAGTGGCGGCAGCAGATGGTCCCGCTCTCCAAGAACCACACTGTGATCGCAGTCGACATGCGTGGTGCTGGTGAGTCCGAGGTCACCAAGAGTGGTTATGATACAGCGCAGTTGGCGAAGGACGTGCATCAGCTGCTGACGCAGCTTAACCTCAACAAGGGCGTCCAGGTAATCGCCCACGATCTTGGTGAGTGGGTCGCCTACGCCTACGGGGCGCAATTTCGGTCGGAAGTGCGGAGCATGGCCGTGATGGAAGCCACCATCCCGGATGAGAGCTGGTACCGCTACCCCGTGCTCAACGCCGACCCGGTCCAGCCCGCGGCGTGGCACTTCGGCTTGTTCCAGATGCCCCTCGCCGAAAAGCTCATCGCCGGTCACGAGCGCGACCTCGTCCACGACATGATGCTTGAGTACGTGGCGGGCGATGAGTCGCCGTTCACGGCGTCGGACTTTGACTACTACGCCCACTTCCTGAAGGAGCCCGGCCGTACAACAGCCTTCATGAGTATATACCGTGGGATCCGTACAGATGTTCAGCAGAACAAGGAATTCCTGGCTCAGGGCAAGTTGAAGATGCCCATCCTCGCGATCGGTGGTGAGCGTTCCTTCGGTTCACTCATCCCCGATCAGTGGCGTGAGTACGCCGTGAACGTCGAGGGACGAGTCCTGAAGGGTTCGGGCCACTTCGTGACGCAGGAGAGGCCGGAGGAAGTGACGGCTATGCTGCAGTCCTTCCTGCAGAAGTAGCTTTCACCGCCAAGGGACGAACCACAACGATCCCGGCAACCTGCGAGAACCATCTACGTCGGTAGGTTCGCGCTGGTGGCGACTGCAGCGCCGCCAGCGCGAACCAGCGGGTGGTGCCGCGCCAGGTGGGTTCGTCGCACGAAATCGTTCAACGAACGAGTGCGCAGCATGGCGCCAGAAATGGCGAGGAGCGGCGTCACCATGGACGACGTGTTGCCCGGGCGTCTCGCTGACCGAAGGTATGCGCTCGTTCGTGCGGAGGTCGCGAACCTCATCACCTACGTCGCCTCCGACCAGGCCGCCGGCGACCACCGGCGGTGCCCTGCGCGTCGGCGGTGGGGTTGCGAGTTCGATTGTTCCGTGAGTTTCGTTCGTTCCTACAGAAGGGTTATCGAGTTGACCAGCGTTCCTGTCACCAAGTTGAACAACGGCGTCGAGATGCCACAGCTCGGCTTCGGCGTCTTCCAGGTGCCGCCCGCCGAGACGAAGGCCGCGGTGAAAACCGCACTCGACGCCGGCTACCGCAGCATCGACACCGCCACCGCGTACGGCAACGAAGCGGCCGTCGGCGAGGCGCTCGCCGAGTCGGGCATCGCGGCCGACGAGCTGTTCATCACCACCAAGCTGTGGAACAGCGACCAGGGCTACGACCAGACGCTGCGCGCGTTCGACTCCAGCATCTCCGACCTCGGGCTCGATCAGCTCGACCTCTACCTCATCCACTGGCCGCTGCCCGCGCGCGACAAGTACATCGCCACCTGGAAAGCACTGGAGAAGCTCTACGCCGACGGCCGCGTCCGAGCCATCGGCGTCTCCAACTTCCAGCCGGCGCACCTGCGCCGCGTGCTCGACGAGGGCGCCGTGGTGCCGGCCGTGAACCAGATCGAGCTGTCGCCGTACCTCGTCCAGCAGGAACTGCGCGCCTTCCACGCCGAGCACGGCATCGCCACCGAAGCCTGGAGCCCGCTCGCCAAGGGCGGCGACCTGCTGGCCGAATCCGTCGTCACCGACGTGGCCGCACGGCACAGGCGCACGCCCGCCCAGGTGGTGCTGCGGTGGCACCTGCAGCTGGGCAACGTGGTCATCCCGAAGTCCGTCACACCCTCGCGCGTGGCCGAGAACTTCGACGTCTTCGGCTTCACCCTCACCGACGACGACCTCGCCGCCCTCTCGGCCCTCGACCGCGACGGGCGCACCGGCCCAGACCCCGACACCTTCGACCTCGCCTGATCCGCGCCGACAGCGCGCGATGAACCGGGCGGTTTCCACGAGGGGGAGTCGCTCGGTTCCTTGGCAGCGCTATTCAACGCTCGCGACGGAACTCTCCTTCGAAGTGGTAAGACCCCACTTGGGCTCGACGCTGAGCGCCTGTGCAGCAACGTCGACGACGAACGTGCATGACGTGTGTGGACCACGGCGGCCCTCGGCGATCCCACAATCTTGGGCGACGGGCGTGGCTAAGGCTCGTGCACAGGGACTCCGTGGGTCCAGGCAACGGCTCCGGCGTCGAGTCAGGACGACGGCTCTCTTTTCCTTCATGGGCTGCGGCGCGGTCGCAGCCCATGATCGCGGCACAGGTGCGGCTCCAGAGTTGCGTTGACCGTCCGCCGGTGGGATTGCCAATAGGGAGTCGAGCTGCGCTGAGCTACTGAGGAGTGAGGGGAACATCATGACGGATGCCGAAGGGGAGACGCCGGGGCGTCACGCAAGGCTCGTGCGTGTGGTCTCGACATCGTCGTGCGCCGCGGCCGTCCCGATTCAGCCTGCGGCCGCGCGCGCTGCCGTCACTATTGCAGAGCCAAGGAGCAAGCGAGGCTGGGCCGCAGTCGGCGCCATTGCGCTCGGCGCGTTCATAGTCGTGATGACGGAAACGATGCCGGTGGGGCTGCTGCCGCGGATCGCCGACGGATTACATGTTTCACTGGGCCTTGCGGGGTTGATGGTGCTCGTGCCGGGTTTCAGCGCCGCAGTGTCGGCGCCGCTGTTCTTCCTCAGCTCCGGCCGATTTGACCGGCGCTCGGTCATCCTCGTCCTAGGTTTGACGGTGCTGGTGTCGAACGCCATCGTCGCGGTGGCACCGAACTTCGTCGTGGTGCTGATAGCCCGCATGTTCTTTGGTGCCACCCTCGGAGCCTTCTGGACCGTGGTCTCACCGGTCGGCCCCAAGCTGGTAGGCCCCGCCGGCGGCACTCGCGCCATCACCATTATCGCGGCAGGTATTTCCGGTGGGACAGTGGTGGGGCTGCCGGCGGGACAGTTCCTCGGCAACCTCGTGGGCTGGCGTCTCACTTTCGCCACCGCCGCGGCGGCGACACTGCTGGTCGTGGTCGCGCAGAGGTTCGTCCTGCCGGGTATTCCGCCGGACGGGCGCACGCACCTGCGTGATCTTGTGGGAGTCGTGACGCAGCGCGCCGTCCGGTTCGGGATGGCGGCGGGCGCATTGGTGTTCATCGGACAGTTCACCGCCTGGACCTACATCACCCCGTTCCTGATGGACCACACGCATCTGTCCAGCGGTGTGATCTCGCTGCTGTACGTCATCTACGGCTGCGGTGGCATCGTCGGCTCACTCGTCGCCGGATCGCTGTTCAAGCGTGGAGTGATCGGCAGCTTCGCCGGGGCGGCGACGGTCGTGGCCGCATTGCTGATCGCGCTGGCGAACGCGGGCACCTTACCCTGGCTGGCCGGCCTGTTGTTCGTGATGTGGGGCCTGTTCTGGGGAATTGTGAACCCGGGAACGCTGGTCTGGATGCTCGACGCTGCCCCGGAAACCCCGGAGGCCGCGTCGGCGGTGAATGTGACGAACCTTCAGATAGCCCTGGCGGTGGGATCCGGTGTCGGCGCGATCCTCGTTTCATCGACAACCCTGCAGACGGTGTTCCTCACGGCCGGTTTGATCGTCCTTGCCTCCGCCGTGCTCGCCGCCGTGGCGGCACGGTTCCTGACACTCGCCCGGAGGGAATGAGGACATCAGGGCGAGGCCGGGGAATGGTCGGCGCCCGGTGTCGGCGTCGGCCGGCGGTAAGAGCCGACGATCGGCTGACGCCGACAAGAAGACCAGCGCAGAGGAGAGAGTCGTATGGCGAAATCGAACACGCGACTGCGCTCCGCCGGCAAGGCTTTGCTCGCAGCGAGTGCAGCGAGTCTCCGTCAAAACCCACTGCTGTCGCGGTGGAAGGTGGAGACGTCACAGCTGTTCTCACGGTCGAACACTCCGACCACGGCGTTGCGCGGGGCGCTGTGACGCGCCGCGAACGGGTCGTGGGCCAGGAGCCGCCGGTCGACTTGATGAACACCGTGTGGGGGAGCGGCAAGGGTACCGAGGACGCGCTCGCGACCGCGGACGGTGCACGCGAGTGGATTCGTGAGATCGTTCCCCGTCTTGAGCAACGTCCGAGGTCTCTCGACCACTGGTTGCCTTGCGCAAGCCCGTTGAGCGTGAAGGAGACGGCATTCGACCTGCGTCGGCTCCGCGATGCGCTGAGACGGCTCGCTGCCGACGCAACAGTGGACGAGCGACCGGCCGGGGTGGTGTCCGACTTGCCTGGCCGCCAGGCCGCGGTGGACACGCTCAACACCACCGCGGCCCGTGCGGCTGCGTCGTCCGCCCTCGTGTGGCCCGGTGCGGGCGTGCCGACGATCGCGCTCCAGGGCGACCTGCCCGGCGGCATCGCCGTGAGTTCGCTCGTGGCGCTCCAAGCCGTGCGGCTTTTCGGCGGCGAAGAGCGGAAGCGCCTGCGGGCCTGCCTCGCACCGAGCTGCGCGAACTACTACCTGTCCGGCCACGGACGGCGAAGGTGGTGCTCGCAGGCTTGTGGAAACAGGGGGCGCGTCGCGCGGTTCAACAACAAGCAGTCGTCGAACGTGATCGGCTGATCGGCACGGGACCGCGACAACGGAACGTCTCGGAACCGCTCTCGGTGGCCGCTACGGTGCCGGCGCCTTCTGACTCTCGCCAGTTTCCGACAACCCGAAGGAGAAACCATGGGCAACAACACCGTGAAGGTGACCGACAAGTCGTTCGTGGACGACGTTCTGACCAGCGAAAAGCCGGTCCTGGTCGACTTCTGGGCGACCTGGTGCGGGCCTTGTAAGATGGTCGCCCCGGTGCTCGAGGAGATCGCGGCCGAGAACGGCGAGAAGCTGACCGTCGCGAAGCTCGACATCGACGAAAACCCGAAGACGGCGCGTGACTACCATGTGATGTCCATCCCGACGCTGATCCTGTTCCAGGGTGGCAAGCCGGTGAAGCAGATCGTCGGCGCGAAGCCAAAGGCAGCTCTGCTGTCGGATCTGAAGGACGTGCTCTGACCGAGCCCGCGCCCAGCTGCTGAGAAACCCGGGCCTGCGAGAATCGCCTCCCTGACTTGATTAGGACTATATAGTCCACGTAGGGTCTCGTCGAGGTCGTGGTGACCCCGGTGACGAAGCAGGTCCGCCTGAGTGGCGCCGGGGCTCACGGACTGCCCGGATTTCGACAAAGGTGAGTTCTCCCGGGAGATCCGGCGGGGCGGGTGCCGTCGAACGGTGCCCGGCCCGAGCCCAGGATCGAAAAGCCAGCCAGTGCAGCATTCAGCCGGAGGAAACCATGAGGACCGTCGCGCCCAGGCCGATTGCGACGCGGCCGTATCCCGCGCGCATTGCCCCGAAGGGCACGGCGCTGCTTCGGCTGATGCGGACGACGGACCACAAGCAGATCGGCGTGATGTACCTGGTCACGGCGTTCGCCTTCTTCATGGCCGGCGGTGCGATGGCCATGCTGATCCGTACGGAGTTGGCCCGGCCCGGGCTCCAGTTCCTGTCGCAGGAGCAGTACAACCAGCTGTTCACCATGCACGGCACGATCATGTTGCTGATGTATGCGACCCCGGTGCTGTTCGGGTTCGCGAACTTCGTGCTACCGCTGCAGATCGGTGCCCCGGACGTCGCGTTCCCGCGGCTCAACGCGTTCTCGTACTGGCTCTACCTCTTCGGCAGCCTGATCGTCGTATCCGGCTTCCTGACACCGGGCGGTGCGGCTGAGTTCGGCTGGACTGCTTATACGCCGCTGTCGGAGGCCGTCCACACTCCAGGCCCCGGCACCGACATGTGGATCGTCGGCCTCATCGTGTCCGGTCTGGGCACGATTCTCGGCGCGGTCAACATGATCACCACCGTTGTCTGCCTGCGCGCGCCGGGCATGACGATGTACCGGATGCCCATCTTCACCTGGAACATCCTCGTCACGAGCATCCTGATCCTCATCGCCTTCCCGATCCTCACGGCCGCGCTCTTCGGCCTGGAGGCAGATCGTCGGTTGGGTGCGCACGTGTTCGACCCGGCCAACGGCGGGGTGATCCTCTGGCAACACCTGTTCTGGTTCTTCGGTCACCCAGAGGTGTACATCATCGCCCTACCGTTCTTCGGGATCGTGTCCGAGATCTTCCCGGTCTTCAGCCGCAAGCCTCTCTACGGTTACAAGGGGCTGATCTTCGCGACCCTGGCCATCGCTGCGCTCAGTGTCTCCGTGTGGGCACACCACCTCTATGCCACCGGCGCCGTGCTGCTGCCGTTCTTCTCCTTCATGACCTTCCTGATCGCGGTCCCGACCGGGGTGAAGTTCTTCAACTGGATCGGCACGATGTGGAAGGGCCAGCTGTCCTTCGAGACGCCGATGATCTTCTCGATGGGCTTCATCGTCACGTTCCTCCTCGGCGGCCTGACCGGCATCCTGCTGGCCGCGCCGGCCATCGACTTCCACGTGTCGGACAGCTACTTCGTGGTGGCGCACTTCCACTACGTGCTCTACGGCACGATCGCCTTCGCGACCTTCGCCGGCATCTACTTCTGGTTCCCGAAGATCACGGGCCGGATGATGGACGAGAAGCTCGGCAAGTGGCACTTCTGGACCACGTTCATCGGCTTCCACGGCACGTTCCTGGTCCAGCACTGGCTCGGCGCCGAGGGCATGCCCCGCCGCTACGCCGACTACCTGAGCTCCGACGGGTTCACCACGCTGAACACGATCTCCACGATCGGCGCGTACATCCTCGGTGCGTCCACGCTGCCGTTCATCTGGAACGTGTTCAAGAGCTACCGCTACGGCGAGATCGTCACGGTCGACGACCCCTGGGGCTACGGCAACTCCCTCGAATGGGCCACGTCGTGCCCGCCGCCGCGGCACAACTTCACCGAGCTGCCCCGGATCCGCTCCGAGCGCCCCGCGTTCGAGCTGCACTACCCGCACATGGTGGAACGCCTGCAAACCGAAGGTGAGATCGGCTTCTTCGGCAAACCGCGCCACCAGGCCGCGCCGTCGCAGAAGCTGGTCGACGCGACCATGCCGGGTGACCACGGCAAGGACAACTCGGGCGAGCAATAGTCGCGCGCGGTGAGGCGGTCCACTTTGGTCTTCCGCTACCCGCGACTCACGCCTGGAAGGTACGGATGTAGTCGATGGCCATGTCGAGCGCGATGCGCATCGGCTTGATGTCGTGCCCCGTCTGCGCGAGCAGGTACCCGCCTTCGAGGGCGCCCATCAAGCCGATGGCGAGCCGTTCGGGATCGGCGTCACGGCGCAGTTTGCCCGTGTCACGCATCCGCCGCAGACCGTCCGCGATCAGGCCGAGCCAGGTTTCGAAGTGGCCGGCCAGGGCGGAGCGTGCCCGCTCGTTCTGGTCCGAGAGCTCGCTCGCGAGGGAGCCGAGCTGGCATCCGTAAGCCCCGTTGCGGAGAGCGTTCCTCTGGATGATCGCGTCACGCCAACGCTCGAGTCCACGGATCGAGTTCAGCCGGCGCAGCCGTTCCCCCTGCGAGGCCAGCAGGTCTTCGGCCTGGTATTCGATCACGTCTTGGACGAGCGCGTCCTTGTCAGCGTAGTGATGGTAGAGCTGTGACTTGCTGGTGCCGCTTGCCGCGCGGACATCGTCGAGCGTGGTGGCGGCCACCCCTTTGACCGTCATCAGATCTACGGCAGCATGCAGGATCCGGGCCCGGGTCGCTTCACCGCGCGCCGTCAGCCGGACGGGCTTCTCTGTGCTCTCCGGTTCCACCACTTCGACAGATTATCGTACCTGCGTGTGCGGAGGTGTCACGCGATGCGACTCGGCCGGCCGAGCCCAGGTCGGCCATCCCGTCACCGTCATCCGCGTCCTAGTGCGATCGACACTCGGCGCGCCAGCTCAGGGACGACCTCGGCGGTGAACCAGGAGTTTTTCCCGTGCCACCGGTAATTCAGTGGAGACGGGTGCACCAGTGGGAACTCGGCGGGGAGGTAGTCGCAGTAGGACCGCACGGTCTGGGTGAGGTTGGTCTTGGATCGGCCCTTGAGGTAGTACCGCTGGGCGTGCGCGCCGATGAGCACCCGGAGAGTGATGTGCGGCATCCTCGACAAGATCTGCGGATGCCACCGGGGCGCGAATTCCTTGCGGGGAGGCAAGTCACCCGTCTTGCCCTTGCCCGGGAAGTAGAAATCCATCGGCACGATGGCGAACAGCGAGGGGTCGTAGAATTCCTCGTCGCTGACGCCGAGCCAAGAGCGCAGCCGGACGCCGCTGGCGTCGTCCCACGGGATCCCGCTCTCCTGGGCGCGCCGGCCCGGCGCCTGGCCGATGATCGCGATCCGCGAGGCCGGCGACCCGGCCCACACGGGACGGTAGCCGAGGTCGCGTGCCCACGCGTTCGACGGATCGGACGTCAGCTCGTCCACGACCGCACACAAGTCGTCGATCAACCGCACTCCAGGTTCGTTGCCGGGAAGGCCGGGCCGCCGGCTTTCGGGGACCACAGTCTAGATGGACCATGCGGTCCAACAAGCTGGGGGTCGACGGCACCGAGGTGTGCCTTCGTCTCAGGCCAAGCTCGGGTCCAGCCACGGGCCTTCGGGTAGCTCCGGGAGTGAGAACCGCTCGTCGAAGGAGCACAGCGGGAGACGGTCGCCGAGGAATCGCAACACAATGGACCCGAGGATCGCCGAACAGAGTGATCCGCCGAGAACCCCCACCTTGGCCTGCTGCTGGAGGCCGGGGTCGGCGAACGCGAGATCGGTGATGAACAACGCGATCGTGAAACCGATGCCGGCGAGCATGGCTCCGCCGATGAGGTGGCTGTAGCGGACGCGGCCGGGCAGAGTGCCGATTCCGGTCTGCAGCGCGATTCCGGCTCCGAGCGAGATGCCCAAGGTGTTGCCCGCGATCAGGCCGACCGCGACACCGAGGGTCACGGTGGAGGACGACGCGGCCCGCAGCGCGCTGCTGTCGAGCTGCACGCCGGCGTTCGCCAGGCCGAAGGCGGGGATGATGACGAACGCGCTCATCGGGTGCAGAATTCCCTGCAGTCGCTCGTTCGCCGACAGTGTCGCCTTCATCGCGGTGGTGGCGAGTCGCACGCGCATGGTGTCCGCGCGCTCGATCACAGCGCGCCCGTAGAGGCGGAGTCGCTCGCGGGCGTGACTGTCGACCTCGCCGGCCGGCACGATCAAGCCGATGAGCACGCCGGCGAGCGTCGGGTGGACCCCGGACGCGTCGACGGCCGCCCACAACCCGGCGCCGACCAAGAGGTATGGCGCCAATCGCCACACTCCCAGCCTCCGCAGGCCCAACAGCACGAGAACCAGTGCTGCCGCCACCGCGATCGCCACCACGGAAACGTGGTGTGTGTAGAACACCGCCATCACCGTGATCGCGCCGATGTCGTCGCCGATCGCGAGGGTGAGCAAGAAGAGCCGCAATTGATCAGGGCAGCGGGGACCGAACAGAGCCAGCACGCCGATCAGGAAGGCGGTGTCACTCGACATCGGAATGCCCCAGCCGGCTGCAGCCGCGCCGGAACTGTTGAACACGAAGTAAAGGACCGCGGGCAACGCCAGGCCGCCGAGCGCACCGCAGGCCGGGACGACGATCGAGCGCACGTCGTGCAGCTCGCCGACGGACACCTCGCGGCTGATCTCCAGTCCCACCACAGTGAAGAACACGACCATGGCGACGTCGTTCACCCACTCACGAAGGTCCAGTGAGAAGTGCGCGCCGCCGGCTTCCACGCCTGCGTGCAGTCCCCAGAACGCGTCGTAGTCCGCGCCCGCCACGTTCGCCCACACCAGCGCGGCCACCGTGGCGGCGAGGAGCAGGACAGCGCTGCCGGCTTCGGTGAACAGGAACCGGCGGAAGCCGGCGGTCACGTACGGCAGCGGCAGGCTCATCTGACGGGTCGTCGACGGCAGGTGCGGGAGGAGCCCGTCGTTGAACTGGCTCGAGTCGGCCTTCACGGCCCGAGTATGCCTGACGTGCAGTCGATCCGGTTGTGTACCGTCCATCAGATCGGGCGTTGGCCCGGAGGCATCCACGGTTCGCAGTGCCACTGTCCGGAGTGGACCGTTCTGTCACGGAGGGATCGCAGGTGACGACGCGCAGTGAGTTCGATCTGGACCGGCACGTGTACGGCGATCCATCGGCTTCGGTGACGGTAGTGGAATACGGGGACTTCGAGTGCCCGTACTGTGCTGCGGCGGCGCCCGAGCTGCGCAGGTTGATCGACAGCTCGGCCGGCACGATCCGCCTGGTGTTCCGTCATTTTCCGATCTTCACGATCCACCCGTACGCACTCACTGCAGCTCTTGCCGCCGAGGCGTCGGGCGACCTGTTCTGGGAGATGCACGACTTGCTGCTGACCCACCAGAGTGAGCTGACGGATGTCCACCTGCGGGCATACGCGGCTCGCATCGGCGCCGGCGACGTCACCGGTGAGGGCGCGCAGCGGTTCCGCCCCGCCGTCGTGGCCGACTACACCTCCGGTGCCGAGTTGGCTGTCCGAGGCACGCCGACGTTGTTCATCGACGGACGTGCGTACCGAGGCCGAGTCAGCTACCAGGCGCTCCGATCGGCTGTGCGGCCGAGCTCCTGACCCGGCGCCTCAGCCGCGGCGGTTCGCGCCGTGAGCGTCCGGCGAAGTTCACCTCGCCAGGAGTGGACCGTCCGGTTCCATGCTGGGCTTGATCGCCCCCCGTGATCGACAACACGATCGCTGTCGTCGCTGAGATGTCGTTCGGGTGAACAGCGAGAAACCGGTTTCAATTTTTGCAGTTCCATGTGGCATCTCGACCTCCGGGTGACGCGCATCGGACGGGTTCCGACGCGCGGCCGGCCTGGACAAAGGCGGCGAGCCTGAAGCTAGCTCCCCCTCCTTGACTGGACTAAATAGTTCTCTTTGGTGCATGATGAGCGCACCGGAGGACGGAGCTGCGTCGGGTGCTCAACGCTGCCGAATGTGCGGACTTCGTCGTAAGAATGCGAAAGGTGCAGCTACGGTGAGTGAGCAGCTGGGCTTCATGCCGGGGTCGCCGGTTGCCGGCCTTCCGCTGAGGCTGTCCTCCGCCACCATCACAGGTGACGGCAGGCGATCCCGCGACCACGAGTCCGACGGCCTGTTGCGGTTGGAGCTCTCGATCAGTGCGCACGTGCTGGGCGAGCTCGAAGTCATGCTCGCCACAACCCACGGGCCTGGGGAACGCGCTGCCGACCGGGTGGCGGGATACTCGGCGGCACAGGGGCGCGAGCTCCGCATCAACGCCATCCTGCTGAGTTCGATGCCGGACGTCCTTCACCTCGCCGGCGGCGGTGGCGGCACGCACCAGAATGGAGCCGACGCGCAGTCGTACACGCTGACGTTGACCTTCTCCGATGGGGGCACAGCCCAGAGCTCGTGGAGCACGACGTTCGACGTTCCGCGTTCGCCACTCGCAGACTCCACGTGGCGCCTGACCGTGCCGTTCAGTCACGCCTTGACGCCGTCCACGCTCCCTCGCCACGTGTCGTGACACCTTCCGCGCGTCGCACCTCAACGTCCCGCGTCTCGGTCTGACGCTGCGGAAACGGTCTTCATGCACTGAGGGTGCAGACCGTGCTGCTCGAGAAAAACATCAGGAGAAATGAAGTGAGTTCCGAGATGGATGTACAGCGCAACGTCGACAGCGGATCGTATGAGGCCGTGGTCGACGGGCAGGTCGTCGGCATGATCGTCTACCACGCCCCGCACGGTGACCGGCGAGTGACGTTCAGCCACACGATCGTCGATCCTGGACATCGTGGTCAAGGTGTCGCGACGCGGCTGGTGAAACACGCTTTGGATGATCTGCGAACCCGAGATCTGAAGCTCACGAATTATTGCACCTTCGTGGCCGACTACATTGCCGACCACCCCGAATACAAAGAGCTTGTCGACGGCCGCTTCCCCGGCCGGGCGGCCGTGCCGGATCGCGCGCCTCGCGAACGCTGATCAACGGAAGCTCGAACTTCCCCGGAGCCGGGGAAATCGGTGAGGAAGAGGAGTGCAGAGTTGATTCCGGGGTCGCATTCGGTCGACATCGACGGAGAACTGATCCGGACCACCCGGCTGGAGCTTGCTCCGTGGACGATGCCCGACGTCGAAGCGGCTCTGGGCATCTTCGGCGACGAAGAGGTTTCTCGGTGGCTGGCGCCGGCCATGGATCGAGTCGCGGACATCTCCGCCATGCAGGATCTGGTTGCCGGTTGGGTCGCGGACGGCTTGGAAACCGAGCCTCCGGTCGGTCGGTGGAAGGTCACCGATCTCGCGAGCGGACGCGTCGTGGGTGCGGTCTCGTTGCTGCCCTTGCCGCCAGACGACATCGATTTCGAGATCGGTGTCCAGATCGCTCGTGGCTGGTGGGGGAACGGTTATGCCGGTGAAGTCGGTGACGCGGTCGCTCACTATGCCTTCGATGCCGGTACGGACGAGATCTTCGCTGTGTCGCGCCCGGCGAACCAACGCGCCGCGGCCGCCGTGCGGCGGATGGGGATGGAGTGGGTCGGCCAAACCGACAAGTACTACGACACGAGGCTCGACGTGTTCCGGTTGCGGCGTTACGACCTCGACGTGCCGGCGGGGGTGGCGCCGCCGGAAGGAGAGCAGCCGGGTGAACTCACTGACATCTGACCGATTCATGTCGGCACAAATCCACAAGACAGTGAAAGAGACGAGACCATGCCTGGAACCCTTCCTGATCGATGCGGTACCTTCACGATCGGAGGGCACGCGATCACCCGGCTCGGTCTTGGGACCGCTCAGATAAGTGAGTCCGGCGTCTGGAGTCATCCGAAGGACGCCACTGAAGCGGCACGAGTGCTCCGAGAAGCGGTCGATCTCGGGGTGAATCTCATCGACATCGCCGAATCGTCGGGACCCTTCGACTACGAAGAACTCATTGTGCGAGCACTCAGCCCGTTCCCTGAAGACTTGCTGCTGATGATCAAAGGCGGACTTCTTCGATCGCCGAACGGGCACTGGGAACCGGTACCGCGGCCCTCGTTCCTTCGTAAACAGATCGAGACGCGCTTGTGGTACCTGAAGCTCGATCGCGTTCCTTTGTTCCAGCTGCACGGATTCAGCCCGCACGCTCCCATTGCCGATCAACTCGGACTTCTCACGGATATGCAGCGTGAAGGAAAGATCGGGAAGATCGGCTTGGCGGAGGTGACACTGGCCGATCTGGAAGAAGCAAGGAAGTTTGCGGAGATCGCCACAGTCCAAGCTGAGTACAACCTCATCGATCGCGGGGCCGAACCGTTGCTGAACTACGCGGAATCGGCGAACATCGGCTTCGTCCCGTGGCTTCCGCTGGCGACCGGCACGCTTGCCAGGGAGGATGGGCCGTTGGCGGAGATGGCGCGGCCGCGCGATGTCTCGCCGGCGCAGCTCGCTCTGGCCTGGCTCTTGAATCGCTCACCCGCGATCCTCCCCACTCCCGGCACGCTGAGCATCCAGCACCTGAACGAGAACGTGTCTGCAGTCGACATTTCCCTGACGGCACACGAAGTCGACGATCTCGACCGACTGGCGACCAGGCCGTAAGCGGGATCTCTTCCGGAAAAGGCGCTGGGTGAACTGGTTCGGAAAATTCTGGCTGTCAGTACAGGGAGGGTACTCACCGTGGGCGGTTCAGACGTCGCTCTACCGCCACCGGTGGGTTTTCCGATTCGGTCTGCGCAGGGGCGACGGATCCTGGTCGCGACGGTCCTCGGCGCGAGTATCGCGGGTATCGACTCGAGCGTCGTGACCGTCGCTCTTCCCGACCTCGGCCGGGACTTGGGTGCGAGCTTCGCGTCCCTTCAGTGGACCGTGACCGGATACACCCTCAGCCTCGCCTCGCTCATCCTGCTGGCGGGTGGGCTCGGAGACCGGTACGGCCGCAAGCGGATCTTCCTCATCGGCGTCGCCGGGTTCACGGTCGCCTCGGTCCTGTGCGCGGCCGTCCCCGACGTGGGGACGCTCATCGGTGCGCGAATCCTGCAAGGCATCGGTGGAGCGTTGATGGCACCGGCGAGCATGGCCATCCTGCAGTCGACGATCGTACCTGGTGATCGGCCGCGGGCGATCGGAACCTGGTCCGGGTACGCCGGGATCGCGGGAGTTCTCGCCCCGTTCGTCGGCGGATGGCTGCTGTCGCTGGGTTCGTGGCGGTGGATCTTCCTGATCAACGTGCCCGTGGCGGTCATCGTCCTGGTGGTGACCGTGCGCCACATTCCGGAGACCCGCGACGACGAGTCGTCCGGCATGGACTGGGGTGGCTCGGCGCTGGCCCTTGTGACCCTCGCCGCGGCGACCTACGCGTTGACCGCGATACCGGCGAACCCGAGTGGGCCGGGGGCACTGGCGAGTGCGCTCGTGGCTGTCGCGGCGGGGATCGGGTTCGTGCGCTACGAACGGCGAACGACATCGCCGATGTTGCCGGCGCTGCTGAGGAAGTCCAGATCGTTCGTCTCGATCAACGTGATCACGTTCATCGTCTACGGTGCGTTCGGCGTGTTCTTCCTGATCTTCACGATCGCCCTGGAGACTGTCGCCGGGTACAGCCCGGCCGAAGCCGGCAGCACTCTTCTGCCGATCACGATCATCAGCCTCGCGCTGTCTCCCTCCAGCGGTAAACTCGCTGCGCGGGTCGGGCCCGGTTGGCAACTGACCGCCGGTCCTGTGTTGTGTGGCGTAGCGGCGCTGATGGCCTTGCAGATCAAGCCCGACACGGGTTACTGGAGTTGGGTGATCCCGCTCGAGTGCGTGTTCGGCCTCGGTACCGCCACGATGGTGGCACCTCTGACGTCTGTCGCGCTGTCGTCGCTACCGGGCGGCCACGTCGGCGTCGCGTCCGCGGTCAACAACGCTGTCGCGCGCGGTGCCGCCTTGCTGTGGATCGCGGCGCTTCCGCCGCTCGTCGGTCTCACCGGCGCTTCGTACGCGCGATCCGAGGCGTTCCAGCCCGGCTATCGCCTGGCTTGCGTGATCTGCGCTGCGGCGCTGTTTGTCGCCGGCGCGATTGCCGCCGCGGTTTTCCGCAACCACACCCCCTGCAACCGGCACCCTTTGGTCGCCCGTTCGTTGCCGCACCCGCTGTCCCGATAGCTGCGGGGCGCAAAAGTTGTTTCGACCGTCTCGATCCCTCACCGTCCGGACTCTTGGAGGAGGAACCTGTGACTGACGCAGTCAACGGCAAAGCGGTGCTTCGCCTGCCACGGCTGGTCGCGAGAGTCGACCGGGTCATGGCGGCCGTGGCCGCTGTGCAGGCGGCGCTCGTGCTGGTGGACTTCGTATTGCTGGGGTTGCTCGCCGGAGGCGTGCCTCTCCTGGAGCCGTTGTTCCTCGTCTTGTTCGGCATCATCGGCACCGCGATCGGTATCGCGCGCCACCTCAGGGTTGCCGCGCGAGACGGGGCAGGCCTCGTCATCGTCTCGGCCGCCGGTGCGCTCATCCTGGGCGTCCTGTGGCATTTCGTGCTCGGTGGGCCCGGCAATATCCGGGTCGCGCTGCGTTCGGGCGTGCCCGTCTTGGCGCGAGTCTTCGAAGCCTCCGTGACGCTCCACCTGGTTGCCGCCGCGGCCACTGTCCTGCTGGGCGTACTCGCGTTGCGCCGCCGCACGTCAATTCTGTCGATCGGCCGATTACATGGATGAATGCCGGCACTACAACCTCTCGGCCGCTCTGGAACCCGCGGTTGGGCCACCAGATGGTCGGCGTGCCGTTCGTGGTGTTCGGCACTGAGCGCTACACGCGCTTGGTCGAGGTCGAGAAGGCCTACGATCCCACCAACCTGTTCCGGCTGAACCACAACGTCGCCGCCGGCTGACCGGGTCCGTGACTCGAGTTCAGGGATAGCAGGGCGGTCGCCTCCGACGGCCAGCGATGCTCAGATGGCCGTGGCGTGCCGGATTTGCGGCGCAGCGGCGGGGGAGGGGAAGAACACCTCGGGATCTTCCGATCGGCAGGCCGCGGTGGCCTGCCAATCGATCAGGTTGTTCAGCTGCAGCCAGGTGTTTCGAAGACGGATTGCGGCGAGGATCGGATCAGTCAAGGATATCCGCCTTTCGCGGGTCGAACGCCACGTAGCCGGAGAAATCCGTACCGACGCGGTCGATCGCGGACTGGTGTGGGTGGGGGTAGCACCAGGCCGCGTCGTGGGTCTGTGATCCGTCGGTGATGACGTCGTAGTAGCGGGCCGCGCCCTTCCACGGACAGGTGTATTGAGTCGAGCTCGGTTGGAGGCTTCCCTGCCGGATCGCCGCAGGGGGGAAGTAGAGGTTTCCTTCGAGGGAGATCAGGTCGTTCCGTTCGGCCTCGGCGATCACGGTTCCCTCGATGACGGCTTTCACCATTGCGTACACCTTTCGTTGTCGAGGACTGAAGTGAACTACACCCGCCACCATGAATGCACCCGTGGAAATCCCGTGTGGACACTCGTAGGTCTTGGTGTGCAGGGAAACGGGCAGCACAATGGACACCAGCGCGCAGACGGCAACTTGGATTGCTTTCCGCGCGCCGGTGCTCGGCGGTTGATCATGATGGTCGGCCGGTCAGGCGTATCGCCCGGTGAACTGTGAACCGTCTCCGCAATGCGTGAAGCTCAGGCCGACGATCGAGCCGGCCTCGACAACCCAGCGAAGGTCGTACGAAGCACGGTAAGTGGGCGGCCAGAACGAGGCGAAACGGCCGTCGGCGTCGATGTACCACTCTCCGCGTGTCGGGTGGCCCCGGTCGGTGTAGGTGGTCGCACCGTCGTGGTCGAAGACCTGTTCGGCGCCGTCGTCGTAAACGATCCGTCCGGCAGTCAGTGCGGCCACCAGGTTCTTCTTGGCCACCTGCTCGCCATCGGCCGGGCTGAGCGACTCCAGCGATCGAGGCATGAGATTCCCTTCGAGACAACCGTGGGTGTGAGCGAGGACTGCGGGCCTCAGCCGAGGAACGCACTTGCTGACGCGTGGAGGGCTCGCCAGCTGGCCGCGAACTTGGCGACGCCCTCTCTCTCGAGCGTGTCGTACACGTCATCGAGATCGATACCCGCGGCTGCAACGGCCGCGAGGTCGGCCGCGGCTTCCTTGCCGAGCCCGACGACTCGGTCCCCGGCAAGCTCGCCGTGATCGGCGAACGCCGAGAGGGTCGTGGGCGGCATCGTGGACACGGTGCCGTGCGTGACGAGGCCGGTCACGTACTTGGTGTCGGGAAAGGACGGATCCTTGACACCGGTCGAAGCCCACAGCAACCGCTGGGGGCGGGCTCCGTCGGCGGCAAGGCTTTGCCACCGCGGGGATACCCACACCGCAGCCAGGGCTTCATGAGCGAGCCGCGCGTTGGCCAGGGCAGCCCGGCCGCGCATTTCGGGGACGCCCATGACGTCGAGCCGTCTGTCCACTTCGGTATCCACCCTGGACACGAACAGCGAAGAGACCGAGTGGACCGCCGCGAGGTCGTGGCCGTTCTCACGAGCTCGCTCGAGCCCGTCGACGAACGCCTCACCGACCTCAGCACACCGCCGCGGCGAGAAGACCAGAGTGACATTCACGTTGACGCCCGCCGCCAGCGCACCGGAAACAGCTCGGACGCCCGCTCGGGTGGCGGGAATCTTCACCATGAGGTTGGGCCGGTCGACGAGCTCCCACAGCTGGATCGCGTCCGCGATGGTCGCGTCGGTGTCGCCGGCGAGCTCGGGGCTCACCTCCAGTGACACCCTGCCATCAACGCCGTCGGTCTTCTCCCAGATCGGACGGAGTACGTCCGCCGCCTGCTGAACGTCCCGGATCGTCAACGCCCGGACGGACTCCGTTACGTCGATTCCGTTCCCGGCCAGGCGTTTCAGCTGTGGGGCGTAGCGACTGCTCCGGGCGATGGCGTTGGCGAAGATCGTCGGGTTCGTGGTGACGCCCACCACTGAACTGCTTCGCACCAGGCGTTCGAATTCGCCGTTCTCCAGGATGTCGCGGGAGAGCTCATCCAGCCAGATCGACACGCCGGCCTCGGTGAGGGCGCGAAGCCGGCCGTTGTCCTCGCCTTCGGTCACGTCGTTTTCCCCTGTTCGGCGGCCCGATCCATGGCGGCGGTCTCTTCGGGCGGGTCCGGCGTCCAGAGCGAGCCCGGGACGGCGCGCCCCGCGGCACCGAGCTTGTTCATCTTCTTCGGCACCGGCGCACCCTGGTACTCGAGCGGCACTGCGTGGCCGTGGCTGTCCACGCCGCCCAGTGGCTGGTGGACCTCGATGAACCCGCCGGTCGGCAGGCGCTTGATGATGCCCGTCTCCACGCCGTGCTCCAGCACCTCGCGGTCGGCCCGCTGCAGACCCAGGCAGATCCGGTAGGTGAGGTAGTAGGCGATCGGCGGCACGATCAGCACGCCGATGCGGCCGGCCCACGTGGTGGCGTTCAGGGAGATGTCGAACTGGTCGGCGATGATGTCGTTGAAGCCCGACAGCTCGATGACCAGGAAGAACCCGAGCGCCATCATGCCCAGCGCGGTGCGGACCGGTGCGTCGCGCGGCCGCTGCAGCAGGTTGTGGTGCTGCACGGCGTCCTTCGTCAGCTTCGCCTCGATCCAGGGGTAGACGGTCAGCATGGTGATCAGCAGCCCCATGCCCATCGCGCCGGAGAAGAACACCGCCGGGATCGTGTAGTTCCCGAGGTACACCTCCCACGCGGGCCAGATGCGCAGCATGCCGTCGGCCCAGGCCATGTACCAGTCCGGCTGCGAACCGGCCGACACCATCGACGGGTTGTACGGCCCGAAGTTCCACACCGGGTTGATCTGGAAAAGACCGGCCATCAAGGCGATGACCCCCGTGGTGAGCACGGCGAGCGCCCCGCCGTGAAGCGCGAACTCGGGCACGATCCGGATGCCGACGACGTTGTCTTCCTTCGCGCGGACGCCCGGGAACTGTGTGTGCTTCTGGAACCACACCAGCACCAGGTGCACGCCGATCAGGGCGAACAGGACCCCCGGCAGCACGAGGATGTGCAGTGTGTACAGGCGCGGGATGATCTGGTCGCCCGGGAACTCGCCGCCGAACAGCGCCCAGTGGATCCAGGTGCCGATGACCGGCACCGACAAGACGATACCCGACAAGGTCGCGCGGACACCCGTGCCAGAAAGCAGGTCGTCCGGCAGCGAGTAACCGAAGAACCCCTCGAACATGCTGATCAGGAGCAGGATCACGCCGATCACCCAGTTCGCCTCACGCGGCTTGCGGAACGCGCCGGTGAAGAAGATCCGCAGCATGTGCAGGAGCGTCGCGGCGATGAAGATCAGCGCCCCCCAGTGGTGCAGCTGCCGCACGAACAGCCCGCCACGCACGTCGAACGAGAGGTCCAGGGTCGTCTTGAAGGCCTGCGACATCTCGACGCCCTGCAGGTTCTGGAAGCTGCCGTGGTACGTGACTTCCTGCATCGAGGGATCGAAGAACAGCGTCAGGTACACGCCGGTCGCGATTACGACGATGAAGCTGTACAGCGAGACTTCGCCGATCAGGTAGGACCAATGGGTCGGGAACACCTTGTTCATCTGGTGCCGCAGGCTCTTGGCGAGCTTGTACCGCTGATCTGCGTTGTCCGCGGCCTGCCCGAGACGCTTCGCAAGCACGCCCGTGCCCATGGTCGGCGTGGTCAGTGAGCTCATGCAGTGTTCGAGGCAGCGATCGGCCCTGTCTTACCCCCACGGGTGGACCCAAAAGAGTGGCTGCCACTACGCGCGGGGATCCGAACCCGTTTCGCGGCCGAACCCCGCGGGGCCGGCCGCCGTGAGACCGCAACCGGCTCGGGTGGCCGGTCTCCTCTGAGGGGCATTCGACCGGACGTGATCCCAGGGCCGCGGTAAGGGGAGATCGGGGGTCGCCGCCAACAGGTGATCACCCACAGGGGAGGGGCCTCGTGTTCGCAAGCCAGCACAGCGTTCCGGAGGGAACGGTAGTGGAGAAGCCTTCACTGATGACGGGGAGCGCGATCGCGGTTCATCATCCGAAGGAGCTTCTGAGGACCGTGGTCTCCGACGGCTCGATAACCCTCTTCGTCAGCGGCGGCGTGATCGAACGATCGGCCGTCGAGGTGCTCTGCGCGGAGCTCGACGTCGTGACCGCGTTGTGTCGCGGGATCGTCACCGTCGACCTGACCGACTGCACCGGGCTCGGCACGGCGGCGACGCAACTCCTTCGGGAACATCTCGACACGGCTCGAACCCCGGAATCCCGGTACCGGTTCCGGCTCAACGCCGGCCGTTCGTCGGTGGTCCGCGCGCTCGCCGCCGCCGGCATCCTCACGAAGCGCGAGGCCCGACGGCGCCGTGTCCGCGGTGTCCCGCGTCGCTGGGACACCGACAGCCAGTCGTCGCTTCGAACGGCGTGAGGCCCAACGCGCAGTTCTCAATGGACATTCGGCACGGGGTCGGAGACCTTCTGGACTTAATGGTCCTGTTTTGCTATGAAGGTAGCGACAGTCCCGACAGCTCGCGAGTAGGTGGAGCGGCCCTTGCTGCGCCTCGAAACACGAGCTGCCCGAACGCTCATGGCGTCGGCCCGGCTTGACGGCATCGCGCCAAGCCGTTCGAACACCGAGGCCATGGCTCGGTTTGCCGACTCTCCGTGCGTGGTGTGCGAGTCGGTTTCGGTGCTGTCGGACAAGTAGCGGTGACGGCGTGGCAGGGGATTCCAGATGCTGATGACGGTCATGAGAGAGGGGGTGGGGCGGCATGACGCCGGCCGTATCCCGTGTGCAGACGACATACCCCGCTGACACCGGACTGAAACCCCGGTTCACGTGACCACCTCGGAGGTCGACGAGCGAGTCCTGGTCGATGGACGGAGCTTCGACCCCGCGTCCGCCGTCTGGGTCCAAGAATTGAGTCCTGGCAGCCCGGCATTCGAAGACGCCTGTCGCCGCTTGCACGCGATGCTCATCAAGATCGCCAGGAGGGAGACCGCGCGCAGGTCGCCGGTCCTCCGGCTCACCGGCCCCGAACTCGAAGACCTGGCCCACCAGGCCGCGGCCGACGCCCTCATGCGGATCACCCGCAAGATCGGTGAGTTCCGCGGCGACGCGCAGTTCAAGACCTGGGCCTTCAAATTCGTCATCCTCGAGGTCTCGACGAAAGTCGGCCGGCACTTCTGGCGCGACCACCGGGTGTCTCTCGACCACGACGAGGCCGAGCGCGCTCGGGCCGCCGTCGGTGACGAGCCGCCCCACCAGGTGCAGGCCATCGAACTCCGGGCCGCCCTTGCCCATGCCATCGAGAACGCACTGACCGAACGCCAACGCCGCGTCTTCGTCGCCGTGGCCATCGACAACATCCCGATGGACGCCCTCGCCGCGAAACTGGAAACCAACCGCAACGCCATCTACAAGGCGATGTTCGACGCCCGGCGCAACATTCGCGCCTACCTGGTGGACAACGACTTCATCTCCTGACCGCCGTGCTCGACGCGGCCACACGCTGTCGGATAACCCACACGGGTTAGTCGGCCATTTCGCCAATATGGACTATATGGTCCACTTCAGTACGGGTAGCGCGACCAGCGCGACCGATCGGATGGGAGAACTCGATGAGCGACGACACTGACGAGTACGACGGTGGTGTCGACCTGGATGACGGTGTTCTGGATCCCGAGGACAGCCTCGTGGATCGTGGTGTGTCCGATGTCCTGGACGAGGGGTACACGCCGCCGGAACGGCCCTCCGCGGTCTTCGACTGGGGGCTCACGGCACGGGAGGCCGCGGGCCACGAGGAGCTCGGCAAGCGGCTCCGGCGTGAAGTGCCGGACGTCTTTCCCGTCGCGGATGAGGGTGACGGGCTCGGGGACGCGTCCGACACGGACGGGGAGCTGTACGACGACCAGGTCGGAGAGGCGCGCGCGGGCCGGCTGGTCGAAGACCCGGACGCCGACGAGGTGTATCCCTACCTCTTCGCCTCCGACGTGGGTGTGGACGGCGCCGCGGCGTCCGCCGAAGAAGCGGCCATTCACATCGTCCCGGAATGAGTGCTGGAGCTCTCCGGCACTGAACGCATCAGAAAGGTGGACAGACATGGTAGCGACGAGAGGCTTCGTCGGGCGTCAACGGTCCAGCCGAGACCCGCGGCTGCCACCCGGTCAATACGACACGGGTGACGAGTGGCCGGTGCTGCACGCGGAGGCGACTCCGTCGATCGACACCGCGAACTGGACTTTCACGGTCGACGGCCTCGTCGACACACCGACCAGCTGGACCTGGGACGAGATCCACGCACTCGAACCGGACCGGTACGAAGGCGCCATCCACTGCGTCACGACGTGGTCCAAGTTCGGGATGACCTTCGACGGGGTCTCCATCGACACCCTGCTCGAGATCACCGGGGTGCGCGACGACGCGGCGTACGTGATGGCGCGCTCGCACACCGGGTACACCACCAATCTGCCGATCGAGGACGTCGTCGACGGCCGAGCCTGGGTGGTGTGGGACGTCAACGGCGCGCCACTGGACGACATCCACGGTGGCCCGGCACGGCTCCTCGTGCCGCACCTGTACTTCTGGAAGAGCGCCAAATGGGTGTCGGGACTGAAGTTCATGGCCGAGGACGAGCAGGGCTTCTGGGAACGAAACGGCTACCACGACCACGGTGACCCGTGGCTCGAGCAGCGTTACCAGGGGGACTGATGGCCTCCCCTTCGTCCTGGCAGACCGCCGTCGTGGCCGCCATCGGTCCGGAGGCTTCCCACGCGAAGACCTTCCGGTTGCGGCTCACCGAACCGCGGACACACCGGCCCGGCCAGTTCTACGTCGTCCGGCTGACCGCGCCGGATGGCTACCACGCCCAGCGCGATTACTCCGTGGCGAGCTCCCCGGGTGGGGACGACATCGAGATCACGGTCGAGATGCTGCCCGACGGTGAGGTATCGGGGTTTCTGCACAACGTCGTCGAAGTCGGGGACGTCCTGGAGGTCCGCGGTCCGGTGGGCAGGTTCTTCTCGTGGGACGGTGCCACGCCGATCCTGGGCCTCGCCGGGGGCTCGGGTGTGGTCCCGCTCATGTCCATGTTGCGGCTCGCGCGACGCGCGAACCGCCCCGACCTGATGCGGCTTGTCGTGTCCGTTCGATCGCCCGCCGATCTGTACTACCCGGACGAGATCTCCGGTCCGGAGACCACGGTCGTCTACACCCGCGAAGCGCCCGCGGGCAGCTCCCGTCCCGTGGGGCGCCTCACGGCCGAGGACGTTCGCCCTCTCGTCGAGTCCGACCGCGAGGTCTATGTGTGCGGCTCGGCGGGCTTTTGCGACGGAGCCACCAACCTGCTTCTCGAGGTCGGAGTCGACGTGCAGCGAATCCGCGTCAGCAGGTGGGGTCCGACCAGCTGAGCCGGCCGTTGCCGACACGTCGCGGTGCCAAGGGCCGTGGCGTAGCGATCACTGACGAGGCGCGGCTGTGCACCGATATCTACCGGAGTGCGTGACTACACCGAAATGCTGATTCGAGAAGGAAGCTGAAGGCCGCACTCAGTGGTTCGCTCGCGGGCAGCGGGGCACGCCAGGGCTCGTGGTGAGGCTCGGCGGATCCGCGAGTCTCACCACGAGCCGTCGCCGGGACGTCCTGCGGAACGCTGGTGGGGCCATACCGTCGAGGTCGCGTCGCTGACGGTGCCGGGAGGGGAGTCGGAACCGGTTTCGTCGGCGCTTGTTACGGGCGAACGCGGATGATCGTCTTGCCCTTTTTCCGCTGGGTCGGGTTGAACGCGGCCACGGCGTCGTCGAGGCTCGCCACGGTGCCGATGTTGGTGCGCACCCGGCCGTCCCGCACGCGCTGCACGATTTCACCCAGCTGAGTACGGGACGGCTCGACGATGAAGTCGATCGCGAGGCCGTCGGCGAGCCGGGTCTCCGGAGGGCCGGCGATCGTCACCAGTGTCCCGCCGGCCCGAACCAGCCCCGCGGACCGCGACCCGATGTCACCACCGAAGACATCGAACACCAGGTCAACACTCCCGACCTCTTCCAGCGCGTCGTTCTCCAGATCGACGAACTCGTTCGCACCGAAATCCCGCGCCGCCTCACGGTCGGCCTTGCGCCCGGTACCCACAACGTAAGCACCGGCCTCGCGCGCGAGTTGCGTTGCCATCGACCCGACCGCTCCGGCTGCGCCGTGGACGAGGATCCGCTGTCCCGCCTCGAGCCGGCCGTGCACGAACAACCCCTGCCACGCGGTGAGGCCCGCCATGACGAGGCCCGCGCCGGTCGTGAAGTCGACGTCGCCCGGCAGCGCCGCGAGATTGCGCGCTTCAACGACCGCGTACTCCGCCAGCGTGCCGTCGCGAGTCCAGTCCGTGAGACCGAACACCCGTTGACCGACCGACAATCCCGCGGTGCCGTAGCTCAGGGCGGTGACCACGCCGGCCACCTCGTGTCCGGGGATCGACGGCGTCCGGTCCCGGCCACGGCGATCGACCCAGGTCGAGGGCCACGACAGCTCATCCCAGGTGAAGCCCGAGGCGTGAACCTCGACGACGACATCGCCGTAGTTCGCCCCGGCGAGGTCGGCGAGCATCGCCGCGTCGGGGTCGGGCCGGTCCACCAGCGTCATCCCGGCCCTTCCCGCGGCCTTGTCCGTCACCACAATCGCCTTCATCCGGAACCTCTTCTCTCTGTGTGCGGTGATCACGTCCACGCTCTGTGGACTTCACGGTCCATCATGGGGAACTCGGCCGGACTCGGCAGGGTGGTCCGGGCCGCGCCGCCGAGGTTGAGTTCGAATCTACTGTCTTGCCCTCAGCGGATAAGAAGTGGACCATATAGACCCTGATTGCTCAGGGGGAAGTCCCCCGCCGGAACGAGTGCGGCTACTGTTGCCACCATGACGGCCGACTGGTATGACAGGCCCTGCCCGAGTCGCGACACTTCCGAGCCGGGACCCCGTGCGCGCGTCGTGGCAGCGGCGACGACGCTCCTGCTGCGCGAAGGCGTCGGCTCGCTCACCGCGGCGCGTGTTCATGCTGCCGCTCGCGTGACTCAGGCTGAGCTCAACCAGCTGTTTCCCGACTCCGGCGGGATCGTGGAGGCGATCGTCGAGGCCCAGCTCGAGGTCGTCTTGCGGGCGCAGCGTCCCAGCCTGAACGCAGTCGAACGCCTCACGGACCTCGAACAGTGGCAGTCGCGACTGCTCGATTCGTGCGCGGCGCAAGGCGGTTGCCCTCTCGGCTCGCTCATCTACCACCTCGCTCACCGCCACGATCGTGGCCGGCTCGCTCTCGCCACAGCGTTTTCCCGGTGGCAGGGGTTGCTCGCCTCGGCCTTGTCGCGCATCCAGGCCGCCGGCGAGCTCGATTCCGATGTGGCGCCGGAAGTCCTTGCCGTCGGCGTCATCGCTGCCCTGCAAGGAGGTTATCTGCTGGCGCACACCACCCAGGACACCGATCAATTGCGCGCCTCGCTCGACATGGCCCTCGGCCAGGTTCGCTTCCACGCGACGTGAAGGACGATACAGCCCGAGAGGTCGCGCAGCACTGTCCTGCCCGTAGCCCTGAGTCACAGTCACCGTCGTGATGGAGTGACTCGGACACCACCCGGCGCCCGAGTCGGAGGTGAGCGCATCCGCCCACCTCCGACTCGGGCCGATCCAGTTCGCGGTGCTGCCCGGTTGATGGCCTCCGCAGTAAGAACCTCCGCTGTCGCGGTAGCTGAGTACGTGGCGATCGAAGCCGAATCGACAGAGGAGATGGTCACCTTGGACGGCGACAAGCTGCAGAAGATCGCGGGCGACTGCGGTGTGGCACTGCCCGGCGCCGACCTAGAGCACCGTTCCGGCCCCGATTGGGACCTCTACAAGGTGCGCGGCAAGGTCTTCATGCTCATGACCGATCTGCCGGGACACCCGGTTGTGGTCGTGAAAGCGGATCCGGACAACGCCACCGCACTGCGTGAGCAGCACGCGGACATCACCCTCGGCTACCACATGAACAAGAAGCACTGGATTACGGTGGAAGGCGGGGGCACCATCGGCGCGAAGCTGGTGAAGGAGCTCGTGATCGATTCCTACCGTCTCGTGGTCGGCGGGCTTCCGAAGCCCGAGCGGCCCGTGGATCCCCAGATCTACGGCCGCCGCGCCTGAGCTGCTGCCGTCAATTCCTGGGATCAACGACCAACGACTCTCGGCATGCGACGGAGAGCTATGACCGACAGGTTCACCGGCCGGGAAACGGTCGCGATCGGCGGCTGCGGCGACACGGGGGAGGAGCCCGCCGCCGGCGCCGCGCACCGCGCTGCCGAGGACGACGGGTTCGAGATGTTCATCAGGGCGTGGCTGGAGCTTCTGGACACCGTTCGGAGCTAGCCCGGCGATGACGGGTTGATCAGCGAGGCGCCGGATCCGGCGTGCGCGGATCCGGGCGCGCGGTGTCGATGCCGGCGTGCTGAAGTCCTATGTGGACCTGGCTGACTCCTTCGCGCCCCGCGTGACTTACGGGTTCCGCGCGACCCGGGGACGGTACAGGTCCGTTCTGGGCGCTCGTGCGGCTGACTGGAACGCAGAGCTCGGCATGCCGAGGCGTGGGACAAGGCCACGTCCGCCGGCTACGGACTGAACTGTGAGCAGGAGGCGTCCGATGAAGGTCGGTTTGCACGCGCGGGATATTCCTGTCTTGGTCGGTGCCGCTGTCACGGAGTCGGAACTCGCTTATGACCACCTGGTGGGGCGCGACCCGGTCTTGCGCTGCCTTGTTCACCGGTTCGGCCGGCCGGAGCCGTTCAGCCACCGGGAGGAAGCCGGTCTCGGCGGCCATTTCCCGGCGCTGGTTCGCTACTTCGGTGCGAGGCAGTTCCGCGCGCCTTCGACTTCCACGGTGTACGCGCAGATCTGCCGTGCGTCGTGCGGCCACCCGTCTCCGGCGATGGTCGCCGACCTCGGTGCCGACCGGCTGACCGCGCTGGGTGTGCCGCGGGCGGACGCCGACCGGCTGGTGCGGCTTTCGCAGGCACAGCTGGCCGGCGACATCGACCTGGACCTCCTCGTCGGGCGCAACGACTGCCAAGTCCGGCAGATCCTTGCGCGGTACGGGATTCCCCGTGATGTGACGGACCTGTTCCTGATCCGCCGCCTGCACCGGCCGGACGTGCTGCCGGTCGACGACCCGGTGCTCGCCCGGGTTGTCCGGCGGATCTGGGCGTGTGGCAGCGCCGACGAAGGGTTCGGCAGGCAGTGGGCGCCGTTCCGCACCTATGCCGCGGCCCTGCTGTGGGAGGTGTCGCAGGCGGTGCCGCCACAGGACGGCTGGAAGATCCAAGATCCGGGGTAAGAACCGTCGCCGGCACGGCGCAGAGGATCGGGCAACACGACTGAGCCCGGACAGAGCGGTGTGCGCACGATGCCCGGCCTGGGTGCGATGGCTCGATTCGGTGTCGGGCAGCGAGTTCGACTAGGGCATCTTCGGCCGCGAACTTGAGAAACAGAGGCCTCATGCGCAAGATCTTGATCGTCGGCGGCGGATACGCGGGCTTCTACGCCGCGTGGAAACTCGAAAAGAAGCTGCGCCGGGACGAGGCCGAAGTGACGGTGGTCGACCCGCGGCCGTACATGACCTATCAGCCGTTCTTGCCCGAGGTGGTGGCCGGGTCGATCGAGGCGCGGCACGCCGCGGTGTCGCTGCGCCGCCACCTCCACCGCACGCGGATCATCACCGGGATGGTCGACGCGATCGACCACAAACGCCGTTCGGTGACGATCCGGCGCGCCGGCGGGGACCCGTTCGAACAGGGTTACGACGTCGTCGTGGTCACCGCCGGCGCGGTCACCCGCAAGTTCCCGGTGCCAGGCATCGCCGAACAGGCCATCGGCCTCAAGCACGTGGAGGAAGCGGTCGCGATCCGCGACCGGCTGCTGACGTCGTTCGACCGCGCGGCCGTGCTGCCGCCGGGGCCGCACCGGCAGAAGCTGCTCACCGCCACTTTCGTCGGGGGTGGGTTCTCCGGCGTCGAGGGCTTCGCCGAGCTGCTGTCGCTGGCGACCGCGCTGCTGAAGCGCTATCCCGAACTGCATCGCGACGAGCTTCGGTTCCACCTCGTCGAAGCGTCGGGCCGGATCTTGCCCGAGGTCACCGACTCGCCAGGACGGTGGGTCGTGCGTTTCCTGCGACGACGTGGTGCGCAGGTGCACGTGGACACGCAGATCAGGTCGATGACCGGTGGGCACGTGGTGCTCTCCACCGGCGAGGAGTTCGATTCGGAGCTCATCGTGTGGACGGCAGGCAACGCGGCGAATCCGGTTGTGGAAAAGCACACCGACCTCCCGGTGGACGAGCGTGGATTCGTCGTCGCCCGGCCGGACCTGCGGGTCGGCACCGACGCCGAACCAGTACCCGACGCATGGGCCGCCGGCGACGACGCCGCGATCGAAGACCTCACCTCGCCGATCCCCGGCACCCGCACGGTGCCCAACGCCCAGCACGCCGTGCGCCAGGGAAAGCTGCTCGCCCGCAACATCGTCGCGACCATGCGCGGCGGAAAGCCGAAGAACTACCGTCACCACAGCCTCGGCTCCATCGCGGAGCTCGGCATCGGTCACGGGATCTTCCAGTATCGGCGATTCGTGATCAAGGGGCCACTCGCCTGGCTGATGCATCGTGGCTATCACGTGCTGGCCGTGCCCAGCTGGGAACGCAAGGTCCGAGTGCTCGTGATCTGGCTGACCGCCGGGTTGTTCGGCCGGGACATCCTCTCGCTGGCGTCGGTGCAGCACCCTCGCGACGCTTTCCTCGACGGCGGTGAACCCGCGGCGCTGCTGAACCCGACTTCTCAGGACCGAACCTCGCCGCGTTGAGCGGTTTCCCTTTCCTCGGAGGATCGCGCGTTCGCCGCAGCGCGAGTCTTTTCGGGCCTGGTCCGTGCGACGGGGGAGCCGACCTCGACCGCGACCGGAATGACAGGACAGACCCATCGGATGGTGGTCTTGATGAGTGAACACTTCGACGCGATCGTGATCGGCATGGGCACCGGCGGTGAAGCCGCCGCTTACCGGCTCCTGGCCGGCGGGAAACGGATCGCGGTCATCGAAAAGGAGCTGATCGGCGGGGAATGTGCCTACTGGGCCTGCATCCCGTCCAAGACCCTGCTGCGTTCCACCGAAGCTCGCGCCGAAGCCGAGCGCACCGCCGGGCTCACGCGGCCGGGTCTGGAGTGGACGACGTTGCGTGACTACCGCGACTTCATGGTCCGCCACCTCGACGACTCCGGCCAGGTCGACGGTTTGCGCAAGCTCGGCGCCACCGTGATCAAGGCGACCGCGCGCCTGGTCGGGCCCGGCAAGGTCGAGGTCCAGGGCCGCACGCTGACCGCCGACCACGTCGTCATCGCCACCGGCGCGGCTCCGAGCCACCTGTCGATCGCCGGTCTGGCCGATGTGCCGGTGTGGACCAACCGCCAGACGACCACCCTCACCCGGATCCCGGAACGGGTGACCTTCCTCGGCGGCGGCGCCACCGGCATCGAACTCGGCCATTTCCTGACTCGCATGGGCAGCCAGGTCACCATCGTGCAGCGCGGCTCGCGCTTGCTGGACCGCGAAGATCCGGCACTGGGCGACTTGATCGCCGAGCTGTTGACTGCGGATGGAATCGACGTGCGGACCGGCGTCCGAGCGCACACCGTCCGGCGCGTTTCCGGCCGGCGTGGCGAAGAGATCGTCGTCGAGCTGGATGACGGCACCACTGTGGGCACCGATGTCCTCGTCAACGCCACCGGTCGCACTCCCCACACCGCCTCCCTGAACCTGGAGGCCGTCGGCGTGCGGCCCGGGTCCCGGGGGCACATCGAAGTAGACGAAAACTGCCGGGCCGGGGACGGGCTGTGGGCCGTCGGAGACGTGACAGGAGTCGCGCTGTTCACCCACGTGGCCACTTACCAGGGCCGCGTGGTGGCCGACAACATCTTGGGCCGCCCGCGCGTCGCCGACTACACCGCCGTCCCCCGCGTGGTGTTCACCCAGCCCGAGATCGCCGCCGTGGGCCTCACCCCCGCGTCAGCCCGCTGCCAGGGGATCGACATCGTGGCCTCCACCCTGCAGCTGGCCGACGAGATCGCGCGCCCCTACACCTACGAGACGGACCCCTACGGAACCTTCACACTGATCGCGGACCGCCGGCAGCGCACACTCGTCGGTGCCTGGGCCGTCGCTCCGCTCGCCGGCGAGTGGATCAACACCGCCGCCCTCGCCATTCGGCACCACCTCACCATCGACGATCTCGCCGACGGCATCGTCCAGTTCCCCAGCTACACGGAAGCCCTCACCCTCGCCGCCGACAAACTCGTCAGTCAGCTGCAGTGATGAGACGGCCGGCAGGATGCGGAATCCTGCCGACCGTTGAAGGTTCGTCTTCTCGTGCGCTCGGTCAGATGGCCAACCCGGCGCCGCCGGACACCACGATCTCCTGCCCTGTGACGTAGGCGGCCTCGTCCGAAGCCAGGAACGCGACGGTCCCGGCGATGTCCTCAGGCGTGCCCAGGCGACCGAACGGGTTCTTCTCCGCCATCTCCGCCATCGTCGCGGGGACGTCGTCAGATCCCGTGCCGAGAGCGGTCCGCGTCATGGGGGTGTCGGTGAATCCCGGGCTCACGGCGTTGACCCGGATGCGGCGCGGGGCGAGCTCCAAGGCCAGCGTCGGGATCATGGCCAGCAACGCGCCGTGCGACCCGGCCGCGATGCTGTTGCCGGTCAGGCTTCGCGTCGCTCCGATTCCCACCGTGACAATGACAGAAGCGCCGTCGGTCAGCAGCGGCAGCGCCTTGACCAGGGTGAAGAACTGCCCTTTGGTGTTGACGGCGAACACCTCGTCGAAGGCCGCTTCGTCGCAGACGTCCAGAGTCACGGGCCGGCTGACGCCGGCGTTCAGGTACAGCGTGGTCAGACTCCCGAATCGTTCGCCGACTTCGGACACCACCTTGTCGGTGTCAGCGAGCGAGCGCGCGTCGGCTTGCAAGACCAGAACGTCTTCGGGGAACTCCTCGCGCGCCCGGGCGACGCTTTCCGGACGTTGTCCGGTGACCGCGACGCGATAGCCACGGCTGTGCAGTACCTGCGCGGTCGCCTTCCCGATCCCGCTGGTGCCGCCGGTGATCAGGGCTGCACGTGCCGACATGGTGATCACTCCACAGTAGTTGGTCTCTTGACACGACAGCTCGACGACATGGCGCCGAGCCCAGCCGGTGTCGCGAGGTGCCAGAGGACGGCTACCCGCCTATCCATCATGCACCGAAGAGAACCATATAGTCCACTCGTGCGGTCGACCTGCGGCGCGTACTTGGCCTGCCACCATTACGGGCTCGGGCGAACGTCTGGATCGCGCGACCTGTTCCTGGACTATGCGGGCCATATTTGGGACCCTGGTGACGTGACCATGACTCGCACGGGGAAGCGCGCAACCAAGGAACAGCGCGCCGCGTACGAGTACTTGGGCTCGCGCGGCGACTCGCTCGCCCTCTGGGTGCGGTCGACAGGACCGATCGATGCCTACGAGTCACACCTTCCGGTCGAGGTCCACGGCCCGCTCGAATGGTTGTCGTTCGCGATCGCCTCGCGGCAGCTCAGCAGGGCAACCGCCTTGGCGATCTACAACCGGCTTGTCATGCAGCTGGGCGGCTCCATCACCACGGAGCGGGTCGTCACGGCCGACGAACGGACTCTGCGCGGAGCGGGCTTGTCCCACCCGAAAGCCAGGGCAATCCGCGAGGTTGCAGAACACGCCGATGACGGCCTGCTGGACCCGGACAAGCTCGCGGCGATGTCGGATGCCGAAATTCAAACCAAGCTCGTGGCCGTGGCGGGTATCGGTCCTTCGACAGCGAAGATGTTCATGATGCGGTACCTGCGTCGACCGGACATCTTCCCGGCCGGCGACCTCGCTGTGCGCTCGGCGATCACGACATTCGATCGACTGGACAGGCGGATCACGCCGAAGGCCGCGGAGCAGCGCAGTGAGCCATGGCGGCCGTATCGGTCGTATGCGACGTCGTACCTGTGGGGCTACGTGTGGGAGCTGCACCGTACAGATGAAGGAGCCGGCATGGACAGCATCTTCGTTCGAGCACGCTCGAAACCGGCCGCCGGCCGCTCGGTCGAGGCCGGCTCATGAGTGCTCGCTACGACTATGTGGTCGTCGGCGGGGGCACAGCCGGGTGTGTGGTGGCCGCACGTCTGTCGGAGGACACTGACAGTCGCGTGCTGCTGCTCGAGTCCGGGAGCCCCGATTCCAAGGCGGAAATCTCCGACCCACCCGCGTGGCCCTCTCTCCGGGGCACCGAAGTCGACTACGGCTACCGCACCGTCCCGCAGGCCGGCACCGGCGGGGCCGCACACGACTGGCCGCGTGGTCACACCCTCGGCGGGTCGCACAGCATCAACGCGATGGTGCACCTGCGAGGTCACCGCGACGACTTCGACGAGTGGGCGAGGATGGGCTGCACGGGCTGGGACTACGACTCGGTCCTGCCGTATTTCCGGCGCATGGCCTGCCCGGCGTCGGCCGCAACCTCCACGACCACCCGCTGTGCAACGTCGTCTACGAGGTCGCACAGCCGATTCCGCCCGGCAACACCAACCACGCCGAGACCTCGATGGTGTGGCGCAGCGACCCGAGCCTCACCGGGCCCGACATGCAGCTGATGTTCTTGCACGTCCCCTTCGGCCCACCGGCCCTGCCGGCTCCGCCGAACAGCTTCACCTTCGGACTGGCGACCGTCCCGCAGGCCCGCGGCGCCGTCCGCGTCGCGGGGCGGTCGGTCGTGCACAGGGAGCGCCACGACGCCGGCAGTCGACACGGCGCACTGCTCGCGGTCGGGAATTGTCTCCGCCACGCAGTGGATGTCAAGTAAATTGACGTCTTGCCTGAGCGATGACAAGCAGATTGGCACCATTTCGGTTCCACGACAAGCTCATTGCCCGAGCCGCTGCGGGGAGGAGGAAGCCCACTATGCGCGTCACCCCTGCACTCACCGTGCCCCGCAACGCCGATGCGGTGGAGATTGTGCACATCCCGGTTCCCGAAGATGTGGATTTGCCTCCGCTGCCCACCCAGGCTGACTCATGGGTGGGGCATTACCAGCGTGTCCTGCTCAATGTCCGCACCGGTGAGATGTCGTTTTTCTGCGCTGACTGGCGGGTGTACGTGCCCGTTCTCGGAGATGAGGATCGCGCGGTCTGGAAGTCGCAGTACCCCGGCGAGAGTCCGATCAACTCCATGAATGCGGCCACCCGGCCGATTCCGGAGTTACTGATGTTCTTCATCGACACCTGGACACGCGTGGATTTCCCCGCTGCGGGGCGTCCGTCGACGCCCGCGTGGGTGTACCTGACTCGCGAACAAGGCGACGCGTTCGTGGCTTCGCTCGTGCCGCTTGCGCAGCAGTTGGTTGACAACCTGTTCCGAGTGCCCGGCACCGACGACCTCGAATGGTCTGCCGAATCCGTGGCGGCCGTGCGGTCGATCGATGCCGCGTGCAGCCGATACCACCAGGGACCGTGGGGTGTCGAGGCGTCGCCGCCGGGCCTGATCAATTTCGCTGATGCCGTCGTGGCAGTGCCGGGGTTGGTCCGAGGTGAGTGGGCCGAGATGGAAGACACCGAGCTCGACGACGCGGCCGACGTGCTGAGTAGGTCTCGGTACCACCTCGACCCGCAGCTTCGGGAGGAGTCCGGGAGACCGGGCGACGAAGGCGGTGGCATCGGGCTGAAGGTGTACGGAGCGCGGGCGTGGCTCTACGCCTACCGCGCCCACGAGGCCGACGACCGGCTGATTCCGGATGCGGCCAGGAGCCAGGCGGTCAACCAGCTCCGCAAGGCACTTTCCGACGACGGCGACAGCGGGGATTGACTCCGATGCGGCGGGTCAGACCGATCTCGTGGAAATGACAATGCGGCGATGTCTTCACTCGACGAGTCAGTCAGGCGGCGCTTCTCGACCGGACTCTGATGTCGTAAGTCGGTCGCGGATGCAGGACATCTCCGCCACGTCCGTTTTCCGGCGGTTAACGGTTGCGGCGTGACGAAGTGGATTGACTTCGGCGCGGATGGCCGAATTGCATCGCGGGGCACGCAGGCCCAGGCAGGTGCGATAATCTGTCGCGGTGGTGGAACCGGAGAGCACAATGAAGCCTGTCCGGCTGACGGCGCGGGGTGAGGCGACCCGGGCTCGGATCGTCCGCGCTGCCGTGGACGTGATGACGGTCAAGGGGGTGGCCGCCACCACGCTCGACGATGTTCGTGCGGCGAGCAGTACCAGCAAGTCACAGCTCTACCGTCACTATGCCGACAAGGACGCGCTGGTCCAGGATGTGATCGAACATCAGGCCGAAGACCTGCTGACCGCGCAGGGGGAACAGCTGCGCCGGCTGGACTCGGTCAGTGGGCTCGAGCGGTGGCGTGATGCGATCATCCAGCGGAACACTGTGCGCAACAGGGCTTATGGATGCCAACTCGGCTCGCTGGCGTGTGAGCTTTCCGATCAGAACCAGCGGGCTCGATCTGCTCTGGCCGGCCACTTCGAAACCTGGCTCGGCCTGATCGCGGATGGTCTGCGGCGGATGCGTGACACGGGCAAACTGCGCTGTGACGCCGATCCCGAACGGCTCGCCATCGGCTTGATGGGCGCCCTCGAAGGCGGGTACTTGCTCGCGCAGACCGAGGGGGACATCAAGTCCATGCGCATCGCGCTCGACATGGCCATCGACTACATCCGTACTCTCGAAGTGTGAGTCGCCGGTAACGGGATACCGCGGAAGCGAACGATCTGTGGGTAGTTGACGTCGTCCGCTCGACGTGCGTGCCGACCTGCCGGCCATCCGAACCGGTGAGAAAAAAACAACCTCGATGACACGCGCCAGAGCGGACTGTATAGTCCACACTGTGATCAACAGCCTCTGCCGGCCCGCAGCTGCGAAGCTGTGCTTGCCGCCTGGCTCGGTGCCGGCGTCACCACGATTGATGGCTGCGACGCCAGTGTGCGGGCATCTTTGGCGTCGGTCGACCTCCGGGCAGGCGGTACCCGGCACGGTGAGATGACCGTCCGCGTTGAAACCTTCTCCGTCTCGAGTGGACGGTTGCCTTCGATTTCGCTTGGTGCAGGTCTGCCGCCCAGTCGTCGGCCGGTCTTGTTCCGGTTCATCCGAACCGTCGGCTTCGGACTCTCTGTAAACGCAATGCTGCGTCTTGACAATGAAGGAGAAATTTCGTGAGCGACGACTTCGAAGGCCGCAAGATTGTTGTTGTCGGCGGTAGTAGTGGAATAGGTTACGCCACGGCCGAACAGGTGATCGCCGGCGGCGGCAGCGCCGTGATCACCGGTCGGAATCCGGAGAAGCTGCAAGCGGCGGTGGAAGCGCTGTCGCAGCACGGTAAGGCATGGGGCATCGCCGCGGAGCTGACCGACCGCGCCCGGATTCCCGAAGTGCGAAAGCGGATCGCCGATGAACATGCCGACGCCAGCTTGCTGGTCAACGGGGCCGGAATCTTCGTCCCCAAACCCTTCACCGAGTACGACGAAGAATTCTACGACTCATTCAACGAACTGAACCGTGCGATGTTTTTCATCACCCAAACCGTCGTCGCCGGCATGCTCTCCGCGGGCAACGGAGGGTCGATCGTCAACATCGGCGCGATGTGGGCGCACCAGGGGATCGCGGCAACGCCGCACACCGGTTTCTCCGTGCAGAAGGGCGGCCTGCACTCTCTGACGAAGGCACTCGCGATCGAGCTGGCACCGCATGCCATTCGGGTCAACGCGGTCTCACCCGCAGCGGTGCGGACCCCGCCGTACTACCGGCTGGTTCCCGAGGCGCACCTCGAGGACCCCGTGAACAGTTTCGCGAGCATGCATCCGCTGGGCCGGGTCGGAACCGTGGAAGACGTCGCGAACATGGCGTCATTTCTGCTCTCGGAAAAAGCGAGCTGGATGACCGGCGCGATCGTCGACGTCGACGGCGGTGTCATGGCCGGGCGCAACTGAACCGCGGAAGCAGAAAATTCGGCACTAAGGGATGTCTCGTAACTGGTCTTGTGGTTGATGGTGCTGGTGTTGCGGATCAGTCTGCGAGGAGGATGTTGTGCAGGTGCGCGATGCCGGACACTGTGTCGTTCAAGGTGCTGGCTGCGCGGCGGTAGTCGCGCAGGATCTTCCAGCACTTCATCCGCGCCAGGGCGTGTTCGACACGGGCACGGATTTTGCGATGGCCGGCGTTGAGGTCTTCCTTCCAGTTCGGCAGATCACTGCCGTCACGAGGCTTGCGGTAGGGCATGATCACCTCGGGATTTCCTTGGTAGCCCCCGTCGGCCATCACCGGCCGACCTGCCAACTCCTGCTCGATGCCGGAGTCGCGGTAGACAGTGCAGTCGTTGCGGTTGCCCGGATGCGCGTCGCCGGTCGCGATCACCAACCGGGTGTCGGCATCGATCGCGACCTGCACATTCGCCGAATACCGGTAGTTCTTCGACGGCGCTGCCAACCGGTGATCCCGCGTCGGCACCAAGGTGCCGTCCACGATCGCGATCGCGTCGATCCGCCGCTTGCGGACCGGGGCCAGCGCCAGCAGCGGGCCGATCGTGTCGATCACTCGATGCGCCGCGGAATGCGACACTCCGAACAGCGGCCCGATCTGGCGCATCGTCAGGTTCGTCCGCCAGTACGTCGCCACCAGCAGCACACGATCAGCCAGGTCAAGACGCCACTGACGACCAGGACGGCCATCGGCGATCTCGTCACCGCCACGTTTCGCCACGACCCGCACCAACGTGCGGAACTGACCCGGTTCCAACCCCGTGAACGGGGCAATCCACTCCGACCGCGACGCCGAGATCACCTGCACCACACCATGATCAACGATCACCGGCAACCGACCCACACCGGGTTACGAGACATCCCTTAGGAGGTTTTTCATGGTTCCCTCGCAGATCGTAGGTCGGTTTTTGGTTGTCGCCGCGCTGGCCGGCGCGACAGCTTGCAGCTCTGCTGCCCAGAGCACGCCGGCCGCGGTGACGGGCACCACCGCGGTGACAAGCACGGCAGCTTCGTCGCCCCAGGTGAGTGTGTTGCTGCAACAGGCCCTTCCGAACGCTGAGGGCAAGACGTTCACGTCGCAGATCGTGGACTTCCCGCCGGGCTCGGCCGCTCCGCCTCATCGCCACGGTCAGGCTTTCGTGTACGCCTACGTGCTGGAAGGCGATGTGCGAAGCCAGGTCGACGACCAGGCAGCGACCACGTACCACCAGGGTCAAACCTGGTTCGAACTGCCCGGCGCCCACCACGTCGTCGCGGCGAATCCGAGCACGACCGAGCCCGCCAAGCTGCTGGTCGTCTACGTTTCCACCACCGGAGACGCGCTCCAGGCCAACGATCCCCACCAGTAGGCGTCGGTGCCGCCCCGACGCGAGCCGCCAGAGGCAGGAAGATCTGCCCACTCCGTGCGGCTAACGGAGGACTTCGTGTGTCAGCACGGGATGGCGACCGGCAGTACAGTCGGTGACGAGTCGCCGCCCGGAGAGGGGAGAGAATCGTGACCGACACCCGGCAACCCGCCACTGACCTCAGCCTGGACGAGGTCGCCGAGCTGTCCGCGCAGCTGCGAGTCGACTCGATCCGCAGCAGCACCAGTGCGGGCTCCGGCCATCCCACTTCCAGCATGTCCGCGGCGGATCTGCTCGCGGTGCTGGTGGGCCGGCATCTGCGCTACGACTGGGATCGTCCCGAAGCGGACACCAACGACCACCTGATCTTCTCGAAGGGGCACGCTTCCCCGCTGCTGTACTCGGTGTACAAGGCTGTCGGGGCCATCGCCGACGACGAGCTGATGTCCGGTTACCGGCGCTTCGGCTCACGTCTGCAAGGCCACCCCACGCCGATCCTGCCGTGGGTCGACGTCGCCACCGGCTCGCTCGGGCAGGGCCTGCCTGACGCCGTCGGTGTGGCCCTGGCCGGCAAGTACCTGGACAAGCTGCCTTATCGCGTATGGGTGTTGTGCGGCGACAGCGAGATGGCGGAAGGGTCGATCTGGGAAGCGCTGGACAAGGCGAGTCATTACGGGCTCGGCAACCTCGTGGCGATGGTCGACGTCAACCGGCTCGGCCAGCGCGGGCCTACGGAACTCGGCTGGAACCTCGACGCCTACGCCCGTCGCGCCGAGTCGTTCGGCGCGACGGTGATCTCCGTGGACGGCCACGACTTGCCGGCGATCGACCAGGCGCTCCACGCCGCGGGGGCGGGCGGCGACCGGCCGACAGTGATCCTTGCCAAGACCGTCAAGGGCAAGGGCTTCTCCGAAGTCGAGGACCAGGAGGGCTGGCACGGCAAGGCGCTGCCGGCCGAGATGGCCGAGCGCGCGCTCGTCGAACTGGGCGGTGAGCGGAATCTGCTGGTCCGTGGCCCGGTGCCGGCCTTCGACCGTGGACCCGAATTGCGGTCGGCGGGCGCTGCTACACCGAGACCTGCTTACTCACTGGGCGAGAAGGTGGCCACCCGGAAGGCGTACGGCGACGCACTGAAGTGGCTGGGCGGCATCCATCCCCGGGTCGTCGCGATGGACTGCGAGGTCAGTAACTCGACGCACACCGACGAGTTCGCCCACGCCTACCCGGACCGCTACTTCGAGATGTACATCGCCGAGCAGCAGCTCATCGCGGCAGCTGTCGGGCTGAGCGTGCGGCACTACGTGCCGTTCGCGTCGACGTTCGCCGCGTTCTTCACCAGGGCGTACGACTTCATCCGGATGGCGGCCATCTCCGCCGCGGACATCCGGCTGGTCGGCTCGCACGCCGGCGTCGAGATCGGCGCCGATGGCCCCTCGCAGATGGGGCTCGAGGACCTCGCGATGATGCGCGCGGTTCAGGGCTCGACGGTCCTGTACCCCAGCGACGGGCCGAGCACCGTGGCACTGACCAAGGAGATGGCCGATCGTCCCGGCGTCTGCTACCTGCGCACGACGCGCGGCGGATACCCGACGCTGTACTCGGAGGACGAGGAGTTTCCGATCGGTGGCGCCAAAGTGCTGCGTTCCACCGACGACGACGTGGTGACGTTGATCGGCGCCGGCGTGACCCTGCACGAATGCCTGGCCGCGGCCGACGAGCTGGCACGAGAGAACATCGCCGCGCGGGTGATCGACCTCTACTCGGTCAAACCGGTGGACACCGAGACCCTGATTGCCGCGGCCGACGTCACCGGCGGACGGATCGTGGTCTCCGAGGACCACCACCCGGAGGGCGGGCTCGGGTCCGCCGTCGCCGACGCGCTCTTGGCGAGCGGGCCGGCACCGCTGCGGATGAAACACCTCGCAGTGCGGGAAATGCCCGGCTCGGGCGCGGCGCACGAACTGCTGGACGCGGCGGGGATCTCCGCGTCGCACATCGCCGGCGCGGTACGGGCGCTGCTGTCCTGAACGCAGGCCGGGAGGTGGATGCTGCTTCGAGCATGCGCCGAGACGGCCAGGGGTACTGGAGGATCTGCTCAACGTCGCTGCGGCCGGCTTCGACCGGGCGCAGCGACGTTGAGCAGAATCTGCCCCACCTAGGTGTATTTGGCCATTAGGTTGGTGGCAGTCGGCTGGTGGGTGGGTGTCCGCCGAGTGCGCTGTGGCGGCGTTGAGTGTTGTAGTGCTCGAGCCAGGGTGCAAGGGCTGCGGTGCGGTCGGTGTTGCTGGTGAAGGCCTGGCGGTAGGCCCATTCGGTTTGCAGGGTGCGGTTGAGGCGCTCGACTTTGCCGTTCTGCCAGGGGCAGTGGGGTTTGATGAACTTCTGCCGGATGTTGTGCTCGGCGCAGACCTGGCGCAGGGACCAGCGGTAGGCCCAGGCGTTGTCGGTCATCAGCCGCTCGATGCGGGTGATGCCGTGGCCGGCGAAGTAGGTGATCGCCCGGTCGAGGAAGCCGGCGCAGGTTGGCCCTTTCTCGTCCGGGAGGATTTCGGAGTAGGCCAGGCGGGAGTGGTCATCGACCAGGGAATGGACGTAGTCGTATCCGATCTTGGTGCTGCGGTCGCGGGTGGCTTCCCGGTTCACGCGGCCGTGGGCTCGCCAGCCACCGCCGTCGGGGATGCGGCCGATCTTCTTGACGTCCATGTGGACCAGCTCGCCGGGCCGGTCGCGTTCGTAGCGCACGGCGGTGGTCTTGCTGGCCCGGATCACCAGTCCGGTGATCGGGTCCAATGCGGCCAGCCGCGGGATCTGGTGGCGGGCCAGCACCCGTGACACCGTCCGTGTCGGGACACCGAGTTCGTGGCCTAGCCAGGCCGGGCCGCGGCGTTCACGCTGCCGCAAGGTGATGATCTGCTGTTCGAGCTCGCTGGAGGTTTGCCGGGGAGAGGTGTGTGGGCGTGAGGATCGGTCCCGCAGCCCGGGTTCGCCTTCGGTGGCGTAACGCTCCAGCCAGGTCTTCACGCATTTACGGGAGATACCCATCGCGGCGGCGATGTGGGCTTGGGGCCATCCCGCGTGGTGACGTTGGACGATCAGCAACCTGCCCAGGAACGTGGTCCGGGCGTTACAGTGAGACACGAGAGCCTCCGGTTGACGTGGGTCCTAGACAAGCCACACCTCAACCGGAGGCTCTCCCCACGTCAACCAGAACCTTCCGCTACCAACGTCCTGGCCAAATACACCTAGGGCATCGGCCAAGTGCGCTGGGGAGCACTCTGGAGCGCTGCCAAGGAGGCCGGTTTCACGCCCCTCCGGATTCGCCGGCAATAGCGATGATGTGGGTCACGCCGGCGACGTCGAAGTACTCTTCGATTCGGGTGATCTTGCCGCCGCTGACGGCGAGGTACATCGCGATGTCGAGAGCGGACTCCTCGCCGTTGGGCAGCTGCCCGCGCAGGACGTGCTGTTGGAAGACCCCGTCTCCGACGTCGACACGGCGTGACACGTCGAAGCGCAGGCCGCGGATGGCCGTGCTGAACAGCCGGAGGACGGCGAGATTGGCTTCGCGGTCTTGTTCGCCGGCACCGTCGTTGTGCCAGATCACGGCATCCTGGGCGTAGAGGGCACGCGCGGTGTCGATGTCGCCACGTTCGACTGCTCGAAAGAAGTCGTCTACGACGGAGATGTTCGTCTTGGTCTCAGGCATGGGTGCCACCCTCAGTGTGTGAATCGGCCGCGATCCGAACCTACCAAGGATGACTGGACTGCATAGTCCCCTAATCGGTTCGCTTCCGCTGGAAAAGCCGGTCGAAGCTGAAGGTGAACGTGTCGACGGGGGAGAGAGCCAGCAGCAGAGCCGCCGCGGCGGCGAAGACCGAGGCGCTCAGCGGAGCTTCCCAGCCCAGGAACAACCCCATCGACACACCGAACACCGCCAGTAGCGCCGTTGCCGCCCAGGCGGACCAGCGCACGAGGACGCCGGCCAGCAACGTCAGGCCCAGTACCGATTCCGCGGCCGTCGCGCCCCACGCGGCCGCGCCGGTGAGCCCGTCGGGCACGTACGGTGAAAGACTGTGCGTATAGGCGGTGTACGCGGCGAAATTGCCCCACGCGATCTGTCCGGTGTGCGGCAGGCCCCACCCGCCGAACCGATCGGCGACGGCCGAGAGGAATCCGGCGGCCAACGCGAGGCGTGCGAGCACGGCCGCGGCCGACCACACGCGTTCCCTCCGGGCAATGGAGTTCGGGGACAGTGCGCCACATGCGCATCGCGGCCCGATCCGCCTCAGTCAAGAGGACTGTATAGTCCAATGTGTGATGGACGGACGTTGCCGGAAGCACGTCCCCTCCTGGATCGAGACACAGCGAGACTCCTGGTGAAGCCGCGGCGTGGTTCAGAACATCAGACGAAGAGAAAGGCGTGGCTCGATGTCCAACGTGTCACCAAAGACCGGCGTCGCGCGACGGGGGACAACACGCACCCTGGCGTTCTTGTCCGCGATGGTCGCGCTCGTGGCGTCGTTCGCCGCGGTGGGCTCGACGATCCCGCTGTTCAACATCTACCGGGCCGAGGACGGGTTCACCAACGCCGACATCTCGATCACCGTCGTCGCCTACTCCGTCGCCACCCTCAGCACACTGCTGGTGCTGGGACGGGTGTCGAACCACCTGGGGCGACGGCCCACTTCCGTCGCCAGCCTCGGTCTGCTCCTGCTGGGGTGTGTGCTGTTGCTGAACGTGCATCACGTCGGCGTCTTGATCGCCGGTCGGCTCCTGATGGGCTTCGGTGCCGGCGTGGCCAGCAGCAGCCTCACGTCCTACATCGTCGACGCCGCACCGGCCAGGCCCGCTTGGTTGGCGTCCGTCGCCTCCAGCCAGACAGTGATGCTCGGCCTCGCCGTCGGTGCCATCGGTTCCGGCGCGCTGGTCCAGTTCGGTCCGTGGCCGCGTGATCTCGTCTACCTGGTGGTGATCGGCCTGCTTCTCGTCTCTGCCGCGCTCATCATCGTGAGCCCGGAAACCGTCACTCCGACGCCGGGTGCCTGGCGGTCGCTGCGGCCCCGGGTCCGCGTTCCGGCCAGGGTGAGGCACCTGCTCCCCGTCGCGGCGGCGGTGCTCCTCGCCACCTGGGCGACCGGGGCCTTCTTTCAAGCCTTCGTGCCGGCGTTGGTCGAAGACCAGCTCCACAGTCAGAGCCCCCTCATTTTGGGGCTGGTGTTCGCCGCGTACATGGGTCCGAGTGTTCTCGGCGCTCCGCTGGGTGGCCGGTTCACGCCGGCGGTGGCCCAGCGCGTCGGCATGATCGGGTTTCTGGTGGGGATGATCGGCATCATCACGGCGATCGCGGCCGGTGCGCTGGTGCTGTTCTTCGCCGCGACGATCGTTGCCGGCGCCAGCCAAGGCATCGCCATCAGTTCCGCCACCCGCGGCCTGCTGGAGGGCAGCGACGTGGCCGACCGGGCACCGATCTTCACGGTCGTCTACATCCTCTCCTACTGCGGCGCGACGATCCCCGCCCTCATCGCCGGCCGGCTCTCCGCGTCCTTGTCGCTACCGCAGATCGCTCTCGGGTACGGCGGCCTGGCCCTCATCGCCACCGTGTTCACCGTCCTCGCCGCCCGCAATCCCCACGCCGGCACGACCGGTGCACTGCCGGCACGGTGACCGACATTCAGGTTCGCCGGAGCGGACGGCCCAGCCCATCGGGTCAGGTCAGGTCGACTCCGAGGTGAGACCCTCGCGGACGGCGAGCAGCGCGGCCTGGGTCCGTGAGGCGACGCCCAACTTGGCGAACAGGTTGCTGACGTGGGTGCGGGCCGTGCGTTCACTGATCTGCAGCTTGTTCGCGATCTGGATGTTGGACAGCCCCGTCGCGATGTGGATCAGCACCTCACGCTCGCGCGGCGTCAGCCCGTCGAGACCTGTGCCGCCTCGTTCGGCCGGGCCGGTCAGGCAGCGGGTGATCGCGGAGTCCAGATAAAGCTCGCCGCGAGTCGCGGCTCGAACCGCCGCGACGATCTCGTCGGAACCCGCGTCTTTGAGGAGGTAACCGGACAAGCCGGCGTCGATGGCCCGCCGGACGTTCCCCGTCTCGCTGAAGCTGGTCATGATCAGGATCTTCACGGTGGGATACCGCGCGGTGATCAGGCTGCCGACCTGTATCCCGTCGATACCCGGTAGGACCAGATCCATCAGGATCACATCCGGTAGCCGGCCCTCCTGGGCCAGTTCCGCGAGGCGCCCCAGCGCGTCGGCCCCGTCAACGGCCTCGCCCACCACCGAAAGACCGGGAACCGCGTCAGCATACGAACGCAGCCCAGCCCTGACCACCGCGTGGTCGTCCACGAGCATCAGTCGGATCTGCTCGGCTGCCGGCGCGTTCACTGCTTCTCGCTCGCCACGTCGGACGGTTCCTGCCATTCGATCGGGACGGCGCCGTCGGCAGGGACCGACCTGCTTCCCGGCTCGGCGGGGCAGAACTCGAGGCGCACGAGAGTGCCGCTGCCGGGCCGGGTCACGATGGTGAGCTTCCCCCCAAGGCGCTCGGCGCGTTCGCTCATCGAAAGCAAACCGACGTGGCCGGGACGCGAGCTTCGCTGTTGGAACCCCACTCCGTCGTCGGACGTCTCGATGACCAGGAGGGTTCGGGACTCCTCGTGTCGTTGCGCGAATCGGATGACCGCGTGCTTCGCCTGGGCGTGCTTGACGACGTTGTGGAACGCTTCACGAACGAGGTACCACACTTCCTCTCGATGCTCGGGAAGCAGGTCCATGTCGCCGACCTCGTCGACGACCTTCACCGTGAGATCGGTGCCGAGACTCGCCTCGGCGACCCACTCGCGGATCGACATCACCACGGACCTTTCCGGAGGCTGCGGTGCCCGCAGTTCCGCGATCATCGAACGGAACGACTTCACCACCGACTGCGACAGATCCACCACCCGAGCGGCGTCAGCGCGAATTTTGGCGACCGCACCGGCCCCGGACGTCTCGTTGGTCAGTTCGATCGCCCTCGCGTGCATCGACAACGAGAACATCTCCTGCACGATGGAGTCATGCAGGTCGGCGGCGAACTTGCGACGCTCCTCCATAACCGCGCGGGCTCGGCTGTCGACGATCATCCCGGCGTGGTCGATCGTCACCGCGGCCTGGTCCGCGACGGCCGACAGGAAGTAGATCTCGTCGGGATCCGGTTCTTGTCCGGGTGGGTAGAAGGCACTCAGGTAACCGAGCACACCGTCGGGCAAGATCAACGGCGCTGCCACGAAGCTCTCCCAGGAAATCGCCTGATGTATCGACAGGATCGGCGCCCAGGCGGGATTGGTGCGAAAGGTCTCCCAGCGGTGGGATACGACAACGGGCCTGCGTTGGGCAATCGCGTTGAGGGACACCAGTTCGGCGCCGAGCGCCTGGCACTGGATGAGCCGGTCGCGCAATTCGTCCGCGGTTCCGGGCAGACCTGACAACGCTCCGATGGGCAGCGTGCGCCAGCCTGCCTCGCTGAGTTGAATGTGGACGGCCGCGAGTCCGGCCGACCGCCGGACCTCGCCTGCCAGGGCGGTGAGAGTGTCGGACAGGGAACCCGATCCGGCCAAGGTCGCCGCGACCCGCGACATCGCCTGAAGGCCGTGATCAGTGGCCATTACTGCTCCCGGTGGACCGACGTGGTGAGGCTGATCGTGCCGCCGAGGACAGCACGCCTGATGGTGACCCGGCGGGGATATCGGATCCGGTGCCGGCCGGGCTCCACGACATCATAAATCGAGTACGAGTTTCGAGCACCCGGCCCGGGACACGCAGATCATCATGGTCTTGCCTTCTTCCCGTTCCTCGTCGGTGAGCAGGGAGTCACGATGGTCCGGCGTTCCGGAAAGAACCTTCGTCTCACAGGTCCCGCACGTACCCTGCTCGCACGAATAGGGAGGCCGGACCCCGGCGCGTTCCACTGCTCTGAGAATGGTTTCGTCGGGTGCTACCGTCAGCGAGCCGCCGGTACGAGCCAGCTCGACCTCGAACGACGAGCGGCCCGGCGAATCGGGTACTGCCTTCGGGACGAAGCGCTCCAGCCGCAACGAGCCGGCCTTCCACCTCGCACACCGTTCCTCGACCGCGAGCAGCAAGGACTCCGGTCCACAGCAGTAGACGAGGACATCGTCGGCCGGAGTTCCGAGCCATTCGTCCAGGTCGAGCCGGCCGTTCTCGTCTTCCGGGCAGAGGACGACCCGGTTCCCGTATCTCGACGCGAGCTCCGCACTGTAGGCCATCGACCCACGGGTGCGCCCTCCGTACAAGAGCTGCCACCGGGCGCCGGCCGCCTCGGCCGCGGCGACCATGGGCAGGATCGGGGTGATGCCGATCCCGCCGGCGACGAACAGGTAGCGCGGCGACGGCAGCAGCGGGAAGTTGTTCCTCGGCCCCCGAACGCGCACAGCGGCGCCTTCGGTCAGCCGATCGTGGACGTGGGCCGACCCTCCGCGGCCATCGTGTTCGCGCAACACCGCGACGCGCCACTCGGCGCGCGCCGGCCGACCGCAGAGTGAGTACTGCCGCACGAGCCCGTCGTCGAGGAGAAGATCCACGTGGCTGCCGGCTTCCCACGCGGGAAGGCCCTCTCCCGACCGGCTCGCGAGGACCAGCTCGACGACCTCCTGGGCGATCACGGTTCGTCGCACCACCACGAGGTCGAGTTCGACCTCTCGCCGTGTCATGTCCGTCTGGGTCACCGTTCGACTCCACTTCGTCGTCGCTTCGTGCAGGCCGGCCGGCGGCCGGCCTCCCGGAGAGATGGGCGGTTTGATCAATCAGTGACGTTCGTCGGGACCAGCGTCTGCCACGGAACCCCCTGGGGGATGACTCCCGACCCGGCGGTGAACTTGGCCCAGTCGACGGAGCCGTCGAGCCCCACGGGATCGCCGCCCGCCTCGACACTGCGCGCCGCGTCGATCAGCAGGCGCCGCATGCGCACCACGGCGATGTCCGCCGCGACGAGATGCTCTTTCGACCGGTCGACGATGGGTTCCATCGAATCGGTCACCAGTGCGTCCTGAGGAATGAGGCCGGCCACTCCCGAGAACGAGGTGCCCGCCACCATCGCCTCGCGATCCTGCACTGGACTCAGGACGTAGTCCGGCGCTTGGACATCCTGGAGGCTCCGCCACTTCAGCCATTCCGCCTTGTCGATCGGCTTCGCCGGATCGCCCGTCACCACGTACGTGCAGGTGTGCGTGTCGTCGATCGGGACGTAGAGAAAGCCCAGGTTCATCGGGGGGATCAGCGCCTGGAACGGCATGATGAACGGTGTGACGCGCACGTAGGACTGGCCTTCGTGCTCACCCTTGAGTTTCCGGATCGCCGCGTAGTGGAAGCCGAACTTCGTGTCCTCGACCTCGAGCAGGGGAGCGTCGTCGGTCGTCGGGAAGCGGTCCCGGCCGATACCGTCCGGGTCGTATTCGCCTGTCCTGGCGAGGGCGATCTCGGTTTGGTGGAGCAGGCCGACATGGGATGAGTCGATCTCTCCCTCGACCCCCTGGATGAAGTTGCCCCTCTGAACGGCCTTCGTCGTCGCGAGGTGGCCAGGCGGCACGTTCATCCAGACGTAGCTCGGCGGCGGGGGCTGCTTGTCCGCCGGGCCCAGGTACACCCAGACGATCTGACCGGCCTCGTGCACGGGGTGTGCCGGCGCCCGCAGACGGTTTCGGAACCGCGAGTCGGGGAGATTGGGTGTCTCCTGGATCGTCCCGTCCGCCCCGAATTTCCACCCGTGGTACAGGCAGCGGATGCCGCAGTCCTCCACGCGGCCGATCGCCAGGGACGCGCCGCGGTGCATGCATTTCTCATCCAGCACGCCGACGGTTCCGGCGGAATCACGGAAGACCACGAAATCCTCGCCGACGAGGCGGAACTTCCGGGGAGGTCCGTCGGGCTCCGCGACGTCGCTCGAGAGGCAGATCGGGAGCCAGTACCGGCGCAGCAGCGCACCCATCGGCGTGCCTGGCCCGACGCGGCAGAGATAGGCATTTTCCTCGGCGCTCAGCATTGTGGCTCCTGTTCCGGCGTTCCCGCCCAGGTGATGGCTGTCTTGTCGCCTTCGAGTGAATGATCGACGACGACATCGAGGTCGAGCAGTACCAGTGGGTTTCCTCGGGACAGTTCGGCCCGTTTGACGAGCGCAACGGATTCGTACCCGGAGGGACTGACGCGCAACTCCGCCGGCTTCGTCCGGCCGTCCCGGTACCCATTGAGGATCGCGACGCAGGCACCATCCAGTAAATGGACGATCGATGTCATTGAGTTCCTTCCGTCAACCACTGGATCGAACGTAGGACGGGCGGGAGAACCCGGCAATCGTTCGTTTTTCCCAGGTGTCACTCAGTCATTCACTGCAGTGCCTACGTCATTTGACGTAGGCTGTTCATTGCCAATCGTCAGCGGAACGGCCGGGCGCGTGGTGCGCGGTGGCTGCGCCGCGGCGCAGCGCGCGGAGTGAGCTCGAGGAGGCGAACCACCCGATAGCGGTGCGGCCGCCACGGCAGGTAGAACGCCTCGATCTCGTGCTGCGCCAGTGGACGGCCGAGCAGGGCCGTGCCGGTCATCCGGCCGAGGTGGAAGTCGCCGAGCGGCAGCGCGTCGGCGTCGCCGAGCGCGCGGTGCCCGACCTGCGCTGCAGTCCACACTCCGATGCCCGGCATCGCTGACATCAGTTGATACGCGCGAGCGGGGTCACCGGCGGCACGGTTGAGCTTGGCCGCGTGCCGTGCGGCGAAGATGACGGTCTTCGAGCGGTGCAGGTCGACGCCGGCACGCCGCCATTCCCAGATCGGAAGGTTCGCCCACACGTCGGGCGAAGGCATGACCCGCATCGGGTCGGGCGCCGGACCCGGTGCCGGGCCGCCGTGTGCGCCGACGAGGCGCGTCCAGGCGGCTTGAGCGTCCAAACCGACCACCCGCTGTTCGAGAATTGCCGGGACGAGGGCTTCGAACAGTCGTCCCGTGCGCGGAACGCGGAGGCCGGGCAGCCTGCTCCAGGCCCGCTCCAGAACGGGATGTGCCGGTCGGAAGTCCTCTGGACGGTCGTGTTCGCCGAGCTCGGTACGGATGTTCTCGACGAGTTCCGCGGCACCGGGCCCCCACGCGTCGATGTCCAGGTCGTCCAGGCGCTGTTGCCGGATCCGGTAGGTGACCGGCCCGGACGGGGTCAGGGCTGTCCGCCACAGGGTCCCGTCGGCTTCCTCGCGGTGGGTCGGATCGTGGCGGCCGCGCCTCAGGCTCTTGAGTGTCAGCTTCGCGTCCACGGGGAAGGCGGGCTGCCAGTGCAGAGAACAGTCCGGCGGCAGGTCGATGGTCCCCTCCCTCGGGTGCGCGGGAGCAGGGCCTCAGATGGCGTGCGGTGCCCTCACTAGTGGACTCAAAAGTCCATTGACTGTCAACCAGTGAGCGGTGGAGCCGGTAAGACCGACTCGACAGGGAGCGTTCGTGCGCGAGTGTCTGGTCTGTATAGTCCAGTCCGGGGTTCTTCGTCGCGACGAGATCCGGAACTCGGCGCCGACGGAATCGCCCCTCGCAACGCACGTCACCAGGTCCAACGCAACCGCCGCCACCAGTCAAGCCACAGGCAGCGCGGGCTTACCGCTGCGGCGGAACTCGGGAGCAGTAAGAGCCGACTTGAGCGTGACGCTGACCACTCACACACCTACCGGAGGTTGATTCGCTGTGTCACGACTGAACGCGCCTGCTCCAGAAGACGTCCCCGCCGACTCGCGGCAGATACTCGAGGGGATTGGCGCGCAGCTCGGCTTCGTCCCGGACATGTTCAAGGTCATCGCGGCGAACCCGACTGTTCTCGGAGTCGTCACGACACTGCAAAGCACCTTGAGCCGGGTTCTGGACGCGAGGACCCGGCACAGCATCGCGCTGACCGTGTCGGAAGCCAACGGCTGCGACTACTGCCTGGCAATGCACACGTACGTGTCGTCCGAGTTCGGCGGTATGTCGAGCGACGACATCGCTCTGGGCCGCGCCGGGAGCTCGGTCGACCCCAAGCGCGCCGCGGCCGCCAACTTCGCTCGGCGGGTGGTCGACAGCCGCGGACAGGTCAGTGACGAGGACCTCGCGGGTGTGCGAGACGCCGGGTACACCGATGCACAGATCTTGGCGATTGTCACCGTCGCGGTGCAAGCGCTGCTCACGAACTTCATCAACAACGTCAACCAGACCGATATCGACATCCCCGCGGTCGACGCCGCCGGCACGCCCGGCTGATCGCCACAGCCGCCGTCAAGGCGGCGCACACAACCCGGTAACCCCCTCACGGCCCCATGATCATCCACGAAAGGTGCGCTATGCCGGGCTCCGAGCTCTATGAGAAATTCATGGCGCTGCACACTCGCGACGGTGGCTTCGTCATGCCCAACGCCTGGGACGGCCTCTCGGCGCTGATGCTGGCCGATGCCGGTTTCGAGGCGATCGCGACGTCGTCGGCAGCGCTCGCGGCCATGCTCGGCCGGTCCGATGGCCGCCACGAAGTCACCCGCAGCGAGCACCTCGAGCATGCGGGGCTGCTCGCCCGGCTCACCGGACTTCCCGTGAACGGGGACTTCGAGGACGGTTACGGCGACACGCCTGAAGACGTCGCGGCGACCGTCGGGGCCGCGGTCGAGTTCGGCCTGGCCGGTATCGGCGTCGAGGACACCTCGGGTGATCCCGACCAGCCGATCCGCGACTTCGACGAGGCGGTCCATCGCGTGCGCGGCGCCGTCGACGCGGCCAAGGGACGCATCGCCGTGACCGGGCGCACCGACAACTTCATCCAGGGGCGACCCGATCTCGACGACACGATCCGGCGCCTCACGGCTTTCGCCGAGGTCGGCGCGGATGTGGTCTACGCACCGTTCCCGCCCGACCTCGACGCACTCGAGGCGATCGTCACCGCGGTCGCGCCCACGCCGGTCAACGTCCTCGTGTCCCCTTCGGACAAGGTGCTGACGGTCGCTGAGCTGCAGAAGGCCGGCGTCAAGCGCATCAGTTTGGGGCCGTTCCTCTACGCCAACGCGATGGCGGCGCTCGAACAGGCCACCAAGGCCCTCGTCGCGGGGGACCTCGCGGCCGCCACCACGGGTCTGGGCTTCGATCGGATCGGCGAACTGATCGCCCACGGCAAGAACTAGCCCGAACTCCCCGATCCACCGCTGTTCACCTATCGGTTGCCACAAGAAAGCAGATTGACATGGATCTCGAAAAGCTCATGAGCCAGCACCTCACCAGGGCTTTCGACGGCAGCAAGACCATCCCGGACGAAACCCTTCACCAACTGCTGCGATTCCTGCGGTCCGCACCGACCTCGACGAACATCCAGCCGAACCACTTCTACGTCCTCGCCTCGGCCGAAGCCAAGAAGCAGCTCGCGGACAACTTGGGCGAACGATTCCAGGACAACGGCTCGAAGATCCTGAACGCGTCGCACACCATCATTCTCACCACGCGGGCGGATGTGCCCGACAGCCACCTCGACGAGGTGTTCGCCAAGGAGACTGCCGACGGCCGGTTTCCCGACCCGGACAAGAACGCGATGTGGCAGTACATGACGCGGGACTTCCTGAACCTGCGCAACTACGCCTACAAGGATCTGAACCACTGGATGGAAAAGCAGACCTACATGGTGCTGGGGATGACCATGATGGCGGCCGTCGAGCTCGGCGTCGACGCCACACCGCTCGAAGGGTTCGACCCGACCAGCGTCGACAAGGCGTTCAAGATCCGCGAAACCGGTCACACCACGACCGTGCTGCTGGCTCTCGGCTACCCCGACCGGGCCAAGGCGTACAAGGGCCCGATTTCGCGTTTCGAGGCAGACCGGCTGTTCACCTTCATCTGAGCATCCCCGTCATCGCGGCGACCGCGGTACACAGAACTCGGCGAGGAATCGCCGACGGCGGGCGTCGACGAGAGCCAGAACCGCGCCAAGGCGGGTCTCGGTCTCGTCGACGCCGGGTCTGTCACCAGCCGCCGGTATCCGATGCCGGTCGATGTGTCGACGACCGCCGGTCGGCACATGGGCAGGTCCAGTAACGATCCTCGATGACCTGGAAGCGTCCGACACGTCACCCATCGTGATGACCACCAGCACGAAAGACATCCCATGACCGTCCTGCACCATCGCGTCGACGGTGCGGGCAGCGCGCACCCCTTGATACTCGGACCGTCACTCGGTACCACGCTGTCCTTGTGGGAGCCGCAGGCGTCGGCCCTGGCTCGTGGCCGTCAGGTAATCCGATACGACCTGCCGGGGCACGGCGGCTCTGCGGCTGAGCTGCTGCCCGTCGAGGCCACCGTCGGCGACATCGCCGGCCTGGTTCTCGCGCTCGCGGACCACCTCGGCATCGCCCGCTTCGCCTATGCGGGGACCTCGTTGGGCGGAGCCGTCGGCACGTGGCTCGCCGTCCACCACCCCGACCGCGTCGCCTCGCTCATGCTCGTCTCCACGTCGGCTCGCTTCGGCGAGCCTGACCGCTGGCACGGACGCGCGCGCCTCGTCCGAACCGAGGGCATTGCTCCCGTCGCAGATACCGCCGCCGGCCGGTGGTTCACCCCGGCCTTCGTGGCCGATCCCGCCGCCCAGGCGCTGGTCGCCGGCCTGCGGGCCACCGACGCCACGGCCTACGCCAGGAGCTGCGAAGCACTGGCGTCGTTCGACCTCCGTGCCGAGCTGTCCCGGATCACCGCGCCCACGCTGGTGATCGCCGGTCGTGAGGACCGGGTGACACCGGTAGACCACGCCCGCCTCATGGCAGATCGAATTCCGGGAGCGAGCCTCACCGAGGCCGCGCACGCGGCGCACCTCGTCACGGTCGAACGTCCCGCTCCCGTGCTGGCCGCGCTGCGCTGCCATCTCGACGGCCGCGGCGAGACACGGGACACGACAGTCCCCGATGACGACGGCTCCCGCTATGCCGCCGGCCTCGCCGTACGCAGGGCCGTCTTGGGCGACGCCCACGTGGATCGGGCGATCGCCAGGACCACCGAGTTCACCTCCGTGTTCCAGGACTTCATCACCCGCTACGCCTGGGGCGAGATCTGGACTCGTCCCGGCCTCTCCCGGGCGACCCGCCGGTGCATGACCCTCACCGCGATGATCGCCAACGGCCACCAGGAGGAATTCGCCATGCACATCCGGGCCGCGCTGCGGGACGGAATCACTCGCGCCGAAATCCAGGAAGTCCTGCTGCAATCGGCCATCTACTGCGGGGTACCCGCGGCCAACACCGCATTCACCATTGCCAACAGAATAATGGAGGAGAACGGCGACTGACCGGATCGGTGTGTTCGGCACGAGATCTTTCGGGGCCGACATCCGACTCGACCTGCGTCAAACTGTCCTGAAAATTTTTCACGGTATGGTCGTGCGGTAAGCGTGCCGGAGTGCGCCGATGCTCCCTGTTGATCAGTGTCGTAAGACGTCAAGATTTCACGCCGCCAATACCGGTGAACTGAAAGTACTGTTCAGGCGAAGACCGGATGCAGAGAGAGGTGCCCGATGAAGGCGATCGTGGTGACGGACGAGGCCGCGGGAACGGCCGGGATGAAGCTCGTGGAACGGTCCGAGCCGGCCGCGGCGGGCAACGATGTCCTCGTCGAGGTTCACGCGTCGGGGTTCACCCCCGGCGAACTGTCGTGGCCCTCGACCTGGACGGATCGCCTGGACCGCGATCGGACGCCATCGATCCCCGGGCACGAGGTGGCCGGGGTGGTCGCGAGCCTGGGCTATGGCACCGCGGGATTGTCGGTGGGCCAGCGGGTGTTCGGTCTGACGGACTGGACTCGCGACGGCACGCTGGCGGAGTACGCGGTCGTCGAGGCGCGCAACCTCGCGCCGCTGCCCGGTGATGTGGACTTCACCGTGGGTGCGAGCCTCCCGATCTCGGGTTTGACCGCGTGGCAGGGGTTGTTCGTGCACGGCCGGCTGGAGGTCGGGCAGAGTGTCCTCGTCCACGGCGCGGCCGGGGGAGTCGGGTCGATGGTGACGCAACTCGCGCGCGAGGCGGGTGCTTACGTTGTGGGTACCGGGCGCAAGGCCGACCGTGAGGCGGCGCGGGATTTCGGTGCGAACGAGTTCGTCGACTTGGAGAACGACGCGCTGGAAGAGGTCGGGAGTGTGGATCTGGTGTTCGATGTGTTCGGTGGTGACATCGGGTCGCGGTCCGCGGGGCTGGTTCGGGCCGGGGGGATGCTGGTGACGATCGCCGGCCCGCCGGAGGTCCGGCCCGCCGACGGCCTGGCGATCGACTTCGTGGTCGAGGCCGATCGCACTCAGCTGGGTGAAATCGTGCAGCGCGTGCGGGACGGCCGGGTGCGGACCAACATCGGCACCGTGGCGAGCCTCGACGACGCCGTGGCCGCGTTCAACCCGACCCAGCGGAAAAAGGGCAAGACGATCATCCGCGTTCGCCCGTAACGACTCGAAGACCAAGACTGAGACCACCCCACTGCCGGGCCGGCAACTGTGACACGGCCTGAACGGTGATCCGGCCAGGATCATCGTGATCATCACGCCCGGCGGCTTCGAGCAGGACTTCCACGATCTCGCTGAACTCCTGGGGGATGACCGGCGAGAGCCTGCCGCGATCGCGGAACTGGCCGCCAGGTACGGGCTGACCTTCGGCGACCCCGCTTGGCTGGATGAGGTGGTTCGACGCTACGGCCTTGTCAACCCGTGGCAAGTTTTCGATTCGGCCCGCGGAGGTTCGTGATTCACGGCGACAGAACACGTAGGGCAGACCTGGTCGTCCGGCCGCAGCAGCGACACGCTGTCCACCGGAGTGGAGGCCTGCCGCGGCAGGACCAGGCGCACTTCCTCTGATGCTGCCGTGAGCGTGGGGAGAACGGGCTGGATGAGCCCTGAAGCGACCTGAAGAACGCCTCAGGGACGTCGAAAAGGTGCCGGTGCTCAATCCAGCGGGTGGACATAGCTGATGAAACCGTGAAAGTTGGCGATTTTGTCGTAGAGCAGCCGCGCACGCTCGTTGTCTTGCTTGGTGTGCCAGTAAAGCCGGGCCGCACCGCGGTCCCGGGCCGCCTGGGCGACGTGCTCGATCAGCAAACGCCCTGCGCCGTGGCCGCGCGCGGCCTTGTCCACGAACAAGTCCTGCAGGTAGCACGAACCTGACGACCACGGGTTGGCGTGGAACAGGTAATGGGCGATGCCGACTACCTGCTCGCCGTCGAGCCGGGCGGCGCAGCCGAACACATCCTCGGCCCGCAGAAGCCGCTGCCAGGTCCGTTCGTAATCCTCATCCGACACCTTGGTCCGGTAGAACTCCTTCTAACCGCGCGCCAATTCTTCCCAGCGGTCGCGGTCTTCCGCCTGCAGCGGACTGATCTCGATCACTTCGCCATTATGGGTGGGGAGTGTCCAAGGTGGAAGACCGGACGGAGATCCGCATGTGGATGTCGAGATCCGTGTACTTGTCCCCATCGATGCCTGACAGTGTCTCGGAGTCGGTGGTTCTTACTCGTAAGAACCACCGAAGAGCGGGTGCTAACGGTCCAGGATTGCAATGGACAAGCCGGAGCCAGGCACCCAAGGTTCGTGGCGGGCATCCACGAAATGACAAGTCTCGAGGCAAGGCATGAGCACCTGTGACGCACTGGACGAGTTCCTCCGGACCGATCCGCGGGACGTCGGTTGCGACCTCGCTCTCGACGCGCTCCACACCTATACGGAGATGGCGGCGGCCGGCGACAACCCCGAAGAGCATTACCCAGGGTTGGCGACACATTTGCAGTCGTGCTGCGCCTGCTCGGGAGATCACGAGGCCCTGTTGCGCGCGCTGCACGAATTCGGCGGCGACGACCCGCTCTGACCAGCATCCCATCCGGTCCTGCGGCGCCGGCTATGCCCCGTCTGTGAGAGGTCAGGTCAGCTGCGGACTTCGCTCGATGACGGCGGCATGAGAGGCCTGCCCCGTCCAGAACGGTACCGAGAGGAATGCATCCTCAGGTGATCGAGCGACACGTCGAGGACCGTGGCCAGCTGGTCGGGGTCACGTGTGGTCCGGGCGAGCAGGAATCCGCCCTGCAGCGCACCCATGATGGCGGTGGCGATCGTGTCCGGGTCGGCGCCGGAGTCGAGCTCACCGTTTTCCCGGATGCGCCGGAACGCCGCCGCGAGAAGGCTTTCCCATGCCGCGAACCCATCGACCAGGGCGCGGTGACCACGGTCGTACCGTCCGGCGAGCTCGCCGATGAGCGACCCGATCGGGCAGCCGCCGGCGCCGCCGCTGATGCGGTTGTCCTCGACGAGCTTGTCCCGCCAGGCTTGGAGATCGGAGAGCGAGCGCACTCCCTCCAGCAGGGGCTTCTGGGCGGCCAGCACGCCTGCTACCTGGGCGTGGACGACCGCCTCGAAAAGCGCGTCTTCGTTCTCGAACGCCTGCTGGAGTTGTGCCGCGGGGACACCGCTGGCCGCCGTGACGTCGGCGAAGGTGATCTCCCCGAGCTGGCGCTCGCGCAGCAGGTTGATCGCCGCTGTCACAACCAGCCGGTGCGGCTCCGGGGCGTCCTCGGCGTGCATCCCGGTCTGGTCACCCGACATGCCTCGAACACTAGCGGACGTGCGGTGCGGAGTACACCTCGGCCCGGAAGCGTTCTGGACGGTCGGGTCCACTGTTCGATTCCGGTGCGGGCGGCTACGCGGCCAGGAAGGTACGAACGTGATCGATCGCCATGTCGAGCGTCAGCTTCATGGGCTCGGTGGAGTGGGCCGTCTGCGCGAGCAGGTAACCACCCTGCAACGCGGCGACCAGAAAGGTCGCGAGCTTTTCGGGATCCGCGTCCCGCCGGAGGATGCCGGAGGCGCGCATCCGTGTCAGCCCCTCCGCCAGCAGCTCCTCCCAGATCTCGAAGTACTTCGCGAGCATCGAGCGGGCTTCATGGTCCCGATCGGCCAGCTCGGAGGCCAGCGAGCCGATCGCACAGCCGTAGGCTCCGTCGCGGAGGGAGGCACGCTGGAGGAGCGCGTCGCGCCAACGTTCGAGGCCGCGGATCGAGTTCAACCGCCTGAGCTGGTCCTCCTGGCGGGCGATGAGCTGCGCGCCCTGGGCTGCCACGACCTCGCGCACGAGGGCTTTCTTGTCGGGGAAGTGGTGGTAGAGCTGCGACTTGCTCGTGCTGCTGGCTGCCCGGACGTCGTCGAGCGTGGTCGCGGCCACTCCTTTGACCTGGATCAAGTCGACTGCCGCCTGCACGATGCGGGACCGGGTCGCCGCGCCGCGGGCGGTCAGCCGGGTTGTCTGCGTCGTGCCCTCCGGTTCGTCCACGGCCGTCAGGTTACCGCACTGTGTGACCGGCGACCTACGACCAGCTGGACCGCACGGTCCGCATGGAGTCAGCACTCGGCCCCGTCGGGAGCAGGCTGGGTGCGCACTGCCGAGGGCTCTTCGCGCGTCGCGTGCGGGACGAAGCCGGTGATCGGCTCCACGGCGGAAGGCGGCGTACCTGCGCGAGCAACGGTATCCTCCCTGGTAGCCGCATTGGCGCCGTGCGTTCGGTCGACAGGAGCGCGCGACGAACCCGGGGTGGATCGTTCGTGGCGGCACGCCGTCCCGTCCGGCATTGGTTGAGGCCGAGGCCCGAGATCTGCTGCAGCCGCTGAGCCGACCTTACCGATTCCTTTCGGTTTCAGTCCGCCGCGAATCGCGCCACCGGAATCGCGGGCGTGCGGCGAGCGCGAGGCGTTGCTGATCGCGCCGCACCGGTGGGGCGAGGCAGCAGGTCGGCAACGCGACTCTCATGGGAGCGTCAGGTCGCGCTGTGACGAGGCACGCGGTGGTGGTCCACGCTTTGCTTGGACCTCAAGGTCCAGTATACGGTGGCATCATGCTGGACCTTGAGGTGACGCCGGTTCGACGCCGTACCCGAATTTCTGCGAATAACGACGCTCTCCACTGGGAAAGTTCCGCCACTGAGGTCGCCGCGAGTGGAGGCGATGGCCGAACGTCAAACGTCGTCGAAGAACGAAATAAGGGACCTATTAGTCCAGTTAATAAGGTCTGCGCAAGTGTTGTCGCTCTTTCGTGCCGGGGGTCGGGTCATGACCGGTGATTCCGCCGGAGAGGGGGCGACCTTCGAGTCCGTGGCCGATGGTGCTGCGAGGCAACGGGTACTGGCCGCGGTGGTGGACCTGTTGTGTCAGCGCGGGCTTCGGGCCGCGGAACTCGGCGTGGTGGCCGACATGGCGGGCGTGAGCGGATCGTGGCTGCGCGGCTACTTCGCGGACGTCGAGGCACTCGTCGTGGAGCTGGTGCGGATCCAGGTTCGCGACGTCTTCGAGAGTCCCGGCCGCCGGCTGATGGCGGCCGTCAGCCCCGACGACCTCTACCAGTGGCGTGACGATGTGGTAGCCCGTTATCGCGCCACGTGGATCTCGGCCGGATACCCGCTGGGCATCGTCGTCCACGAGTTGACTGGGCGCGACGGTCGGGCCGGTCAGGCCCTGGCGATGAGTCTCGGGCCGTGGCAGTCCGCGCTCGAAGGCGCCTTCCTGCGGCTGCGCGATCGCGGCGAACTCGCGATCGGGTCGAGGCCGGCCGAGTTGGCGACCGCGGTCATGGGGGCGCTCGTCGGTGCGATGGGCCGGTTCCGGAAGGTGGGCACATCGGATGACGTGCTGGAGCCATTTGACATCATGCTCCGCCACGTCCTGGCCGCGCGAGGCCCCGAGCAAGGACATGACGATCGGCCGGGCCGCCGTTCTGGCCCAGTTGGTCCTCGCTGACCTCGGCGGATGACAGACCCCTCGATGGCTGTCGCGTCCGTCGTTGCAGGTGCGCGTGCGGTAACCTGTCACCGTGGCAGAACCGGAGCGCACGGTGAGGGCTACCCGGCTGACGGCGCGGGGTGAGGCGACGCGCGCCCGAATCCTGCAAGCGGCAGTCGATTTGATGTCTGTGAAGGGCGTGGCCGCGACCACGCTCGACGATGTGCGCGCGGCCAGCGGCACGAGCAAGTCGCAGCTTTATCACCACTTCGATGACAAGGACGCCTTGGTCCAGGAAGTCATCGGCCGCCGGGCGCAATTCGTGCTCACTTGGCACGAGGAGCAGCTGAGGCGGCTGAACTCCATGCGGGGTCTGGAGCGGTGGCGAGACGCGGTCGTCCAGAACAACGCCCTGCGCAACGGTGCGTACGGTTGCCCCCTCGGCTCGCTGGCGAGTGAGCTGTCCGACCGGAACGAGCGAGCACGTTCAGAGCTCGCCGCGCATTTCGAGCGGTGGGAAGGCCTGATCGCGGAGGGCCTGGAGCGGATGCGAGTCGCCGGCAAGCTGCGGCCGGACGCCGACCCTCAGCGGCTCGCGATCGGGCTGATCGGGGCCCTTCAAGGCGGGTACCTGCTCGCGCAGACCAAACAGGACGTCGCGCCCATGAAAGTCGCGCTGGACATGGCGATTGACTGCATCAGGGCGTTCAAGGCCTGACTTCGGCTCCGATCGTCCGGGGCCACGGACCGGACTTGGTGGACCAACTCTCCTCCGACGAAGCGGTCTGGTCGGCGTGCTTCCTCAGCAGACTGATCCGCGTTGCCGCCCGATGGTGGTGGCGAGCAGGGCGATGGCCTCGTCGATGGCGTGTGACGCGATGTTGCCGTAGCCGATCACCACACCGTCAGGGTTCGGGTCAGGGTTGAGCTGGTAGCGGGTGATGGAGTCGAAAACGATCCCGAGCGCCCGTGCGCGCGCGGTCAAGTGATCAGGGTGGGTGTCGTCGAGTCGGGTGGCGAGGGTCTGGACACCGGCGGCCGTCCCGACGAGCTGCAGGGGCACACGATGGCGGGTGATGGCCAGTTCGAGTGCTCGCCGGGCTGTTCGGTAGCGGGTCCGGGCGGCGCGGATGTGCCGGTCGTAATCGCCGGCTTCGACGAGATGGGCCAGAGCGAGCTGATCGAGAGTCGGGCTGCCGTGATCGGCGAGGAACTTGTTCGGCAATAGCTCGGCGTGCAGCTCGGCCGGGCTGACCAGCCAGCCCAACCGGATCGCCGGGGCGAGCGTCTTGCTGGTGGATCCGACGTAGACGACACGGTCGGGTGCACGGCCTTGCAGACAGCCGACGGCACGTCGATCGAAGCGGAACTCGCCATCGTAGTCGTCCTCGACGACGATGGCGCCACATCTCCCGGCCCAGGCCAGCACCGCCTCCCGGCGGGCGGGCGCCATGATCGCACCGGTGGGGAACTGATGGGCCGGCGTGGTCAGTACCGCGTCGACGCCCCGCTCGGGTAGTCGATCCACAAGGATGCCGTCGGCATCGACCGGGACGGGCAGGACGGTCAGACCGGCCTGGCGCAGGATGGACGCCCGGTGTGGCAATCCGGGGTCCTCGAGCGCGACGGTCGTGGCACCTCGGGTACGCAGCGTTTGTGCGAGCAAGTGGAGACCTTGAGTAAAGCCCGCGCAGATCAACAGCCGCTGGGGGTCGGCGTCCACGCCGCGGACCCGGCCGAGGTAAGCGGCCAGCACTCGGCGCAGCCGGGGATGTCCGGCGGGGTCGGGGTAGCCCAGATCGGAATCCGCCGCGGCAGCCAGCGCGGCCGTCCACGCACGCCGCCAGAGGCGGCGAGGGAACGCCGACAGCGTCGGAACGCCAGGACGCATGTCCCATCGAGGCAGGCCCTCTCCTGACCGGAGAGCGTCAGGCACCTCGGTCGCCGGCGGGAGGGACAGCTCGGAGACGCAGGTGCCAGAGCCCGGTCGGCTGACCAGATAGCCCTCGGCGGTCAGCTGCGTGTAGACCTCGACCACAAGGCGCCGAGAGATTCCCAGGTCTTCGGCCAATACGCGGCTGGCGGGCAACCGCTCGCCGGCCGCCAGCCGGCCACTCCGCACCGCCTCGCGCAGGGCGCTTTCGAGCTGAACCCGGCGTGGTTGTCCGGGGGTCAGCGGTTCGATCGGCAGTAAGAGTTCCATCCCGGATGTGGTACCCATTTCTTTCGAGGATTTGGACTCTATCACGGGTCCAAAGGGTGACTAGTGTGGTTGCGTGGGAGGAACCACGGCGCGCGGATACCCCGGCGCTGGCGATCCGTGAGCCCGAACACCCGGAAGCCGACGATCAGGTTGCAGCTCTGTTGGCGCGTCTGCGATCCGACACTGCCGACCTGGCGGGAGCCGCCGTGACCTCGGTGGCGAAAAGCATCCGATATCGGGGCACGTTTGTTGCCGGGTCATCCCGCACATGAGGCTGTCTCGACGCATGTCGATCGCGGCCGACCGATTGCGCCGCCCACGTGCACCTTTGGCCGGCGCGGATGAAGTCGGCCCCATCGTCGAGTGGTCAAAAAATACCAGATCGATCAAAATAAAAGGAGAATTGATGCGTGCCGCTGGAGTGCGTGAGATCGGTGGCCGAGTCGAGTTACTCGACCTCCCCGAGCCTGATGGCCCCGGTCCCGAGGAAGTGTTGGTCGAGGTTGCGGCGGCCGGCGTCGGCAACTGGGACGGCATTGTCCGAGACGGGGCCTGGAACGTCGGGTTGACACCGCCGATGGCCCTCGGCGTGGAAGTCGCCGGCACGGTTGTCGCGGTCGGTTCGAAGGTCACGAACCTTCGGCCGGGCGACGAAATTCTCGGCCATCCGGTTCCGCTGCGTCACCAGGGTTGCTGGGCCGAGCGCTTGGTCGTAGACGCCGATCTGCTCGTGCTGAAGCCTCTCGGCGTGCCATGGGACACGGCGGCGGCGTTCCCGGTGCCTGCGCTGACAGCGGAACAGGTGCTCTCCGAATCGCTCAAAGTCGCCGAGAACGAGACGCTGCTCGTCCACGGCGCCGGTGGGACAACCGGCGGGTTGGCTGTGCAGCTCGCCGCACTGCGTGGGGTCCGGGTGATCGCCACTTCCGGACCGTCGAGCACCGCTCGAGTGGTACGGGCCGGGGCGACCGAGGTCGTCGACTACCACGACAGCAGCTGGCCGGATCGTGTCCGTGAATTGACCGGCGGCGTCGGAGTCGACGCCGCCGTCAACGCTGTTTCCGGAGGCAGCGCCGACACCGTCCTGGCTTTGCGAGCGGGCGGTCGGATGGCGACCATCACCGGCGACCCGCCGGCGGCCGAGCGTGGCATCAGCGTTGCCGACGTTTACGTACGCCCGGATTCGGCCCAGCTCGAGGAGCTTTGTCTGCTCCTGGGTGATGGCCGGCTGACCTTGTCGGTGGGCGCCACACTGCCACTGGCCGAGGCGGCGACGGCCCTTGAGCGCGCTGTTTCCGGCGCCAAGGGTGGTCCGGTCGTCCTTCGAATCGCGCCGGAGCGTACCGGAAACTGAGCCCGTTCTCTCCCGTTGCATCGGTACCGGCGCCGGAGCGCACCACAGCGCGCCGGCGCCGGTCGGGTCGTCTGTCGTCGCCCGGTGGATCACGCGGCCGACGGTGGCGTCGCGGGTCTTGCCCAGGTGCCGGTAGACCGTCGAGGCCGGCCCGTCGTCGAGCGAGATCGCACGTATTTGCCCGTTCGTACCCCAGGATCCTGCGTCGAGGAATGATCGCGGCGCCGTCGGTAAGACGGCGCGATGGAGCGACACCTAGTCACACGTACGAGGAAACGATGGTCACGTCTTGTCGCTCGGCGGGTCGCGTGGCATGCCGTTCGGTCCAGGTGTGCCGGCCTGGTTCGGGTCGGCGTCGGTTCCCCGGATCGAGGCAAACACAACGAACGGCAAGACCACAGAAAAGGAACCGACAAAAGAATGGCAAGACACATCATCACCCGCGCCGCGCTCGGGGCTGCCGCTGTTCTGGCGACCATCACGATCGCGGCTCCGGAGGCCTCGGCGTCCGCACAGGACCACAGTGGTGCGGTGTTCGTGCAGACCGACAGCCCGAAGGGCAACGCTGTCGTCGCCTACCGCCGGTCCTCCGACGGGACGCTGAAGCAAACGGCTGTCTACCAGACCGGTGGCCTCGGCGGCGTGTTGGACGGGTCGGTCGTCGACCACCAGGCTTCACAGGGCTCGCTCGCCTACGACGAGCGCCACCAAGTGCTGATCGCGACGAACGCCGGCAGCAACACCGTGACCGTGTTCGCCGTCCGTGGCGGTCAGCTGGTTCGCATCCAGACTCTGGCCTCCGGCGGCCGATTCCCCGTGAGTGTCGCAGTCCACGGTGACCGGGTCTACGTCCTCAACGCTCTGGACGGCGGGTCGCTCCAGGGCTACTGGAACCTCGGTGGTCACCTGATCCCGCTGCCCGGCCAGCACCGGGCGCTGGGGCTCGACCCCAACGCCGCACCGCAGTTCACGCACACCCCCGCCCAGGTCGAGTTCACGCCCGACGGATCGCACCTCGTGGTGGCGACCAAGGCCGTCGGCGACAGCCTGATGGTCTACTCGGTCAACACTCTGCTCGGACTGTCCGCCAAGCCGACGGTCACGTCGACCGGCGCCGGCTCGGTTCCTTTCGGCTTCGCCTTCGACCGCGGCGGCCGGGTCCTGCTCACGGAAGCGGGCCCGAACGCGGTCGCCTCGGTCCACATCGACAAGGCCGGACGCGCGACCGTCGCGGAGACCGTGGCCACCGGCCAGGCGGCGAGCTGCTGGATCACGGTCGCGGGCGACTACGCCTACGTCGCCAACGCCGGCAGCGGGACCATCACGACCTACTCCGTTGGCCACGGCCGGCTCGAGCTGATCGGCCAGACGCCTGCTTCGGCCGGCACGATCGACCTCACCGCGTCCGGCGACGGCAAGTTCCTCTACGCCCAGGCCGGAAAGGCCGGCGAAGTCGACGCCTTCCGCATCGGGCGCGACGGCAGCCTCACGGCAGTCGGCACGATCGCAGCGCCGGATGCCGCCGGCGGTGAGGGGATCGTCGCCTCCTGACGGACCGGCGGGCGGGTGCCGGCGGCGGCGCCCACCCGCCGTGGTCACTGAGGCGCAACGAATTCCGGAACCGTGGGTCCGTGACCGGTTCCGGACGCCCGTCGGGGCTGGGCAGCGCTCAGCGCCGACGGGCGTCGTTGTCCGGGCTTTGCCGATCCCGGGTCAGTTGCGGCCGGCCATCACGCCGCCGTCGACGTCGACGATGGCGCCGGTCATCCAGCTCGACTTGTCCGACAGCAGGAACGACACGGCGTTCGCGATGTCCTCCGGTGTGCCCACCCGCCCCAGCGGGTGAACGCCGGCGAAGCTGTCGACCGTTTCGTCGAGCTTGTCCTCCGGCACGAAGCCCAAGTACAGGGGCGTTTTGACGACCGCGGGAGCGACCGCGTTGACCCGGATCCCGTGCGGGGCGAGCTCGATCGCGAGTGCCTTGGTGAACGAGTGGATACCGCCCTTCTGCACGGAGTAACCGGTGTGCGGTGTCGCCGCGATGCCCTGGTGCGCCCACATCGAGCCGACGTTCACGATGGCGCCGCCCTTGCCGCCCGCGACCATGCCCGCGACGACCGTCTGCGTGATGAAGAACAGCGCTCGGTTCAGTTCGTTGTACGAGTCGTAGAAGGCTTCGTCGTATTCGCTGAACGCCCTCGGGATGAAGAATCCCGCCGCGTTGACGAGCAGGTTGGCATCGGCGTGTTCGGCAGCGAGCTGCTTACGGACCTCGGGTACCTGGTCACGGTCGGTCAGTTCCGTCGTGAGACCCCAGGCCTTTCCCTTCTGCGACAAAGCGTCGACTGCCGCCTGGACTCGCTCGGGATTCCGGCCCGTGATCACGGCGGTGCCACCCGCGGCGACCACCTGGTGGGCCGTGGCCAGCCCCATACCGCTGCTGCCGCCGACCACGACGACCTTCTGGCCCTCGAAACTCTCGCTCATGACCGTTTACTCCTTCACGCGAAATCCGGACACCGGGTGATTCCCGGATCGGGCTACAGGACGTTCGTGGCGCGCGGCCGGCGGTTCTTACCGACGGTCGTGGCGACCGCCTGGGAAGGCGGCTCGCGCGTAACGTGCGCTCCTACCTCGTACGCGCCCCGTCGGAGCCGGATTGCGGTATGTTTCCACGATGCCAATGTGGGCTGAAGCTCTGTGTGTATCGGTATGTCGAGCACCATGATGACGCCCAATCTTCTCGACGGACGGTTGAAGATCCGGCATCTGCTGCTGGTCGATGCGATCGCGCGTCGTGGCACCTTGGTGGCGGCCGCCGATGATTTGAACATCACCCAGCCCGCCGCGACGCGCACGCTGCGCGAACTCGAGGAAATCCTCGGGGTGGCGTTGTACGACCGGAACCCGAGGGGGCTGTTGCCGACGCCGTTCAGTGAGGCGTTCGCGGCGCATGCTCGGGCTGTCGTGTCCCAGATTCGCCAGGCTGGGAAGCACGTGGCGCAGCTACGGGACGCCGACCGCGGGACGGTCGCGATCGGTATCCACCTCACGGGGTCGAATGCTCTTGTCCCGCGGGCGGTGGAGGTCTTGAAGGCCCGGCACCCGCCCTTGACCGTCGAGCTGACCGAGGCGTTGCCCCGCAGGATGCTGTCTGAACTGGGGTCGGGACGCCTCGACCTTGTGGTGGGCCGGCTGACGCAGCCGACGGACGAACACTTCATCCGGCTCCCACTGCACGAGGAGGCCGTGTCGCTCGTGGTCCGCGCGGAGCATCCGCTGGCCGGCCGCGAAGGAATCGATGCGTCGGAGCTTTCCGGTTATCCGTGGATCTTTCCCGATGCCGACGCTCGTTTGCGCGGCGAGCTGGACCAGTTTTTCAGCGCTCGTGGCATTCCGCTGCCGGTCAACCGGGTCGAGACCACGGCGTACCTCGCGGTGAGGCATTTACTCCTCGCCACGGACTCGATCGCGGCGCTGTCCGTCTCCATCCATGAAGGACTGGCGGGTGTGGTGAGTTTGGGGCCGGAGTTCGAGCTGGCCAGTCACAGCGTCGGCATCACGTTGGCCGCCGGCCGAGAAGTCACGCCCGCGGCGAGCGCGATGATCGGCATTCTCCGGGAGCTTGTCGGGTCGTAGCGGTATGCCACTCCTGGTATGTCCGACGGCAGAACGCGCATTGGCGCGGTCTGCGATCGCTGATGGATGCTGCTCGCCAGACCTACCGGCGGCCGGACTGACGGCCTCGCGAGGAGGAGTGATCGGCAGTGACCGTCCCCAGCAGCACCTTCGTTCCCGACGGGCGTGATGCCTTGGCTTTCCGGCACGCGTTGCGGCATTTCCCGACGGGTGTCAGTGTGATCACGATCCCCGACGGCGACGGCGTGCACGGGATGACGGCCAGCTCGTTTGATCTTTCACCATTCGAACTATTTCGAGCTGGGTGAAAACATCCCGCGGGGAGTGAGGGCGGGTTCTGACGGGGTCTCCGCGCCGTGACCGACGTGGTGGCGCTGCCGGGGCGCCGCGGTCTGTCCGTTTCGGACGAAGTACTGCACCGTGACCCTTCGACGCAGCAAGAGCCACACCCCGACGTGGTACGCGCGTGGACCACGGTCGAACACCGCTGCGCGGCCGCCTCGGTCGCCCGCTGATCGCGTAGTTCCGCAAGTCCCCACCGAACAACGGAGTTCACCCCATGAGCCGGCTGTCCCCACCGGCCCGCACGGCGCGGCAGATGAGAAAGAACATCCTCGTCAGCGTCGCCGGTTCGGCCATCGAGTGGTACGACTTCTTCATCTACGCGTCGGCTTCGGCGCTGGTGCTGAACAAGCTTTTCTTCCCCTCGGTCGATTCGGTCGCGGGCACTCTGCTCGCGTTCAGCACGTTCGCCGTCGGTTTCCTGATCCGACCGGTGGGGGCCGCCGTGTTCGGGCACTTCGGTGACAAGTTCGGCCGCAAGCCGGCGCTGGTGACCGCCATGATGATCATGGGCGCGGCGACCACCGCGATCGGCTTGCTGCCGCCGTATGCCACGCTCGGCGTGGCCGCCCCGATCCTGCTCGTGGTGCTGCGGCTGATCCAAGGCCTCGCACTGGGCGGTCAATGGGGCGGTGCGGTACTGCTCGTCACGGAGTGCGCGCCGGAGGGCAAACGCGGCTTCTACGGCAGCTTCGCGCAGCTCGGCGTACCGATCGCGCTGATCTTCTCCAACGTGATGTTCCTCGTGCTCTCGGCCACCGTGTCGCCGGCCGCCTTCCTTGCCTGGGGCTGGCGGATCCCATTCCTGCTCAGCATCGTGCTGATCGCGGTCGGGCTCTACGCCCAGTCGCGGGCGTCGGAAACCCACGCGGCGCCTTCGGAGGAATCGGCGCAGCGGCGCGCGCCGCTGCTGGAACTCCTGCGTTCGCACCCGAAGCAGATCCTGCTGGCCGCCGGCGCGACCGTGATCAACGGCGGTGCCTACTACCTGCTGACCGTGTACATCCTGTCCTATGCCACGCAAGCACTTTCACTACCGCGCGGCACGATCCTCGTGGCGGTGCTCGTGTCGGCCGTCGCGTCGGGACTCACGATCCCCGCGGCCGCCGCGCTGTCCGACCGCATCGGCCGGCGGCGCGTGTTCCTCACCGGCGCGGTGCTGCTCGCGGTGTGGGGCTTCCCGATGTTCTGGCTCGTGAACACGGGTTCGCCCGTGCTGATCACGCTGGCACTCGTGGTGGCGCAGGTCGTCTTCAGCCTCACCTACGGCCCGTGCCCGGCGTTGTTCTCCGAGATGTTCGGCGCCGGCGTGCGGTATTCGGGCGTATCCGTGGGGTACCAGATCGGCGCCGTCGCCGGTGGTGCGCTCGCGCCGATCATCGCCACCTCGCTGTTCGCCGAGTTCCACACGGCCGACGCGATCGCTCTGTACCTGGCCCTGATGGCTGCCGTGTCGTTCGTCTCGGTGTTCCTGGTGACCGAATCCGTCCGGCGCAAGAGGACGTTCCAGTTCTGCGACCTGCTGCGAGACCGCGGACTGGGTGTATCCCAGCTCGGCGGCGGCGAACGAGCCGAGCCGCACGACGGCCGCGAGGGTCACCAGATTCCGCGGATCGAACAGCCATGACATGAAGTGAACCGTCATCGACAGATCCCTCGACGTCGGGTCGGGTTCTATCCCACTCCGTTCCACGCGAAGACGAACCTGATGAATTAATGGTAGGTCTGTCCATCAGCGTTAATTCCGGAATCGTTCTGCAGACGTCGGCGTCGCGCGCTTGGCCGCCGCCCGCGGCGATAGGAGGGAAGCCTCGACGGAACGGCCGAAGTGGCCGCCATCGATCCAGTATGGAATTGTTCGGACCAGCCGGTTCCGTCCGATGTCGACAGACGCGCCACGCACCGAGCCGTGCCGAGGGAGAATCATGGGGAAGAGCACTTCGACGAGTTCAAGACCTACCCGTCGATCGTCGTGTCCCACTCTCTCCGAGAACTGATCGCACTGCCGACCACACGTCGCGGACGCTCCGCCAGGCGTGTGGGACGCTCGCACGCGGAGAGAGCCACGTCATGACACCCGATTCCCGATTCCGGCTCGTCGCGATGAGGCCGCGCGACCCGAACGAGGCCGGACGGGCCGCGTCCACGCTGGAGCTGTTCTTCGACCTCGTCTTCGTCGTCGCCGTGAGCATCGCCGCCGCGCAACTGCACCACGGACTCACCGAGGGGCACGTACTCGACGGGATCTTCAACTACTGCTTCGTGTTCTTCGGGATCTGGTGGGCCTGGATGAACTTCACCTGGTTCGCCACGTCCTTCGACACCGACGACTGGCTGTACCGGGTGACCACCATCGTGCAGATGGGTGGCGTGCTCGTCTTCGCCTCCGGCATCGGGCCCGCCTTCGAGGAACACGACTACTCGGTGCTCATCATCGCCTACGTCGTCATGCGCGCGGCACTCGTCGCCCAGTGGCTCCGCGCGTCCCGGTCGTCGGGCCCCACCCGCCGGGCCACGCTCAGGTACGCGGTCGGCATCTCACTGGTCCAGGCCCTGTGGCTCGCCTCCCTGCTACTTCCCACCGGGATGTTCACCGTCGCGCTGATCGTGCTAGTCGCCGCGGAAATCGTCGTGCCGATCCTCGCCGAGCGCACCGGGACCACGCCCTGGCACCCGCACCATATCACCGAGCGCTACGGCCTGTTCACCCTCATCCTCCTCGGCGAGAGCCTGCTCGCCTCCGCCAACGCGATCATCGAGGCCCTGCAGGACGCCGAGTCGCCCGGCCGGCTCATCGGTATCGCCGCGCTCACGCTCATCGCCACGGCGGCCCTGTGGTGGATCTACTTCTGGCCCCCGCACCACCACGCCATCAAAGACGTCGCCAGCTCCCTGGCCTACGTCTACGGGCACTTCTTCATCTTCGCCGCCGCAGGCGCGTTCTCCGCCGGCATCGAAGTCGAGATCGACGTCCTCACCGGGCACACCGCGCTGCACCAGCCCTACGCGTCCTTCGCCTACACAATCCCGCTCGCAGTCTTCGTCATCGGCATCTGGGCCCTCGCGATCAGGCCCCACGCCGACCGCGTCGTCAACACCGCCCTGCCTCTGGCCGGACTCCTCGTCCTCGTCGACCCCCTCATCCCGATCCCCTTCGCCCTCACCGCGGCGATCCTCGCCGGCACCGTCACCGTGCTCGTCTGGCGACGGCAGACCGATGGCCACGACGCCTGAGCCCGCACGCGTGTCCGACAGGCTGCCGCAGCACACTGATCTCGATGAGCGAGCGCGCTGAGCGACTCGGGGGGAAGCTCGCCATCGTGACAGGCCCGGGCAGCGGCACCCTCGTACGACTCGAGTTCTGTCCGGCCGAGACCTGGAGCGGGTCGTGCCCCGTTGGCTACGACCGCGAACGCCGGGCGAGACGAGCCGCCCGACGTTCCCCTCCTCGCCGCCAACTGCTGCGGAACGAGGTTGATTCTGTTGCGGCGGCCAGGTAGGCGACAGCGTGTGTCCCGGATCCAGAGCGAGACCCGCGACCGGAGCGCCGCGCCGGGCCCCTTCAGCGCCGGGCTGACAGCTCTGTCAGTGAGTACCCGGCGATCTCCTTGTAACTGGTCAGAATCGCCTCCAGTTCCCGGGGGTCGACGACATTCTCGAGCCGGTCGAAGGGGCGGTCGCCGGTGCGTTCGTAGACCTCGCGCAGGATCGTGTCGGGTGGGGTGGTGCGGTTGGCGCGGACGACGGCGGCGGTGGCGGGGAGGCGTTCGGCCTCGTAGGCGGACAGGGCGGCGACCACGTCGGACGTCGCGGTGAGTTGGGTGGCCAGCGCGCGGGCATCCAAAATGGACTGTCCGGCGCCGTTGGAACCACGCGGCACCATGGGGTGTGCGGCGTCGCCGAGGAGGGTGATGCGGCCGGTGCCCCACGAGGGCAGTGGTTCCTGGTCGACCATCGGGTATTCCAGGATCGTCGTGGACGAGGACAGCAGCGCCGGGACGTCCAGCCAGTCGAAGTGCCAGTCGGCGAAGGCGGGCAGGAAATCCTCGAGCCGTCCGGTGCGGTTCCAGTCGCGGTCGGCGTGCTGGGGCGTCTCGATTTCCACCACCCAGTTGACGAGCTGGCGGCCCTCGTCGTCGACGTGGTTGCGGATGGGGTAGACGACGAGCTTGCCGGTGGCGAGCCAGCCGGCGCGGATCATGCTGGCGCCGCCGAGGATGGCGGGCCACGGGGTGACCCCGCGCCACATGTTGTAGCCCGAGTACACCGGTCCGCTCTGGTCCGGGTGCAGTTGCCGGCGGACGACAGAGTTCACGCCGTCGCAGCCCACGACGACGGCGGCGCGCACGCTGCCCTGCTCGAACTCGGCCGTGGCCCCGGTGGCGTCCTGGGAGACCGCCACGCAGCGGCGGCCGGTGACCAGCCGGTCGGGACCGAGCCGGTCGCGGACCGCGCGCACCAGGATGTCGTGCAGGTCGCCGCGGTGGATGGAGAACTGGGGCCAGGGGTATCCCGCGGTCCGGCCGGTCGGCTCGGTGTAGATGCGCTGGCCGAACCTGTTGAAGTAGAGCGAGCTCTCGGTTTCGATCGCGACCGCGGACAGTTCGTCCGCCAGGCCGAGCCGGGTCAGTTCCCGGGTGGCGTGCGGCAGCAGGTTGATCCCGACACCGACGGCCGAGAGCTCGTCGACCGCTTCGTGGACCGTGCAGTCGACGCCGGCGGCGTGCAGTTCGAGGGCCAGGGTCAGGCCGCCGATGCCTCCACCGATGATGACGACTTCCGACATCAGTGCTCCATTTCTTCTCTGGGTGCCGCCGGGGAGACCCGGCGAGGTGCGTGATCGCGAACGAGCACAAAGGACGTACTGACCACGGCGAGCACGGCGGCCACAGCGACCGCGACGAACAGCACGGCGCTGCCACCGAACGCGCTCAGCAACGCGCCGCCGATCGAGGGGCCGAGGATGCCGCCGACCCGGCCGACGCCGAGCATCGCGCCTGCGCCGGTCGCACGGGCCTGAACCGGGTAGGTGGCCGCGCAGATGTTGTTGAGCAGGAACTGGCCACCGATGATGAACAACCCCGCGAACCCGACCGCGACGATGTTCACCGCCGTCGAACCGCCGACGGCGACGACGAGCGTGGCCACCGCGCCCAGGCCGCACCAGAGCATCAAGCTGCGCCGGGCGCCGAGGTAGCGGTCGGCGACGAGGCCGCCGAGCAGGGCACCGACGATGGACATCCCTTGCAGCACGGCGCCGAAGGTGTAGCCGGTCGCGAAGGTCTCGCCGCGCGCGATCATCAGTTGCGGTGTCCAGGTGGACAACCCGTAGACGCCGAAGAGCAGCAAGAACGACGACACCCACAGCGCCACGGTTCGCGCCCGGAACCGGGGCGCGAGCACGAGCCGCCAATCCCGGGGTTGCCGGTCGACGGACAGCCCGTGTTGGCGGTAGGACTGGGCGCGGTCTGGCCGCAGCCGGGACAGCAGGCGCACCGTCTGCTCCTGTTTTCCGCTGGCCACCAGGAATTCCACCGACTCGGGGAACACGGCGAGGTAGATCACGCCCAGCACCGCGGCGGCACCGCCCACGTAGAACAGCGACTCCCAGTCGCCGCCTTCGGTGAGCGCGACACCGAGGACCGCCGCCAGCACCCCGCCGAGAGCGAAGCCGGTGCCGCCGAGCACCGTGAGCCGGTTGTGCACCCGATCGGGCAGGTATTCGTTCACGTACGCCGTGCCCAGCGGCAGCAGCACACCCAGGCCCAGCCCGGTCACCGCGCGCAGCGTGACGAAGGTCGGGAACGTGGTGCCGAAGATGCCGGTCAGCACGCTGAACACCCCGGCGATCAGCAGGCCGGCGATCAGGGTGGGACGGCGGCCGATCCGGTCGGCGACGACGCCGTGGACCAGCGAGCCGACGGCGAACCCGATCAACGCGGACGACACCAGGAAACCGGTTGCCCCGCCGGACAGATGCCAGGGCTTCACCACGAAGTGGATCATGTACGACGGGATGAAGGTGTCGTAACCGTCGAACAGGGTCGCCAGGGCGACGAGCAGAACCAGCAACCAGTGGAAGGGCCGGAGTGGAGCGGTCCGCAGTTCCGTGCGGATGTCGATGGTGTCAGCGGACAAAGCGACCTCCTCCTTGAGGGCTGTGCCTGGACCTTAAGTTCGCGCGACCACCCATCGGAATCCTTGGGTTGTAGAATTCTGCTATGCGGGACGAGTCGGGGTACCTGGTTGAGTCGGCCGACAACGTGCTTCGGCTGCTGGAACTGCTGGCCCAACGAGGGCGGCTTCGGGTGAGCGAGGCTTCGGACGAGCTGGGTGTCGCCCGATCCACAGCGCACCGGTTGCTGATCACGTTGCGGCACCGCGGGTTCGCGGTGCAGGACTCGCACAAGGTGTACCGGCCGGGGCCTGCGTTCGAGCGGATGGTGCGGCCCGGTCCCTCGCCGCTGGATCTGCGCGCGGCGCTGCATATCCACCTGGCGGAGCTGAGCCAGGGACTGGGGGAGACGTGTCACCTGATGGTGCTGGAGGGCAACGGCGCCCGATTCCTCGACTGCGTGGAGAGCACGCAGATACTGAGGGTCGGGGCGCGGACCGGGATGCTGCTGCCGGCACACGTCACCTCGGGCGGCAAGGCGTTGCTGGCCGAGCTGTCGAAGGAGCAGTTCACCGCGTTGTACCCGCGGGATCTGCCCGCCCTGCCGGGCAGCGGCACCGTGAACCGGGCGGCCCTGTTGCAGCAGCTGACCGGGATCCGCCGCCGGGGGTACGCGACCAACTACGGCGAGAGCGATCGCGGCATCGTCGCGATCGGTGCCTGCGTGCGCGACGGCACTGGGCGGGCCCTGGCGGCGTTCGCCGTCGCGTTGCCGAGCCCACGGTGCCCGCGGTCCCGGATCCCGGAACTGGCCAAGGCCATCGAGGAACACTGCCGACGGGCCTCGGCCGATCTATGACGAGTCACCGGGCTCGTGCGGTCATCGCCTCCCGGACGTCGCCGCAGGTCCGGAGCAGGTGCGCGGCCATCGCCTCCGGATCGGCCGAGGCGAACCGCGCCGTGGGCACGGCGATCGCCAGTGCGATCGGCTGGCCGTCGATGACACCGATGGACGCGCCGATCGCCGTGACGCCGGGTTCGCTTTCGTCGTGGTTGAGACCGAAGTGGTTGCGGCGCACCGCAGCGAGCTCCTTGTGCAGCGCCGCGACGTCATGAATCCTGTCGCCGGGCCAAGGGGGTAGCCCGGCGGCGTGCAGCGCGGTGACCTCCACCGGGTCGAGGTCGGCCAGCATCGCTTTGCCACCGGACGTGCAGTACGCCGGCATTCGTGCGCCGGTCCGCAGGCCCACCCTCAGCGGATGGTGACTCTCGATGCCGTCGACGAACCGGATGTCGGCCGCGGCGCGGACCATCAGGTGCACGGTCTCGCCGACGTCCGCGTGAAGGCGCTCGAGGTACGGCCGAACCCGGTCGGCCAGCGGCGGCGCCCAGCCGGGGGTGGCCAGCGCGAGCAGTTCCGGTCCGGGCCGGTACTGCCGCTTGTCCCCGCGCACCGCGAACCCGCGGTGGCACAGTGTCGACAACAGCCGATGCGCACTCGAGGGCGCCACACCCAGTTCCCGGCTCGCCTCGGTCACGGTGACGTGGCCGCGTTCGGACAGCAGGGTCAGCAGCGTGAGCGCGCGGTCGACCGCTTCGATTCGGTGCCCGGAATTCTGCTCCACAGAAAAACCATACGTCGCCTTTGCGTTGTCCGGAAGACTCTGCCTACGCTCCGGGAAGACCGCCGAACACCAGAGGAGCGCGCATGTCCCCGGAGACGGAGCAGGTGATCGGCCGTGGCCCGGCCGCGAACGAGATGACCAGTGGGGAAAGTCCGGAGCTGGCCGAGCTGTACCGGGACTTCGAGTCCGAGCACCTCATTCCACTGTGGACGCAGATCGACGACCTCATGCCGATGCACCCGAAACCGAAGGCGCTGCCGCACGTGTGGCGGTGGTCGACGCTCTACCCCCTGGCGCAGCGTGCCGGTGAGCTGGTGCCTGTCGGGCGTGGCGGTGAGCGCCGCGCCATCGCGCTGGCCAACCCCGGCCTCCCCGGTCTCGCCTACGCGAGCCCGACCCTGTGGGCGGCGATCCAGTACCTCGGCCCGAAGGAAGTGGCGCCCGAGCACCGGCATTCCCAGAACGCCTTCCGCTTCGTCGTGGAGGGTGAAGGCGTGTGGACGGTCGTGGACGGTGATCCGGTGCGCATGTCCCGCGGCGATTTCCTGCTCACCCCCGGCTGGCGTTTTCACGGCCACCACAACGAAACCGACCAGCCGATGGCCTGGATCGACGGTCTGGACATCCCGTTCACGCACTACGCCGACGTCGGCTTCTTCGAGTTCGGCGCGGATCGGGTCACCGACGACGCGACGCCGAACTTCTCCCGCAGCGAGCGGTTGTGGGGACACCCGGGTCTGCGTCCCCTCTCCGGGCTGCAGGACACGGTGTCCTCACCGATCGCCGCCTACCGCTGGGTACACACCGACGCGGCGCTGACCGAACAGCTCCTGCTCGAGGACGAGGGCCAGCCGGCGACCGTCGGGCCGGGCCACGCCGCGGTGCGCTACGTCAACCCGACCACCGGCGGCGACGTGATGCCGACGATCCGGGCCGAGTTCCACCGGTTGCGAGCGGGCGTCGAGACGCGGGCGCGGCGCGAGGTCGGCTCCAGCGTGTTGCAGGTTTTCGAGGGTCGAGGTGAGGTGGTCCTGGACGGCGTCGAACACCGGCTGGAAAAGGGCGACCTGTTCGTCGTGCCCTCCTGGGTGCCTTGGTCCCTGCGCGCCGAGAGCGCGTTCGACCTCTTCCGCTTCTCGGACGCTCCGATCATGGAGCGCCTGCACTTCCACCGCACCCATGTCGAAGGAGAAGACCGATGAGACTGGCGACGATCCGGGTCGGCGGGACGACCGCCGCCGTGCGGATAACCGGCACCACGGCGATCGAGACGGGATTTACCGACGTCGGCGCCCTCCTGCGGGCGGGTGGCCTGGACGTGGCCGCAGCCGCGGACGGTGCGCGGCACGACTACGCCACCGCGGATCTCGCGCCGGTCGTGCCGCGGCCCGGCAAGATCGTGTGCGTGGGGCTGAACTACCGCAATCACATTCTCGAGATGGGTCGCGAGCTCCCGGAGTTCCCCACGTTGTTCGCCAAGTACCCCGAAGCGCTGATCGGGCCGCGTGACGAGATCCTGCTGCCGCCGGAATCCGACCGGGTCGACTGGGAAGGTGAGCTCGCGGTCGTCATCGGCACGAGCGTGCGCCGGGCCTCGGCCGAAGAAGCGGTGTCGGCCATCGCCGGGTACTCGGTGCTCAACGACGTCACCATGCGCGACTACCAGTACCGCACGGCCCAGTGGTTCCAGGGCAAGACGTGGGAGAACAGCACGCCACTCGGGCCGGTGCTCGTGACACCGGACGAGCTGGCCCCCGGCGCCCAGCTGGTCACGTCGGTCGACGGCGAGGAACTGCAGCGGACCCCGCTCGACGACCTCGTGTTCGACGCCGTGGAACTGGTGCGCTACATCTCCACGATCGTCACCTTGCAGCCGGGTGATGTCATCGCCACCGGAACCCCCGGTGGTGTGGGGCACGCGCGCAAGCCCCCGCGCTACCTCGCACCAGGGCAGACGCTGACCACGCGCATCGACGGAATCGGAGAGCTGGTCAACGTCGCGGTGGCGGAAAAGGTGAGCGGCGGGCCGGAACGAGCCGCGGCCGGCGCATGAGCGTCACCTCCGAGGACGCGGCGCGCGCGGCCCTGCGGGAACGGCAGGGGCCCGGAGCCCGCTACGACTCGCCCCACGCGCCCGCCCGCGAACTGCTCTGGGCCCGGCGGGGCACGGCCTACTTCGCCCGCAAGCTCGGCGAACTGTCCGACGCCGAGCTCGACGAACCCAGCCTGCTGCCGGGCTGGTCCCGGCGGCACGTGCTCGCCCACGTCGGCTACAACGCCCGGGCGCTGACCCGGTTGCTCACCTGGGCGCGGACCGGTGCCGAGACCCCGATGTACGCCTCGGCGGAGCAACGGCTGTCGGAGATCCGCACGGGGGCCACCCTGCCGGCCCGCGCGCTGCGGAGCCTGGTCGCTCACGCCGCCGCACACCTCGACACCGAGTGGCGCGACCTGCCGGACACTTCCTGGGACGCGGAGGTCCGCACCGCGCTGGGCCGATCGGTGCCCGTTCGGGAGACGGCGTGGATGCGTACCCGCGAAGTGTGGGTGCACGCCCTCGACCTGAACAACGGCGCGACCACCCGGGAGTTCCCCGGCGATCTGCTCGACGAGCTGCTCGCCGATGTGCTGCGGGGGTGGCGACGGCGGCAGGAGCCGGTGCACGTGGTGCTCGCCCCGACGGGCCGGGCGCCGATCGTCCTGGGTGAGGGTGGTACGACCGTTTCGAGTGGTCTGCCCGATCTCGTGCGCTGGGTGACCGGCCGCGGAACCGCCGGCTTGGTCGCGGAAAGTGGCGAGTTGCCAGAGCTTCCGCGCTGGTTCTGACCCTCTGCGTGGAACGAGAGAAGACTCCGGCGCGGATTCTGTGCCGGTCTACTGTGGACTTCGTGGGAATTTTTCCGCTTCGAGGCGGCCTGCCTCCGAAGTGAATCGTGCCGTCCCGCACAGAAGAATTGTGGGACGGCAAGATTCCGGGACCGGACGGGTTCAGCCTACCGTCGTGCCAAAAGGAGTGAGGCGTGTACAACGACTATCCCAAACCCCACGAGGACTTGCGAGAACTGGTCGACCGGATCGACAAGCTCGGCCAGCTCGTCCGGGTCCCCGAGGCTGATCCGGACCTGGAGCTGGGCACGTTGATCGAGCTGGTCGCCCACCGCGGCGGCGAGGGCGCTCCCGCGCTGCTGTTCGAGAAGCTCACCGGCGACGGCAAAGGTTTCCGCGTGCTCTCCGGAGCGACCAACTCCGCCCAGCGCCTGGCGTTGACCATGGGCTTCCCGCGGCCGGACCACCCGTTGGAAGCGGTGAATTCCTACCGCGAACGGATGCAGACCCACAAGCCGATTCCGCCGTCCGAAGTGGACAACGGTCCGGTGCTGGAGAACATCCTGCGCGAGGGCGAGATCGATCTGACCGCGATCCCGGCGCCACGGCTGCACGAGCTCGACGGCGGGCGCTACCTGGGCACCGACGACCTGGTCATCATGCAGGATCCCGACGACGGCTGGGTCAACATCGGCACGTACCGGGCGATGGTCCAGGGCCCGGATCGGACCGGGCTGTGGATCTCGCCGGGCAAGCAGGGCCGGCAGATCCGAGAGAAGTACTTCGCCCAGGGCAAGCCCTGCCCGGTGCTGATCTCCTGCGGCCACGACCCGTTGCTGTTCCTCGCTTCCGGCAACGAGCTGCGCTGGGGACTGTCCGAATACGACTACGCGGGCGGGCACCGCGGCGCCCCGATCGAGGTGGTCCGTTCCGAACTGTACGGACTGCCGATGCCCGCCGCCGCGGAGTTCGTGATCGAAGGTGAGCTGCATCCCGGCGAGACGGCGCCCGAAGGGCCGTTCGGCGAGTTCACCGGCTACTACGCCGGTGGCCGCAGCGAGCAACCGGTGGTCCGCGTTCGCCGCGTCTACCACCGGGACAACCCGATCCTCACCGTCGCGTCGCCGATTCGTCCGCCGTCGAACTTCTCCTACAGCAAGTGCGTGATGAAGGCCGGCATGGTGTGGGACGAGATCGAGCGTGCGGGCCTGTCCGGGGTGCAAGGCGTGTGGTGTCACGAGGCCGGCGCGGCCCGGATGTTCACCGTCGTCTCGATCAAGCAGGCCTACGCGGGGCACGCGAAGCAAGCCGCGCTGCTCGCCGCGTCGTGTCAGTCCAGCTCGTACCTGGGCCGTTTCGTGGTCGTCGTCGATGACGACATCGACCCCACCAACACCTTCGACGTGCTGTGGGCCATGTCCACGCGCTGCGATCCGGCCCAGGACATCGACCTGATCCGCGGGACGTGGAGCGGCCCGCTCGACCCGCGCCTCGATCGCGCGACCACCACGAACTCGCGCGCGCTGATCACCGCGGTCCGCCCGTTCGGCCGCGATTTCCCCGCTGTCGCGGAAGCCTCACCCGAGCTGCGCGACCGGGTCGCGGCCAAGTTCGCCGAGCTGCTCGACCGGCTGCCCACTTCCTGATCCTGGGACCGACGCTGAAAGGACAGCGGAGATGAGTTCCTCGACCTACGAACAGGACGGCGCCAGCGTGGTCGCCGTTCCGAAGTCAAGACCTGAGAAGAAACTGGGCTTCGCGACGTTGTTCGCGGCCTGCCTGGCGGTGTGCGTTGCCGAGATCACCATCGCGATGCCGACCGTCCTCAACGGACTCTTCCAGAGCCGGCTGCACGCCGACGGCAGCGAGATCGCCTGGATCACCGACGCCTCCCTGCTCCCGGTCACCGCGCTCGCCCTCACGTTCGGTGTGCTGGGCGACAAGTTCGGCCGCAAACGGCTCCTGGTGCTGGGTGCCGTGGCGCTCATCGCCGGGCACCTCGTGACGGCCACCGCCGCCGGAACGGCCCAGCTGTGGACCGGCAGGGCGATCGCGGGACTCGGTGCGGCCGCGCTGTTCCCCACCTCGCTGGCCGTGGTCGCCATCGGGACCCGCACAGGCCACGAACGCGCGCGCGGTGTCACGCTGTGGGCCGCATCGCTGGCCGCCGGCGCCGCGCTGGCCCCGGTGATCTCGGGGATCTCCGCCGACAACGGATCCTGGAAATGGGCGTTCGTCGTCGTGATCGTGCTGTCCGCGCTGAGCGGCGTCGTGAGCCTGTTCGCGGCGGACTCGCGTGCTCCCGAAGGCCGGTCGCTCGACTGGCCGGGCCAGATCACGATCGCGATCGGGTTGTTCGCGCTGATGTACGCGGTCATCCAAGGCGGGACGGACGGCTGGGGCAGCACGGCCGTGGTGGCGGCGTTCGTGATCGCCGCGGTGTTCCTCGCGCTGTTCGTGGTGGTCGAACTGCGTTCGCCGGCCCCCTTGCTCCGGCTCGACGTGTTCCGCAACCGGGCGTTCACGGTGTCGGCTTTCGTGACCGTGGTCGGCATGTTCAGCTTCGTGGCCACGGCCTACAGCACCAGCATCCGGCTCGGCCCGGTCCAGCACCAGAGCCCGCTGCTCGCCGCGGCCGCGTTCGTGGTCCTCAACGGGGTGACGCTCGTCGTCGCCCCGCTGACCTCCCGGCTGATCGAGCACGTCAGCCCGCGCTGGATCCTCAGCGGCGGTTTGCTGCTCACCGGCGCCGGCGATCTCTGGGCGTCGACGGTCTCCATCACGGACCGAAGCCTGGGCTCGCTGGTGGGGCCCCTGCTGGCGGTGGGACTGGGGTTCGCGCTGACGGTGACGTCGATCAGCGCGGTCGCGGTCAACACCGTGCCGGTGCGGCTCGCGGGCATGGCGAGCGGGGCGACCAGCCTGCTGCGGGACTTCGGATTCACCCTGGGCCCGGCCGTGATCAGCGCGGTGGCGCTGAGCCGGGCAGCGGGGGACTTCACCACCTCGCTCGCGGCCAGTGCGCTGCCGGCCCACGCCAAAGCAGCCGCCGCGGCCGTGGCGAAGGCGGGCGGTCCGCTGGCGGTGAACTCGGCCCCGCCGACGGCGCCCCACGCCGGAGCCGTTCCACTCGCCGTGGACGCGCTCGGACACGGCTACTCGCTCGGCTACCTCATCAGCGGTATCGCGGCCGTCGTCGCAGCCCTGCTCGCAGCGGCGACCCTGGGCCGCACGATCAAGCCGGCGGCGGAATCGGGGGAGTAGGCACAGGTCGTCCGGGCTGGACGGCCGAGCGGTGACCCCGCCCGGCCGTCTGCGCGGATTCTTCGAAACGGGCCTCTGCTTCGCGCTCGAAGCACCCCTGCAGCGCCCCGACTTGAGTGCCTCGCCGACCACGATCAGCCGATACGACAGCGCCACCTACGTCAACGGCAGCAAGTGCGTCTTCCCTCGTCCTGATGGTCAGGTCTTGCCCCCGTGGTCCGGGTGCGAAGTCCGCGCTGTTCGGAGCTGGGGGTGTCGCCGGATCAGGTCCACCAGATAGTCGGATGTCGCCTTCCGGGCGACGGTGACGAAGCCGGTGAGACTCGGGGATTGGTCGTCGGTGCGCCAGGCGAGGGCGAGCGGCCGGTACGGGAGCGGTTCCCGCAGCGGGATGAAGCGGACTCCGTGGCGGCCGAGGTTGACGAAGGAAGTCGGTAGGACCGCGATGCCGGTGCCTGCTGCCACCAGGGCGAGAATGGTCTGGATTCGTGAGGATTCCACGGCGACACGGGGCTGGATGTCGTGCCGGCGGAACAGCTCGACGACATCGGCGAACATTGTGGTGGCCGGGGTTCGGGTCCAGAGGACCAGTGGCTCGTCGGCGAGGAGCGCGGGATCGATCAGGCCCGCGCTGCCGAGCGGGTGTTCGTCCGGTACAACCGCGGCCAACGGGTCCTCGATGAGGGTCTCGACGGTGAGAGTGGGTTCGTCGACGGGGCCGCGGAGGAAGCCGATGTCGAGTTTGTGTTCGAGGAGCTGAGCCGTCTGCTCACGGGTGCCCAGCTCGGCCAGGTCGAGCGTGACGTCGGGATACTCGCGGCGATGCTCGCGGATGACGTAGGACAGCATGCTGTTGACCGCCGCCTGCAAGGCGCCGATCCGAACGTGGCCGAGGTGTCCGGTCGCCGCCCTGCGGGCTGCTGCGAACGCCCGCTCACTGTGCACGAGGGCAAGGCGTGCTTCCTGGAAAAGCGCCTCGCCGGCGTCGGTGAGTTCGATGGGCCGGCGCGAGCGATCGATGAGTTCGACGCCGAGCTGGTGTTCCAGCTTGCGGATCTGCTGGCTCAGCGGCGGCTGCGCGATGTGCAAGCGCTCGGCCGCTCGGCCGAAGTGACGTTCCTCCGCGACCGCGACGAAGTACCGAAGGAGGCGCATCTCGGGATCGGCCATGGTCATATCCACAGGATATGAGAGAAGACCGCATCTGTCTTGGACGGATAACTTTGCGGCGGTTAGCGTCGGGGTAGCCGGCGGGGGACACGGAGCCTCGGCTGACCCGCGAATCTCCGCAGCCCACGAGGGAAGTGACATGCAGCTCTACCGGGCCCTTGCCGCGGCATTGGTCGATCTGGAGATCCGTCCGATGTTCGGTGTGATGGGCGACGCGAACATGGCCTACGTGGCGGAGTTCCGGGAGCGCGGTGGAAAGTTCGTCGCCGCTGCGCACGAGAGCGGCGCGGTCGCCATGGCCGACAGCTGGTCACGGGCCACCGGCCGGGTCGGGATCGCGACGGTGACGCATGGGCCCGGATTGACCAATACGATGACCTCGCTCGTGGAGGCGGCGCGAAGCCGTAGCTCCGTACTGGTCCTCACCGGCGACACGCCCCCGGAGCCGACACATTTCCAGCGGCTTGACCTGTCGGCCTTCGCCGCGACGGCGGACGCCGGCTATGAGCGCGTCTATCGGCCGGAGACGCTGATCCGCGACCTCGAACGGGCGCTGCGGCGAACTCTGGCCGACCGGCGGCCGGTCGTGCTCAACATTCCGCACCGCATGCTGCAGTCGGACATCGAGGATCTCCAGGCCGTTCAACCGCCTGTCCGGCACGCCACGGCCACTCCCGGCGCGGAGCAACTCGACTCGGCGCTCGGGCTTGTCGCGGCGTCGAACCGGCCGGTCGTGCTCGCCGGCCGGGGCGCGGTCGTGTCGGGCGCGCGCGAATCGCTGACGGCGCTCTCCGACGTTCTCGCGGCCCCACTCGCGACATCGGTGCTGGCGAAGGACTTGTTCGTCGGGCATCCGGCAAATCTGGGAATCTGCGGCAGCCTCGCACACGGCCCCGCCGTCACGGCACTCGCCGAATCCGATTGCATCATCGCCTTCGGCGCGAGCCTCAACGTGTACACCTCCTCTCGGGGCGAGCTCTTCGCCGGGAAGAAAATCGTCCAGATCGATCACGATCCGAACCGGTTCGGCTGGTACACGGCGGTTGCGGAGACCGTCGTCGGCGACGCCCGCGAAGTGGCCTCGGCGATGGCTGCCGCATTGGGCGAGAGCGGTCATGCGCCGAACCGGGCGTGGCTGGAGAAGATCCGAACAGGACTGTCCGAATTCGAGCCCGGTGTGGACTTCGCCGACACTTCGGGCCATGACACCGTCGACATCCGAACCGCGGCCATCCGCCTGGACGGCCTGCTGCCGGCTCGGCGGAACATGGTGAGTGACAGCGGCCGGTTCGTGCATGCGGCGTGGCCGTACATCCACGTTCCCGATCCTCGTGGTTTCACCGCGATGGGCGGCTTCGGGGCCGTCGGTCTGGGCTTGGCCGGCGCCGTGGGTATGGCGTTCGCTCGTCCCGACGAGCCGACTGTCTGTGCCATCGGCGACGGCGGTTTCATGATGAATCCAGCGGAACTGGCCACCGCGGTACGCGAAAACCTCCCGCTCATCGTCTTGGTGTTCAACGACGGCGCGTACGGGGCCGAGTACCACAAACTGACGGCATACGGCATCGACCCCGCGCATTCCTTCATGTCCTGGCCCGATATCCGCGGTGTGGCGCAGGGACTGGGCGCGCGAGCGGTTTCCATCAGAAAGCTGGAAGAGCTGGACGAGGTCGAGAGTCTGACCGAGAACCTCGGTGGCCCCTTGGTGATCGACGTTCGACTGGATCCCACGGTCGACATCGCTTCGTGACGAGCAGGTCATCTCGGAGATCTTCGCTGAACGCGACTCGGCGGCCGGGAAGCCGTCCACACAGGAGTGTCGGAATGAAAAAGATCGGGATCGTCGGCGGCCTCGCCTGGCCGAGTTCGATCGTGTACTACCGTGTCATCAACGAGTTGGTCAGCCGGCGTCTTGGCGACGGTGGGCTGCACAGTGCGAACGTCGTGCTGGCCCAGACCGACTTCGAGGAGATGGAGCACCATCAGCGGCTCGGTCGCTGGGATCGGGTCGGCGATCTGCTGGCCATCCAGGGCAAGGTGCTGAAAGCCGCGGGGGCGGATTTTTTTCTGATTGCGTGCAACACCGTGCACACGGCCGCCGATCAGGTGGAGGCGGCCGTCGGGTTGCCGTTCGTCCACATCGTGGACCCGGCGGCTCGCAAGGTGCTCGAAGGAGGATTTCGCACCGTCGGGTTGCTCGGAAGCCGCTACACCATGGCCGGCAGCTATTTCACTGACCGACTGCGGCAAAAGTACGGTCGCGAGGTGTTGGTTGCCGAGGGCGACCACGCGGAGAACGTGCACAATGCCCTGTACGAGGAGCTGGCCAAGGGCATCTTCCTGCCCGGGACCCGACGCAAGTTCACTGCGGCGATCGCCGACCTGGTGGGTCGCGGCGCCGAGGTGATCATCCTCGGCTGCACCGAGTTCGGATTGCTCGTCGAACCTCAGGACAGTGCCGTGCCCGTCATCGACACGACGCTCGCGCACGCCGAAGCCGCGGTCGATCTGGCGCTCGCGTCGCGTCCCTGAGGCCAACGGCCGCGACGGACCCGCCGTGCCGATGGAACCTGCCGTCACGGTTCATCTATTGCTCCGTCGCTGAACTGTGTCCTCAGCAGATGGAAATGTTCCTCGATCAGCAGCTCTCGAAGCCGGTGAGCCGCGACGGGGAGGTAACGGCCGCGGACTCGGGCGATCCCGATCGTGCGCTGGGCACCGGAGTCGGCCAGCTCGGTCTCGGGCGGACTCCAGCGTCTCTCCGGCCCGACGGCCGGTGGCAGGACTGCGATGCCGAGGCCGGCGCCCACCAGCCCGCGCACAGTCGGTACGTCGGCTCCTTCGAACACGATCCTCGGCCGGACGTCGGCCTCGGCGCAGAGGGCGTCGGTGATCTGGCGCAGACCGTAACCGGTTTTGAGCGCGACGAAGGGGCGGTCCGCCACGTCGCGCAGCCGAACCGGTCCCTCGCCTCCGCCCGTGGGTTCGCCCGGAGGGGTCACCAGCACCAGTCGCTCGGTCCACAGTGGAGTCCACTCGACGCCCGGGCGAGCCGGATCGGGTGAGGTGAGACCGAGATCGACCTGCCCGCTCTCGAGCATCGCGACAACGTGTTCCGCACCGCCTTGGGACAGCAGGAACCTGACCGCGGGAAAGGTGGTGCGAAACTTCTGGACCAATCCTGGGATCAAGATCGGTCCGAGGCTGGGCACGAAGGCCAGGGCTACTTCTCCACGCTCGGGGTCTGTCGCGTCCGTGACGGCAGCACGACCTGCCTCCAGTGACCGCATCGCGTCTTCCACGTGTGCGCGGAACAGTTCGCCGTAGCGGTTGAGCCGCACGACTCTCCCTTGCCGGTCGAACAACGGGATTCCCAGCTCCTCTTCGACTCGGCCCACGGCCTTGCTGACCGCCGACTGTGACATGTGCCGGGCGTCGGCCGCCCGTCCGAAGTGCTCGGAGCGGGCGCACGCGAGGAAGACCTCCAGGTCTCGAAGCTCCATTGAGGACTCATTCCTACAGGGAACTGATTTGAAGAAAATCTTTCACTAGACGCAATGATAGGCCGCTTCTAGCGTTCGAGACAGACCCACAACAACGACGTGTGAAGGCAGGCAGTCATGACGCTGGCCCAGGAAGAGCGAAGCGCCGCCGGGCTCGTGGAGCACTACTTCGAGCAGCCGTGGAGCGACGGGCTTCCGGTTGTCCCGCCGACTCCCGAACTGGTCGAGCAGATGGTCGAGGCGCTGGGCGGTGACGGTTCGGTGGTCGAGGGGCGGGTTCCGCCCCGGTGGGGAACCCTGACCCGCCAGGTGCTCGCGGTGAACATGGTTCTGGCCGGATGCAAGCCCGAGTACGCGCCGGTGGTGAAGGCCGCGGTGCACGCCGTCTGCGAACCGCGCTTCAACCTCAACGGCCTGCAGGCGACTACGCACGTCACCTCACCACTCTTGGTGGTCAACGGACCGATCCGCACCGCGATCGGCATGAACTCCGGAGGCAACGTCTTCGGGTCCGGCAACCGGGCCAACGCGACGATCGGCCGCGCGATCCGGCTCGTCATGCTCGCGGTCGGCGGGGGAGTCCCCGGTGACCTCGACAAGAGCACGCTGGGGCACCCGGGCAAGTACACGTTCTGCATCGCCGAAAACGAGGAAGCGAGCCCGTGGGCTCCGTACCACGTCGAGCACGGCTTCGCCCCGGAAGACAGCACGGTGTTCGCGATCGCGGCCGAGGCTCCGCACAGTGTGACCAACCACGTGTCGGACGACCCCGAGGGCATCCTCGACAGCATCGCCTCCGGCATGCGCACCATCGCGCACAACAACAGCGTGCTCGGCGGCAGCTGCACGATCGTCATCGGCCCGGAGCACGCGGAAACGATCAACAAGCACGGTTGGACGCGGCACGACGTGCGCAGCTACCTGTGGATGAACAGCGCGAACAGGTTCGGCGAGATCGCGCACAACCACCGCCACGGCAAGGTCTACAACCGCAATCTGCCCAAGTGGTACCGCCGCGATCTCGATTCGCCGGCCCCGATCGTGGAGACGCCTGACGACCTGCACCTCTTCGTCGCGGGTGGCCTCGCCGGCCGCTTCTCGGCGGTCCTGCCCGGGTGGAGCCGGGCCACGGTGCCGGTGCTGCAGCCGATCGAGAACGTCCAGGGCGAACTCCCGAAGCTGGCCGACGGGCCGGACTGTTCCGACGGCACCTGCCGCCTCTGACGCCGACCGCCACGCCATCCACCGCACCCGAACGGAGAACGACCGACATGGATTCTTTCATCACCTTCGATCCGACCGGCAGCGTTGAGGCCGCAGCGCAGGAATGCGCCCCCCGCGTACCGGAGATCAAGGGCAGCCGGCTGGCCGTCCTCAACAACACGAAGTGGAACGCCTCCAAGCTGCTGCGCCAGTCCGTGGCCCAGATGGAAGAGCTCGGCGCGAAATTCGACAGCGTGAACTTCTACGACAAGCACCACTTCTCCTCCGACGCCGAGCCGGCCCTGCTCGACCGGATCGCGGCCGAGAACGACATCGTGCTCACCGCGATCGGTGACTGCGGCTCGTGCACGTCCTCCTGCGTCAACGACGGCATCCAGATGGAGCTGCGTGGTCTTCCCGCCGCGGTCATCGTGACCACCGAGTTCGAGCGCGAAGCGACTCTGCAGAAGCGTGCGCACGGGATGGACGATCTGGAGCCGGTCGTGATCACCCACCCCATCTCGTCGCTCGCTCCGGACCTGTTGAGCGGCCGGGCCCGCGAAGTGGCCCCGCAGGCCCTGTCGATCTGGGTCACCGGCGCGCGTCCGGCCGCCGGCGCCTGACCTCGGATCGGAGTCGAGATGACAGACCAAACCGACGTTCTGATCGTGGGTGGCGGGCCGGCCGGCCTCACCGCCGCGATCTACACCGCACGGGCCGCCTTGACGGTGGTGGTTCTGGAGGGCGAGCCGTCCTCCACTTCGGACCAGCCCGGCGGCCAGCTGATGCTGACCACCGACGTGGAGAACTACCCGGGATTCCCGAACGGGGTGACCGGCCCGCAACTGATCACGGATCTGCGCGAGCAGGCCACCAAGTTCGGTGCTCGTCTCGTTCCGGGCAAAGCCGCCCGGGTCAAACTGGACCGATCCCCGTTCCACGTCGAGGTCAGCGGCGACGCCGGAGCGTTCAGCGCGCGCTCGGTGATCGTCGCGACCGGTTCGCGAACCAGGATGCTCGGGCTTCCCCGCGAGCAGGACCTCATCGGGCGCGGCGTGTCGACCTGCGCCACGTGCGACGGATTCTTCTTCCGCGGCCACGACATCGCCGTCGTCGGCGGGGGAGACTCCGCGCTGGAGGAGGCACTGTTCCTGTCGAGATTCGCGCGCTCGGTCACGATCATCCACCGCCGCGACGAGCTCCGGGCTTCGAAGATCCTGCAGGCGAGGGCTGAGCGAGAGCCCAAGATCACGGTGCGGTGGAACAGCGTCCTCGACGAGTTCGTCGGAAACGATCGTCTCGAGGGCGTGCGGCTGCGTGACACCACGACCGGCAGCCACGACGTTCTTCCGGTCACCGGCCTGTTCCTGGCCATCGGCCACCTGCCCAACACCGCGGTCTTCGACGGGCAGCTGGAGCTGGACGACCTCGGTTACCTCGTCACCCGTCGCGGCTCGGCCACCACCGTGCCGGGCGTGTTCGCCTGCGGCGACGTGCAGGACCCGGTGTACCGCCAGGCGATCACCTCGGCCGGCAGTGGGTGCATGGCCGCGCTCGACGCCGAGCGGTGGCTCGAGGAGCTCGCCCATGACCTCGTGCCGGCCTCCGAGCTCGCCGAACCGGCGGCATCGACCTCAGGGAGCGTGTGATGACTGCCCCCAGCCCCGTCCGACCACTGGATCTCCTGGCACTCGACGAGGAAATCGGTGACGAGGAAAAGGACATCCGCGACGCCGTGCGGCGCTTCTGCGACGACCGGGTGCGGCCGCACATGGCGACCTGGTTCGAGCAGGCGCACCTGCCGATTCGCGACCTCGCCCGGGAACTGGGCGAGCTCGGCGTGCTGGGCATGCACCTGCAGGGGTATGGCTGCGCGGGCACGAGCGCCACTGCCTACGGATTGGCGTGCCACGAACTGGAGGCGGCCGACTCGGGGATCCGCAGCCTGGTCTCGGTCCAAGGATCCTTGGCCATGTTCGCCATCCACCGCTTCGGCTCCGAGGAGCAGAAGGGCCGGTGGCTCCCCGAGCTGGCCGCCGGCCGGGCCATCGGGTGCTTCGGCCTGACCGAGCCCGACTACGGCTCCAACCCCGCGGGCATGCGCACCAACGCCAAACGAGACGGCGACGACTGGATCCTCAACGGCACCAAGATGTGGATCACCAACGGGTCTGTCGCCGACGTCGCGGTGGTGTGGGCGCAGACCGACGAACGGATCCGGGGCTTCGTCGTGCCCACCGACGCCCCGGGATTCAGCGCACCCGAGATCACGCGGAAGATGTCGCTGCGCGCATCGGTCACGTCCGAGCTTGTGCTGGAGGACGTGCGGCTTCCCGCCGACGCCGTCCTGCCGGAGGCAGCCGGGTTGTCGGGGCCACTGACCTGCCTGAACGAGGCGCGGTTCGGGATCGTGTTCGGCGCACCCGGAGCGGCTCGGGAATGCCTGGAAACCGCGATCGACTACGCGATCAACCGCCCGGTTTTCGACCGCCCGCTGGCCGGTTTCCAGCTGACCCAGGCCAAGCTCGCCGACATGGCGGTCGAGCTGGACAAGGCCATGCTGCTCGCACTGCGGCTGGGCCGGCTCAAAGACGCAGGCCGGATCAGGCCGCACCAGATCAGCGTCGGCAAGCTGAACAACGTGCGCGAATCGCTCGCCATCGCCCGCCAGTGCCGAACCATTCTCGCCGCGAACGGCATCACCCTCGAGTACCCGGTGATCCGGCACGCCAACAACCTCGAGTCCGTCCTGACTTACGAGGGCACCTCCGAGATCCACCAGCTCACCGTCGGCCAGGCGCTGACCGGCATCGGGGCGTTCACGTGAGCGGCACCGGTGCACTCGGCGGCTTGCGCATCGCCGACTTCACCCGCGTCCTGTCCGGTCCCTACGCCACGATGCTGCTCGGCGACCTCGGCGCCGAAGTGATCAAGATCGAACGCCCGGGCGTCGGCGACGAAACCCGGTCGTGGGGACCGCCGTGGTACGAGGGCCAGGCCACCTACTACCTCGGCGCGAACCGCAACAAGTCGGTCGAAGGCGTCGACCTCGGCACCGAGCCGGGCCGCGCCCGGGCACGAGCGCTCATCGAACAGTCCGATGTGGTCGTGCAGAACTTCCGTCCGGGCACGATGGAACGCTTCGGCCTCGGCTACGCCCAACTCGCCGCCGAGCGGCCTGAGCTCGTGTACTGCTCGATCAGCGGATTCGGGGCAGCGGGCGGCGCGGACCTGCCCGGCTACGACCTGATCGTCCAGGCGGCCGGCGGGCTCATGAGCATCACGGGCCCCGACGACGCGACGCCGATCAAGACCGGCGTCGCGCTCGTCGACGTGATCTGCGGCTTGCACGCCGTCACCGGAATCCTCGCCGCGCTCCGGCACCGCGACGAAACCGGTGCCGGCCAGCACATCGAGGTCAACCTGTTCTCCTCGTTGCTTTCGGCGCTCGCCAACCAGGCCTCCGCCTACGTCGCGACCGGGCACGTCCCCAAGCCGCTGGGCAACCGGCATCCCAGCATCGCGCCCTACGAGACGATGAAAACAGCGGACCGGCCGCTGGCCATTGCCGCCGCGAACGACAAGCTGTTCGCGGCACTGGCGCGGTCGATCGACCGGGCGGACCTGATCAGCGACGAGCGGTTCGCCACCAACCCCCAGCGGGTGCTCAACCGGCAGCAGCTCGTCAAGGAGCTCGAGCAGACACTGAGCCGGGCACCGGCGGACCAGTGGTTCGACCTCCTGCGCGGGGCCGGAGTTCCCTGCAGTCCGATCAACGACCTGAACCAGGCCTTCGAGCTGGCCACCTCACTGGATCTCGACGCCGTCGTCTCGATCACGTGCCCCGACACCGGCACGCCCTACCCCCAGGTCGCCTGCCCGATCCAGCTGTCGCACACCCCGGCCACCTATCGCCGGGTACCACCGCCGCTGCCCGGCTAGGCCGGCCCGCTCCACCGCCACTTCTCACGCCATACCAGCCTGCACAGCCCACCCACGTCAGCGTCGACACCGGGGAGCGCGTAGCGCAACCGAGTGTCCTTCGCCAGGAGGACCACACATGGCAAGCTCAGCCACCACCGCCCGACGCCCGGCCCGGCAACTCCTCGCGGGCGCGGTCGGCCATTTCGTCGAATTCTTCGATTTCCTCATCTACTCGTACCTGGCGATCTACTTCGCCGGTCAGTTCTTCCCCTCGTCGTCCGGCTCTCAGCTGGTGCCCCTCCTGAGTGCATTCGGCGTCTTCGCCGCCGGCTTCCTCGTCCGGCCGATCGCCGGCCTGGTGATCGGTGTCTTCGCGGACCGCTACGGCCGTCGCGCGGCGATGACCATGAGTGTGTGGATGATGGGCGCGGCGAGCTTGCTCATCGCGATCACCCCCACCTACGCGCAAATCGGCATCGGCGCACCGATCGTGCTGGTCGTGGCGCGCATTCTCCAAGGCCTGTCCACCGGTGGCGAGTACACCGCGGCCGCCGCCTTCCTCGTCGAATCCGCGCCGGCGAACCGGCGGGGACTGTTCTCCAGTTTCATGTTCGTCAGTTCGAGCATCGGCAAGATGGTCGCGCTCGGCGTGGTGGCCTTGCTGGCCGGGGTGCTGGGCGATGACGCGATGCGCAGCTACGGGTGGCGCATTCCGTTCGCGCTCGGTGCCGTCATCGCGGTTGTCGCCTGGTGGATCCGGCACCGGTCCCAAGAAACCCTGGAGCAGGCCGAAACCTCGTCCGGAAAGGACACTCGGGCGGAGAAACCAGGGCTGTTCGAGGCGATGCGCCGGCACCCCGTGCAAACGGTGCAGGTGGTGGGGCTCGTCGCGGGCATCGGCGGCAGCGTGTACTTGTGGACGACCTACTTCCCCACGTACGCGAGCGTGATGACCGACCTCGGCGCCTCGGCGGCGATGGTCGCGAGCCTGATCGGACTGGCCGTCTACACCGTCGCCGCGCCCTTGGTGGGCCTGCTCGCCGACAGGATCGGCACGCGCCCGATCATGTACGCGTTCGCGATCTCCACCGCGGTCGGCACCGTGCCGCTCCTGCACCTGATGTCCGCGGGATTCGTCGGCGTCCTCGCCGCGCAGATCATCGGACTCCTGTTCACTTCTCTCGGCACTTCGATCATGGCCGCGGTTCTCGTGCAGATGTTCCCGCAACGCTTCCGCGTCGCCGGAATGGGCTTCCCCTACTCGCTCTCGATCGCGATCTTCGGCGGCACCGTCTCGACGATCGGGACCGCGCTGGCGAGCGCCGGCGCCGAGAACTGGTTCGGCTGGTACATCGCCGCGCTTTCGGTGATCACCCTGATCACCACGATCAGCCTGCCGCGCAACCGCCGCCACGGCGTGTCCGAGGAGCGACCCGCCGGCGATCACGCGGCCAGGCCCGGTCCGGTTCACATCGAGCCCTGACGCCACTGTCGCGACGTGCACCCCAACACCAGGTCCGAAGTGGACAGAATGGCGGCGGCACTGGCGCCCCGGCTGCTGCTGCTCGCGCTGCTCCACTCGGAGTGCAACATCACCGAGGCAGCGGACCGGCTGGGGATCCCGCAGCCGACTGCCAGCAGGTGGCTTGCACAGATGGGCGTCGACCTGGGTGCGCCCGTCGTCGTGAAGCACGGCCGCGGGGTACGACTCACCCGTGCGGGAGAACATCTCGTGCGCAGCGCCGTGTCCGCCGTCGCAGACCTGCGCAGTGGATGCCGCCAGGTCATAAATGAAGGCGATCCCGAGCGCGGCCAGGTGAACTTCGCCTTTCTGACCACGATGGGACAACGGCGGATTCCTGACCTGTTGCGCGCGTTCCGCCTCCAGCACCCGCACGTGCGGTTCGTCCTGTCCCAAGGATCGGGGGACGAGGTGCTCGCGCAGCTGGAGAGCGGGCAGTGCGACCTGGCATTGATGACCCGCCGGCACGACGAGACGCATCTCGCACAGGTCGTCCTCGGCAAGCAGCCGGTCGTCGCCACGGTACCCGCGAGCCATCCACTGGCGCGGCGCGCGGGTATCCGGGTCGGCGACCTCGCCGACGAACAGTTCGTGGGGCTCAAAGAGGGCTTCGGCTTCCGGAAGTTCACCGATGAGCTCTGCCGCGCCGCCGGCTTCACTCCCCAGCAGGCGTTCGCGGGCGAAGAGGTCGACACCGTACGCAGGCTCGTCGCCGTGGGGCTGGGCGTGACGCTGCTGCCTGCCGACGAGGACACTGTGCCCGACGGAGCGACAGAGATACCGTTGATCCCCAGTGTCGATCGGGAGATCGCGTTGATGTGGCGAGTGGGGGACAGCGTCATCCCGGCTGTGGGCGCGTTTCGCGACCACGTCTTGAACACCTACGACGTCGTGGCACCCTGACCGAGTCGCCACGTGAGCCTGTTCTCGATCACGGGCGTGCGAGGCCGTTCAGGCGTAGGCGTAGAAACCGCGGCCGCTCTTGCGGCCGAGCAGGCCGGCATCCACCATGCGGGCGAGCAGCGGCGGCGGGGCGTACAGCGGTTCCTTGAACTCCTCGTACAGCGATTCGGCCACGGCTTGGGTGGTGTCGAGCCCGATCAGGTCCGCCAGGGCGAGCGGGCCCTGCGGGTGCGCGGCACCGCGGACCAGCCCTTCGTCGATGTCCTCCCGCGTGGCGAACCCGGACTCGAGCATCCGGATGGCCGCGAGAATGAAGGGGATCAGCAAGGCGTTGACCACGAACCCGGCCCTGTCCTGGGCCAGGATCGAATGCTTTCCGAGCATGTCCTCGACGAACGCCCGTGCGGCTCGCGTGGTCTCCTCGCCGGTCAGCAGGCTCGGCACGAGCTCCACCAAGGGCAGCACCGGCACGGGGTTGAAGAAGTGGATCCCGATGACGTGGGCGGGCCGGGTTGTCGCGGTGCCCAGCTTCATGATCGGGATCGACGACGTGTTGGAGGCGAGGACCGCGTCCGGTGCCTCGACGATCTTGTCCAGCTGCCGGAACACCTGCGCCTTGGCCGCTTCGTTCTCCAGGATCGCTTCGATCACGAGCGTGCGGTCGGCGAGCTCGTCCAGGCCGTCGACCACCCGGATCCGCTCCAGCACGTCGGCGGCGCTGGGAATCTTCCGCTTGCGCTCGGCCCGGTCGAGCGACGCCTCCAACCGCCGCCGTCCGGCATCCACCGCGGCGGAACCGGATTCGGCGACCACCACGTCCAGCCCGGCTCGCGCGCAGACCTCCGCGATCCCGGCGCCCATCAGGCCGCACCCGACCACACCGACCATTTCCCCCGCTGCCGGCCTCATTCATCACCCGAGATCAGGACGGCGTCGAGCTCATCCAGCAGCTCGGTTTTCGCCTTGGCGCCCACGATGCGGTGCACGATGTCACCGTCGCGGAACACGAGCATGGTCGGCAACGACAGGACGTGGAAGTCCTTGGCGGACCGCGGATTCGCGTCGACGTCGAGCTTGGCCACGGTGATCCTGTCGCCGTGGTCCCCGGCGATTTCGTCGAGCACCGGGCCGAGCTTCTTGCACGGCCCGCACCAGGGTGCCCAGAAATCCACCAGGACGGGCCCGGGGCGGTTCAGGACGAGCTCGGCGAACGAGTCGTCGGTGACGGTGACTACGGTGGTGTTCTCGGTCATCTTCGCTTCCTGATGAGAGTCGGTTGACTGCACGGTCATTCGATGCCGGCGAGGTGGCGTTCGACGTCGAGGGCGGCGCTGCAGCCGCTGCCGGCCGCGGTGATCGCTTGCCGGTAGGTGTGATCGACGAGGTCGCCGCAGGCGAAGACGCCGGGCAGGTCGGTCCGCGTCGATCGGCCCTGCGTCACCACGTACCCGGCCTCGTCGAGGGAAACCTGGCCGCGGACCAGGTCGCTGCGGGGCTCGTGTCCGATCGCGACGAACACGCCGCTCACGCGCAGGGTCGAGGCGGACCCGGTGACCGTGTCGCGCACCGCGAGACCAGTGACCTGTTCGGTGCCGGCGACGTCCTCGACCACGGCGTTCCAGAGGAACCGGATCTTGCTCTCGGCGAAAGCACGCTGTTGCATGATCTTGGACGCCTTGAGTGTGTCTCGGCGGTGCACGACGGTCACGGTCTCGGCGAACCGGGTCAGGAACATCGCCTCCTCCAGCGCCGAGTCACCACCGCCGACGACCGCGATGTCCTGGTCCCGGAAGAAGAACCCGTCGCAGGTCGCGCACCAGGAAACGCCGTGCCCGGCGAGCCGGTCTTCGCCGGGCAGGCCCAGCCGGCGGTAGGCCGACCCCATCGCGAGGATGACCGTGCGGGCCCGCCACTGCCGCCCGCCGGCGGTGACCGTCTTGATCTCACCCGTCAGATCGACCTCGGACACGTCCTGGGCCAAGAGTTCGGCGCCGTACCGGCCCGCTTGCTTGCGCATGGTGTCCATGAGTTCGGGGCCCTGGATCCCGTCGGCGAAACCGGGGAAATTCTCGACCTCGGTGGTCTGCATGAGCGCGCCGCCGTACTGACTGCCTTCGAACACCACCGGCGCGAGGTTCGCCCGAGCGGTGTAGATCGCCGCGGTGTAGCCGGCGGGGCCGCCGCCGACGATGATGACGTTGCGGACCGAGTCCATGATCGTTCTCCGGGTTCAGTGGAAGGCGCTCAGGCCGGTGAGTGCCTGGCCGACGACGAGGGTGTGGATTTCCCCGGTCCCTTCGTAGGTGAGGACCGATTCGAGGTTGGCCATGTGCCGCATCACGGGGTACTCGCCGGTGATGCCGTTGGCGCCCAGGATCGTGCGGGCCTCGCGGGCGACCTCCAGCGCGGCGGCGACGTTGTGCCGCTTGCCGAAGCTGACCTGGTGCGGGTGCAGCCGGCCGGCGTCCTTGAGCCGGCCAAGGTGCAGCGCGAGCAGCAGCGAATTGTTGACCTGGGTGGCCATCACGACGAGCTTCTGCTGGGTGAGCTGGAACCCGGCGATCGGCCGGCCGAACTGGGTGCGCACGCCCGCGTAGTCCAGGGCCGCCTCTAAACACGCCCGCGCGGCGCCGGCCGCGCCCCAGACGATGCCGAACCGCGCCTCGTTCAGGCAAGACAGCGGCGCGCGTAGCCCGGCGGACTCGGGCAGCACGGCTTCGGCCGGCAGGTGGCAGTCCTGGAAGAGCAACTCGGAAGTGGTCGAGGCCCGCAGCGACATCTTGTTCGCGACGTCTCGGGCTGAGAAGCCGGGGGTGCCACGGGGCACCACGAACCCGCGGACGCCGGTCGGCGTCTTCGCCCACACCACGGCGACGTCGGCGATGCTGCCGTTGGTGATCCACATCTTGGCGCCGTTCAGGATCCACTCGCCGTGCTCGAACCGTGCGGTGGTGATCATCGAGCTCGGGTCGCTGCCGGAGTCCGGCTCGGTCAGCCCGAAACAGCCGATCGCGGTTCCGCGCGCCATCTCGGGCAGCCAGCGCTGCTTCTGTGCTTCGCTGCCGTAGGTCCGGATCGCGAACATGGCCAGCGATCCCTGCACCGAGACGAAGCTGCGCAGCCCCGAATCACCGGCTTCCAGTTCGAGGCAGGCCAAGCCGTAGGCCACCGCGGTGGTTTCGGCGCAGCCGTACCCGGACAGGTGCATTCCGAGCAGACCCAGCTCACCGGCCGCGGCGGGAAAGCCCTCGGGCAGGTGGCCGGCCGAGTAAGCGGCGGGGATCCGGTCGAGCAGGTCACGGCGCACGAGTTGCCGGACGGTGTCCCGGATGAGGCGTTCGTCGTCGGACAACGACGCGTCGAGATCGAGGAAGTCGTGGGGGTCCGGCTGCGCCCGCTGCCGGGTATCGGCACGGGAGCCCGAGAGTGTGGTCACAGGAATCGTTTCTCCGGTCGGGGCTGGGCTGGGTTGGGTGGACGTACGGGCGGCGGCCGGGGCCTGCGCACGCGGATCGCGTGACGCAGGTGCCCTGGCCGCCGTGCCTCACTCGCTGCGTGGGTCGATCACCTCGACCGCCGGCTGCGCGGCGATGCTGTCGCGCAACACGGAGCCGACCACGTCACGCAGCTGCTGCGGGGGAACGATGCATTCCCAGCACGTCTCTTCCCCGCCCACCAGCCGGAGCGTGACCTGATCCGGCGTCGCGTTCTCCACGGTCAGATCCGCACCGTCGGCCTGAAACCCTTGCCGCAGCCCGTCCAGGGCCTTTTCGACGTCTTCGCGGATGCTCATGCCGCGTCTCCGATCAGGACCGCGGCGACCGAGTCCACCAGGGCGAGGGCGCGGCGCTGCAACTCGTCGTCGCTGACGGCGGCGATCGGGTGCTCGACCTCCACGAACCGCAGGTCCGGACGCCCGAACGCGGCGCTGTGCGCGACCGCGGAGTTCATGAAGACCTGGGTGTGGATGGTGGCGGTGGGAATCCCGCGGGCTTCGAGTTCGACTGTGTCCCGCACGCAACCGGACGTGCACGACCCGCACGCACCGACCCCGGTGACCACGAAGTCGTAGTCCTGGGAGAGCTCGTCGAGCAGCGATGGATCGGCCGGGCGCGAGTAGACGAGCTTGCGAGCCATGTCCATCGGCTGCACCCCGTACTTCTTCTCGAGCAGGTTGCCGACGTGGCGCAGCAGCGGTCCGGCGTTGCCCTTCGTGTTGTCCAGCAGCACACCGTGGGCGCCGGCGAGCGAAGCCAGGCGCTGCGCGGCGGCACCGGCGGTCTCGACGGTGCGGGGGGTAGCGGTCGGATCGACCAGGCCGAGCGTTCCGACCAGGTACCGGGCCGCGCCGGCCTTCTCGTCGTTTCCGATGTCGGCGATGACAGCAGACATGTGGTGACCTTTCATCCTTCGATCTTGCGAGTGACCGACCGGGTTCCCCAGCCGGGCAGATACGCCGAATGCCTTCCCGGACCACCGGCGACGAGGACGGTGATGTCATTCACGCGGCGGGTGACCGGAATGCGGGCATCGGGGTCGTCGCGATCGACCCAGCGCGGCCAGGTCGTGTAGTTCTGCGTTTTGCGGCCGTGGATTCCGCCGGCCTTGATCTCGCGATGACTGCGAGTGGCGTTCTGGAACAGGAAATGCTGGACGTCGGCCTTGGTCCAGCCGGCCGAGGCGATGATGCGGGCGTGTTCGGGGCAGAGCACCACGAAGCTCTCGCCCTGGATGAAGATGTGGTTCGACCCGAGGTTGGTCATCATGCTCGCGACCGTGGTCAGGATGTCGAACGGATTGTCCGCGGCCTGGTTGTTGATGTTCTGCGGGCCTTCCGCGCCGTAGAGCGTGACCGCGCTGTCCGTGGCGCGCAACCCGCGGTCGACGTGCAGGCCGGCCCACGGGGACTCCTCTTCGTTCTCCCCGATGCAGAACGTGAACTTCCCGGGCTGCCCCAGCGTGGCCTTGTCCGCCTCACCAGGACGCGAGCCGCCGATGTTCACCAGCGCGAGTTTCAGGGCGCGGCCCAGGGTCGCGTTCGCCCGCACCCCCTGGCCGAACACGTTGGCGCCCGAGTTGATGCCCAGCTCGTTCCGGATCGGCCCGTGCACCACCAGCAGCGGCGAGGCCATGTGCGTCGAGCACTGGACGCCGCCGATGTTCATCGACGGTGCGGTCGCGGCCTCGATCGCCGCGATCAGCACCGGCATGTGCGCCGGCGCGCAGCCGGCCATCACGGCGTTGGCGGCGATCTTTTCGGTCGTCGCGGCCCCGCCCAGCGGGGCGATCTCGGCGATCACCTCGTCGGCCCCGCGCCCGCTGCGCTCGACGAACTCGGCCACCCGGCGGGCGGTCGGCGGGATGACCGGCAGGCCGTCGGTCCAACCGGCGGCGACGTGCATCTCGAACAGATCCATCGGGTCGGCTTCCCGGCCCAGCATTTCCGTCGTCATTGTCTTCCTTTCTCGGGCGGCAGACCGCGCCCGGTCGCAATGATTTGATCGGCTCGAAATCGGGACCAGGCAAGGGAAGGAGGCCCCTGTGCGGATTCGATGCCAGTTATCGGCTATTGCCTTACGGCGTCCCGTTATCCTAGAGTGGGATGCTAACAGCAGCCAGAAACGAGGGTCAACGATGATTCCAGAACCATCCGGAAGTCATTTTTGCATAACTGGAATTCACAAATGAATGAGCTGCCTGATTCGAATCCGGATGCAGTGTTGAATACCCTGTGCCCGATGTTCGTGCAATTTGCCGCGGTGGCGCGAGAGGGACAGGTCACCAAGGCCGCCGCGGCGCTGGGCGTGCCGCAGCCCACGGTCACCCGCCACTTGGCGCGGCTCGAGAATGTCCTCGGGGTCCGGCTGTACACCCGTGCTCAGGGTGGCATGACGCTGACGGCCGACGGGGAGCAGTTCGTGAAGCCTGTGCAGCAGGCCCTCGCGGTGCTGACCACCGCCATCGACGATCTGCAGGTCCGCACGGCCCACGAGCGACTTCGGCTGGGGTTCTTGCACACGCTGGGCGAGCAGGCGGTGCCGCTGTTGCTGCGCCGGTTCGCCGAAGGGGCACCGCAGATCAAGTTCTCCCTCGTGCAGGACAGCGCCGATCAGCTGCTGAGACTCTTGCGCGAAGACCAGGTCGAATTGTGCTTGACCTCCCCGCTGCCGGCCCTGCCTGACATCGAGGTCGCCCGGCTGGGTCAGCAGCGGCTGGTCCTGGCGGTACCGGCAACGCATGTGCTCGCCGGGGAGTCCGAAGTGCCGTTGGCCGCTGCGGCCAGCGATGATTTCGTGACCCTGGGCGTGGGCAACTACATGCGGCAGATGGCGGCAGACCTGTGCCGGGCGGCCGGGTTCGAACCGCGGATCGCGTTCGAGGCGGCCGGCATCAGCACCCTGCGGGGTCTGGTCGCAGCCGGACTGGGGGTGGCCATCGTGCCGGCTGCCCCGGCACCGGTCCCGGGCCTGGTCGAGGTCCCGCTCACCGACGCCGGCGCCTACCGCGAGGTCGGGCTGGCGTGGCGGGTCGATGTCGAGCTGACCGAACCGGCGCAGCGGTTCCGGAGTTTCGCCGTCGACGAGTTCTCCACCGCGCTCGACGAATCGACCGGCACCAGTGCCTGGCAGGACCTCACCACCCGGGGAGAACACGATGAACAAAGTCGTTGACACCACCGCGGACGCACTCGCCGCGGTCGCCGACGGGCAGACGATCGCCCTCGGCGGGTTCGGGCTGTGCGGAACGCCCGCGGCTCTGCTCGAGGCGCTGCTGGACTCGGGAGCCACCGACCTGCACCTCATCACGAACAACTGCGGCCCGGACACTTCAGCGGTCACCGAGCTGCTCCGGGCGAGGCGGGTTTCCCACATCACGGCCTCCTACATCGGCGACAACACGGTGTTCCTGAGCCAATACCTGCGGGGATCGCTCAGCGTGGACCTCGTCCCGCAAGGAACGCTGGCCGAGAAGCTGCGCGCCGGCGGTGCGGGGATCCCGGCGTTCTACACGCCGACCGGAGTCGGCACGGCCGTGGCCGAAGGCGGCATTCCGCTGCGCTACGGCACTGCCGGAGTGGTGGCCGAATACTCCACGGCCCGCCGGGTCGAGCGGGTCGGTGGCCGGGAATGCCTGCTCGAGCACAGTCTCACCGCCGATCTCGCCCTGATCCGGGCCGAGGTCGCGGACACTCAGGGCAATCTTCGCTTCCGCGCTTCGGCGCGCAACTTCAATCCGCTGTGCGCGATGGCGGCCCGGGTCGCAGTCGTCGAGGTGGTGCGGGTGGTGGACGCGGGCACTATCGGCGCCGACGACGTTCATCTGCCCGGCGTGTTCGTTTCGCGGGTGCTGCCCGTCGGCGCGCGGATGCACAAACCGATCGAACGGCTGCGGGTCGCGCATCCGCGAGTCGCCGAGGAAGGGAAACGTGCGTCATGACGTGGTCCCGTGAGCAGATCGCCGCCCGCGCCGCTGCCGAGCTGCGCGACGGCCAGCACGTCAACCTCGGCATCGGCATCCCGACGCTGATCGCCGACCACGTCCGGGACCGGCCCATCGTGCTGCACTCCGAGAACGGAATCCTGGGCCTGGGCGGCCACCCGGCCCCGGGGCGAGAAGACCCGGATCTGATCAACGCCGGGAAGGAGACCGTGACCACGGTGAACGGTGCCTCGTTCTTCGACTCGGCCACTTCCTTCGCCATGATCCGCGGCGGGCACATCGACGTCGCGGTGCTCGGGGCCATGCAAGTCTCGGTGGCGGGCGACCTGGCGAACTGGACCGACGGCGGCTCGGTCGTCAAGGGCATCGGCGGCGCGATGGATCTCGCCAGTGGAGCCGAGAAGGTGCTCGCGGTGATGACCCACCGCACCCGCGACGGCAACTTGAAACTCGTCCGCCGCTGCGGCCTCCCGCTGACCGCACGCGGCTGCGTCACGACGGTCATCGCGGACATCGGCGTTCTCGACGTCCGGGGCGATCACTTCGCCGTGCGAGAACTCGCGCCGGGAGTGTCGATCGACGGCGAACTGGCGGCGCTGCTGCGTCCCGCTACCGGGCAATTCCTTCCCCGGTAGCCTGGCACGGTTCAGCCGTACGCTTTCCGACGAGCAGAACACATCCGCGGGGAGCGGCCGCTCGGCGAGATACGGAATTGCATCGGCGTATTCCTTTGTGGATTTCCGTGCAGGACTTGTTTCCGATGCTCCATTCCGGCAGTGTGACTCGAACCACCCTCCCCATCGAAGACAACGACGTCGGAGAAATTCATGCGTGATCCTTTGCCGCAGTCGCCAACGGAATCGCCGGTGGCCGCCCGTCCCGCCATGACCCGCGTGCACAAAAGAATTGTCTGGACGGTCGCCGCCGTCTTGTTCTTCGAGTTCGCGGACCTGAATACGTTCTCTTACGCTGCTCCCGCGTTGAAGAGATTCGCCGGGTACAGCCTGGACGATGTCGCCATGGTGACCTCGGCGGGGTTTCTCGGAATGTTCTGCGGTGCGGTCCTCGCCGGCCGGGTGAGTGACCGGATCGGCCGCCGCCGCACGCTCACCTGGGCCACCGCGCTGTTCTCGGTGTTCTCCCTCCTGACCGCCGCGGCGACGGGCGTGTGGGTCATGGCCGGACTGCGCTTCTGCACGGGGGTGGGGCTGTCGGCGATGACGGTGTGCGCGATCAACTTCCTCAGCGAGACGATGCCCGCGGCCCATCGGGGCCGGGCCCAGTCCACGACGCTGGCCGTCGGCCTGGCCGGCATTCCGGCCATCGCTTTCCTGGCCCGTGGCGTGGTTCCGCTCGGTGCCGACGGCTGGCGCATCGTGTTCGTCGTCGGCGGTTTGGGTCTGCTGGCGGTGCCGGCGCTGGCACGGCTGCCCGAATCGCCGCGCTGGCTGCTGTACACCGGTCGCAACGCCGAAGCACGTGAGGTCATGACGAAGCTGGGCGATCCGCACCTCACCCTGGCCGAGGACACCGCAAGGCGTCGCGACACGAGTCTCGAGGCGCTCGCCGCGCTGGCGGGGCGGGGGCTGCGTCGCCGCACAGCGGTGATGCTCGCGACCTGGATCTTGGCGATGCTGGGGTTTTATGCCTTCGCAGCGTGGGTTCCGGCACTGCTGGCCGAGCACGGCTTGTCGCTGACCACCTCGTTGACGTTCTCGGCGATCACCACCATCGGCGCGGTCCCCGGCGCCCTGCTGGCCCGAGCGGTGTCCGACCGGTTCTCTCGCAAATGGACGATGGCGGCCACCTCGACCGTGATCGCGGCGTTCGGAATCGCGTACGGATTCAGCTCGGGCCCGGCCGGGATCGTCGTGTTCGGCCTGCTGGTGTCCTTGCTCAGCCAGACCTTCGTGGCGTTGATCTACACCTACACCCCCGAGGTGTTCCCGATGCACGCGCGCGCCTTCGGCTGCGGGGTGTCCTACGGCGCCGGCCGGCTCGCCAACGTGGTCGGGCCGATGCTCATCCCCGCCATCTACACCGCCTGGGGCTACACCGCAGTGTTTGTCGCGGTCGCAGTGTGCTGGGTCGGCGCCGGCGCAATCGTCGCGGTGTTCGGACCCGAGACCACCGGTGCGTCGCTGGAGTCCGTTGCGCCGCTGGAGTCCGTGCCCGATGCTCAATCCCCACACCGAGGCTAGAACCCGATTGTCCTTCGGGCGGGTCGACCGCGCGTCCGGCGCCGCCACTCTCGTTCGAACGTCGGTCGCTGCAGGACGTCGTGGTACAGCGGGCACAGGTGGCAGTGTTGTCACCCGCGGGCGTCGAGCTTCACGGGCCGCGCGTAGCCGGGCGAGGGGCGGTATCGTCCCGGACGTACCTGTACGGATCGTTCCCGAGGTTCGCCGGTGACCCATCGATGTGGTGAGGCGGCGGCTGGTGACGGGGAGGATGGTCCTGCGTCATGGATGAGCGCGCCGCGATGAAGCTGATCGAGAGGGCGCACGCCGAGACCTCGCGACGGGCCTCGGCGCTGGCGCGGCGGTGGGACGAGATCGTGGCGGCTTCGGAGTTCACCAGTGGCGATGACGAACACGACCCGGAAGGCGCCACCATCGCCTTCGAGCGGGCGCAGGTCCAGGCACTGCTGCGGCAAGCCCAAGACGAGCTCGCGGAGCTCGGACAAGCCGCCGAGCGGGTGCTCGCCGGCGTCTACGAGGTCTGTGAACGCTGCGGCGGCCCGATCTCCGAAGGCCGGCTCGCCGCCCTGCCGGCGACGCGGATCTGCATCGCCTGCGCGAACCGAATGTGACGTAACCACTCCACGGCAACGTCGGCCTTCGGTGGGCGAAAAGACGTTCACAGACGCGCCGCGCGATTCCTGACGTTCACTCCATGCGCGCGGGGACGGGCACCTTCTCCGCGCGCAAGAGCTCCAGCGCCGTGCGGGTGAGCTTGCGCAGATCGGCCCGGCCGCCGCTCGCGTACCAGTCCTCGAACGCCAGGATGAACACGGCGGCGGTCTGCGCGACGGCGAGTCCGGCGATGACGTCGGCCGACTGGCCGCCGAGGCGATCGGCGACCTCGCGACGGAGATCCGCTTCCCAGGCCCGGATGGACTGGGCGAAATGCGCCCGGACGGACGGCGTGGTGGTGATGATCTCGTATGCGCCTCGGAGCTGCTTCGGCAGTTCGAGGTTGGACTGCACGACGCTTTCGAGGACGACGCTCAGGACGTCCGGGATCGGCGTTTCCGCCGGGCACTCGCGGAGGTCGGCCAAGGCGGTGTCGAAGACCTTCTTGAAACCGCTGAGGACCAGTTCCTCTTTCGTGGGGAAGTAGCGGTACACGGTGCGGCTGCCCACCTCGGCCTCGGCGGCGATTTCACCCACTGTCGTTGCGGTGAAGCCTTTTGCCTCGAACAGGGTGAAGGCGACGTCGGCGATCGACTCGCGGGTTCGCTCCATCTTGATGTCGCGCAGCGACATGGCTCCTCCTCGGCAGACCGTCGGACGTCATCCTGCCACTTGGCAGTCAGTGCCGACTGGCTCGACGCACGGTGAGGTTCAAGTCACACCCCGTTCTCCTTTTGGCAGTGGTGGCCGAACGGCACAATGAGCCATGTGGCACTGACTGCCACAAGGCGGGTCAACGCAACGGCCTGAGGGGTTGGAGATGACCGAAATGAACACTGTGTCGGGCGACAAGGTCCCGGTTCTCATCGTCGGCGGCGCGTACACCGGACTCAGCACCGCGCTGGGACTGGCGTGGCGCGGCGTGCGATCGCTGCTGGTCGAGCGCCGGCCCACGACCGCCACGCTGCCGAAAGCGTGGGGTCTCAACATGCGGACGACGGAGCTGCTGAGGAACGTCCCGGGGGTCGACGCTTCGCTCACTGCCGCGGAGATCACCGGCAAGCTGGTCCAGCACAGGGCCGGGGCGAGCCTCGTCGCGTCGGAGGTGGTGGAGTCGGACACCGAGCAGATCCTCGCCCTGCGGCGCCGCGTGACGTCGACGTCGCCCCAAGTGCTTCCGCAGTCCACCATCGAAAAAACGCTGCGAGAGCAGGCGGAGCGGCTCGGTGCCGATCTGCGGTACGGAACCGAGTTGGTCTCGTGGACGCAGGACGAGGACGGCGTCACCGCCACCCTTCGCGACGTGGCTTCAGCGCAGGAAGGCACTGTGCACGCCGAATATCTCGTCGCCGCGGACGGTCACGCCAGCCCGATCCGCGAGCAGCTCGGTGTCCCCCTCGACGGGGGCGGGCAAGTCGGCCACATCTACGTGGTCACCTTCGAAGCCGATCTGCCGCAGTACACAAAGGACAAGCAGCCGTTCGTCGTGACGGTGCGCGGTCAGGGCATGAGCATCATCTTCGACGGCAACGTTCTGACGCTGTGGGTCGACTACTTCCCGGAAAAGGGTGAGAGCGACGCCGACTTCACGGAAGACCGGTGCGTCGAGCGGGTGCGCCGGGCGGTGGGCGTTCCCGATCTGGACTGCCGGATCGTCAACCGGCGTTCCTTCGCGCTCAACCACCACCTCGCCCGGCAGTTCAAGGTCGGCCGGGTCATCCTCGCGGGCGATGCCGCGCACTCGTGTCCGCCGGTCGGAGGCCAGGGCGGGAGTCTCGCGCTGCAGGACGGGTACGAGCTCGCGTGGCGGCTGGCCCTGGTGACCGGCGGCCAGGCCGGGCCTGGGCTGCTGGACGCCTGGGAGGTCGAACGCCGGCCGATCGTCAACATCACTCTCGAACGCGAGGTCGAGCTGCTGAAGATCGCCGAGGGTCGGGTGCTCGCGACGAGCGACCCGTCGCAACCGATTCCCACGGCGAAGGAGATGCTCGGCTTCCGGTACCACTCGAGCACCGTCCGCACGGAACGGGAGGACGATCTCAGCCTGCAGGAAGATCCCATGAACCCGTCCGGGTTCCCGGGTACCCGCGCGCCCCACGTCCGGCTGCGGCGGGACCGGACCGAGCTGTCCACGCAGGAACTGTTCGGACCGGGGTTCGCGCTGCTCACGGATCCGGAGGGCACCAGCTGGCTCGGCGCCGCGGACAAGGTGTCGGAGAGCCTCGGCCTCGACATCGCCTCGCACACGATCGGCGCCGAGCTGGTCGACACCGAGGACGCGTGGCACTCGCGGTACGGGATCAACCCCGGCGGCGCGGTGCTCGTCCGGCCCGACGGGGTCATCGCGTGGCGCAGCAAGACGGCCGCCGGCGATCCGGAACACGAGCTCGACGAGGCGCTCACCGCGGTTCTCGCCCGCTGACTTGGCGCGCTGAACGCCTGCGGAAGGACGGAATTCGGCTATGGCACTCAGAAAAGTCACCCTCGGCGCGCTCTCGTTCGACGTCTCCGACACCGGACCCGAAGAAGCCCCGGCCGTTTTGCTGCTGCACGGCTTCCCCCAGAGCTACCGCTGCTGGGACGGGGTCGCCCAGCGGCTCAACTCGCAGGGATACCGCACGATCGCACCGAACCAGCGTGGTTACTCGGCGGGCGCGCGTCCGCTGTCGGTGTCCGACTACGGGGTCCCGGCCTTGGTGGCCGACGCGCTCGGTATCCTCGATTCCCTCGGTGTGGCGCAAGCGCACATCGCAGGACACGACTGGGGCGGGGTCCTGGCTTGGCACCTCGCCGTGCAGCACCCCGAGCGCACCCGATCACTCGTGGCCGTGTCGATGCCGCACCCGGCCGCATGGGAGTGGGCCCGGGAAAACGATCCCGATCAGCAGCACAGCTCGCGCTACCTCGCCGAATTCAGGCGTGAGGGCGAGATCGACCAGGTGATCGCGGCCGGCGGCAGGCTGCGCGCGCTCATGGTGCCACCGCTGTCCGACGAACAGTTCGCCCCGCACCAGGCACTCATGTCCGGCGGCGCCGCCACCCCCGCCCTCAACTGGTACCGGGCGATGGGCAGCTTCCGGGCGCTGGGCCCGTCGACGGTCCCGACCACGTACCTGTGGAGCACCGCCGACACGGCCCTGGGCCGCGCCGGCGCCGAACGCTGCCGCCGGCACGTCGCCGGGCCCTACCGGTTCGTCGAACTCGAGGGGATCACGCACTGGGTCCCGGAAACGGCACCGGACGCGGTCGCGCGGGAAATTCTCTCCGCCGCTGAGTCGACCTGAGTGCGCGGACCGCGTTTGCCGGGCCGGGCACCGAACCCATCGCGTCGGTGCCCGGCTGGGCCGGTTCCGTATACCGGCCCATTCGTCCGTGAGCAGTGCGCCGAGCAACCGCTGCTCATCACTCGGCACCAACCGACCGGCGACGACGTGCGTGCAGGTCGTCAGCAGCGCGGCGGTGCCCTGAGACGAGAACGATCAATGGGCCGGCACCTCGACTCGGTGCTCATCGCTTGTCCTGGGTACTTACGGGTCCCGGATCGGCACGTTGCGTCGGCACGGAAGCCCAGGTGGTGCTGGACATCTCCGCCGCTGACCCTTGCCCCGGCCGGCGCCGGCCGTGAACCTGGAGCAGCGGGCCGAGCGATCTCGGGCACGCTGAACGCGCGACAACGCCCCACGATCGACGAGGATCAGCCGATGACCGTCACCGAGCACGCCGCCACCACCGGCGGCGAAGCCGACCTGCTCGACCTGCTGGCCGCCGCGACCGGGGACCCGGGGAGGGTGGGGCAGCGGCTGACCGACCGGCTGGCCCACGCGCACGACGCGTCGCACTTCATGTTGACGCCGCGGGCGGTGGTGAGTGCGAGCAGCGCGGCCGAGGTCGGGAGATTGTTCGCCGCCGCGGGGTCGGCCGGGGTGCCGCTGGGGTTCCGGTCCGGGGGGACGAGCCTGTCCGGGCAGGGCGGCACGGACGGCGTGCTCGTCGACACCCGGCGCCACTTTCGCGACATCGAGGTGCTCGACGACGGGGCTCGCGTGCGAGTCGGGCCCGGGGCCACGATCCGGCAGGTGAACGCGCGCCTCGCGCGGTCGGGCCGCAAGCTCGGGCCCGACCCGGCGAGCGAGGTCGCGTGCACCGTCGGGGGCGTGGTCGCGAACAACTCCAGCGGCATGGCGTGCGGCACCTGGGCCAACAGCTACGCGACGCTCGAGTCGATCGTGCTCGTCCTGCCGTCCGGCACGGTCGTCGACACCGGCGAAGCCGATGCGGACCGCCGCCTGCGCGCCGCCGAGCCCGAGCTGCACGCCGGCCTGTGCCGGCTGCGGGACCGGGTGCGAGGTGACGCGACGCTGCGCAAGCGGGTCGAGCAGCAGTTCTCGATGAAGAACACCATGGGTTACGGCCTCAATTCGCTGCTCGACCACACCGAGCCGGCGGACATCCTGGCCCACTTGGCGGTCGGCAGCGAGGGGACGCTGGCGTTCATCGCCTCGGTGGTGCTGCGCACGGTGCCGTTGCACGGGCACGCGCGCACCGGCCTGCTCGTCTTCGACGACCTCGCCGGGGCCACCGGAGCGTTGCCGGCGCTGGTCGCCACCGGGCCGGCGACGATCGAGCTCCTCGACGCGACCTCGATCCGCGTGGGCCAGCGCGACGCCCAGGCGACCGCGGTGCTGCGCGACCTCGCGGTCGACCGGCATGCGGCGTTGCTCGTCGAGTACCAGGCCGGCACCGCCGACGAGGTGGACGAGCTGGCCGCCGAAGCCGGTGCGGTCCTGTCGGCGCTGCCGACCACCGCGCCGGTGGTGCTGTCCGCGGACCCGGCGACCAGGGCCGGCCACTGGCACGTCCGCAAGGGCCTGTACGCCATGATCGCCGGGGCCCGGCCGGCCGGCACCACGGCGCTGCTGGAGGACATCGTCGTGCCGGTGCCCGAACTGCTGCCGACGTGCGAGTCGCTCACGGGCCTGTTCGACCGCCACGGCTACCGCGACAGCGTGATCTTCGGCCACGCCAAGGACGGCAACATCCACTTCATGCTCACCGAGCGGCTCGGCGACGGCCGGCCGCTCGATCGGTTCGCGGCCTTCACCGACGACATGGTCGACCTCGTGCTGGGCCACGGCGGCTCGCTCAAGGCCGAGCACGGCACCGGCCGGATGATGGCCCCGTTCGTGCGCCGCCAGTACGGCGACGAGCTCTACGAGGTCATGCGCGAGATCAAGCGCCTGTGCGACCCCCGGGGCCTGCTCAACCCGGGTGTGCTCATCGCCGAGGACCCGGCCGGGCACCTGCGTAACCTCAAGGCTTCGCCGCAGGTCGAGGAAGAAGTCGACCGCTGCGTGGAATGCGGCTTCTGCGAACCCGTCTGCCCGAGCCGCGACCTGACCACCACGCCGCGCCAGCGCATCGTGCTGCGCCGGGAAATCGAGCGCGCCCGCGAAGCCGGGGACACGGCCGCGCTCGCGCAGCTGCGGGCCGAGTACGAGTACGACGCCGTGCAGACCTGCGCCGCCGACGGGATGTGCCAGACCGCCTGCCCGGTGACGATCAACACCGGGGACCTGATGAAACGGCTCCGGGCCGAAGAGGCCGGACGGGCCACGTCGGCGATCTGGGCCGGCGCCGCGCGGCATTGGGACGGCGCGACGCGGGCGGCCGCGACCGCGCTCACCACCGCCGCCAGGCTGCCGGAGCGCCTGGTTCTCGGCGCGAACGAGCTGGCCCGCAAGGCCGGGGGCACCGACTCGGTCCCGCTGTGGTCGCCCGAGCTCCCGAGTGGCGGCCGGCGCCGCACCGAGTCCGTGACCGGGAACGCCGACGCGGTGCTGTTCGCCTCGTGCACGGGCACCATGTTCGGCGGCGCGGAGCCCGGAGCCGCGGAGGCGCTGCGGACCCTGTGCGAGCGCGCCGGGATCCGCCTCACGACCCCGGACGGGCCGGCTTCGTTGTGCTGCGGCACCCCGTGGAAGTCCAAGGGCATGGACCGGGGATACGACGAGATGTCGCGGCGCGTGCTCCCCGCGTTGTGGGCCGCCACGGGGAGCGGCCGGATCCCGGTGATCGGCGACGCGTCCTCGTGCACCGAGGGCCTGCGGCACATGATCGAGCACGGGCCGGAGCGGTTCCGGGAGATCCGGGTTCTCGACGCCGTCGAGTTCGTGCGCGACGAGGTGCTCGGCCGCCTCACGATCAGCGCCCCGGTAGCTGCCGTGGCCCTGCATCCGACGTGCTCGGCCACGCGGATGGGGCTCTCAGGCGCGCTGCGCGAGGTCACCGCAGCCGTGGCCGGCAGCGTGACCGTGCCCGACGAGTGGGGGTGCTGCGGCTTCGCCGGCGACCGCGGTCTGCTGCACCCCGAGCTGACGGCGTCGGCCACCGCGCGCCAGGCCCGGGAGCTCTCCGCCGCCGGTCCCTTCGACGCCCACGTCTCCTGCAACCGCACGTGCGAACTCGGCATGACCAGGGCGACCGGGCAACGCTACGAACACGTCCTGGAGCTCGTCGAACGGGCCACCAGGCCCGCGGAGGGAAAACTCTGAGCGAGGCCCGCGAAAACGCGGTGGCGGACCGAGGCGACCGCTGCTAGTTTGCCGGAGGCCGTGCGAGAGACCGAGGAGGTGGTACCCGTGAACGCAACGACATGGGTGCTCTCCTCAGGGGTCACGGTCGGGCGGTAGGTCGCCCGGGAGCGCCGTTCACGAGCACTCCCGAAAGGCAAGACCATGCGATTCACCGCCGAACAGCGCCTCGACGACGGCGTCCTCGAGCGCGAGTTCACCCTCGGCGAGATCCCCGGCATCCTGTGGACCCCCGGACCGGCATCCGAGCCGGCCCCGCTGATCCTGCTCGGTCACCCCGGCGGACTGCGCAAGATGTACCCCCGGCTGGCGGCCCGGGCCCGGCACTCCGCGGCGGAAGGCTACGCCGCGGTCACGATCGAGCTCCCCGGAAGCGGTGACCGGCCTCGCTCCGCCGCCGCCGAGCAGGCCCGCGCCGACCTGCGCCGGGCGTTGCAGTCCGGCGAGCCGGTCGAGGAGATCGTCGAGCGGCTCATCCCGCCGCTGGTCGAGAAGGCGGTCCCGGAATGGCAGGCCGCCCTGGACGCCCTTCTTGCGCTGCCCGAGATAGGCGGGCCGGTCGGGCTCGCGGGAGGGGTGATCGCCCTCGGCGTCCGGCTGGCGGTGGTCGAACCGCGCATTGCGGCCGCCCTGCTGTTCGCCGGGAGTTTCGTGCCCCGCGGCATGTTCGAGGAGGCCCGACAGGTCACCATCCCGCTGCACGTCCTGCTGCAGTGGGACGACGAGGGAAACGACCGGCAGCTGGCCTTGGACCTGTTCGACGCCTTCGGCTCGAAGGAGAAGACGCTGCACGCCAACATGGGCGGGCACACCGGCGTCCCGCAGTTCGAAGGGGACGACGGGAACCGGTTCTTCGCCCGGCACCTGAAATGAGACAGGTGCGACCGCCCTCCTCGCGGCGGCTGCGGGAAGCCAGGTCGCCACGGCACTGTGTGCCGGGCCTGCGGGCCGAGATCCGTTGCCACGGCGGGAAAGGCAAGCAGTGGCAGGTCCGGGTCCGTTGTGGACACCGACCCGGACCCGGTGACGTTGGTCCTTCGCGGCGGTGTCTTGTGGCCGGCGCGTGGTCTCGGCCGTTCGGGGTTGGCTGAGCCGGTCCGATCCGACGAGGCCACCAGGAGATGCCGTGTCCCACGAAGCTGTTCCCGCCCCGGCACCTGGGGCCGGTGCGTGGACGAGCGCCGAGGTGGAGGTTCTGGCACGCGCGGTGCTGAGGGCCCCGTCGGTGCACAACACCCAGCCGTGGGCCGTGGAGCCGAAGGACGGTGCGGTGCTGCTGCGGGAGCGGACCGATGTGGCCTTGCCGCAGCACGATCCCGGGCGGCGTGATCTCGCCATGTCGTGCGGGACGGCACTGGCGAACCTCGAGCTGGCGGTGCGGGTGCTCGGTCGGCGGGCCGACGTGGAGATCCTGCCCGATCCGGCCCGCCCGGACGTGGTGGCGCGCGTCGATGCGGCAACGCGGTGCGGGCCGTCGGCGGAGGACCTGGCGCGGTTCGCGGCGATCGCGGCGCGGCGCAGCCATCGCGGCCGCTTCGGCGGGCTACCGGTCGCCCGGCGGCAGGTCGAGCGGGTGGCGCGGGCCGCGGTGACGACCGGAGCCGAAGCTGTGCCGTTGACCGATGCCGGCGAGCTCGCGGAGCTGTTCGGCCACGCCGCCCGCGCGATCGGGGACGACGGTGCCTACCAGCGCGAGCTCGCCCTCTGGACGATCCGCGACGAGGTCGGGCACCGCCACGGCGTGGGGCTGGGGCGCACCGTGGCGCCGCCGGGTCAGCTGCCGTGGGCCGGGCTGGTCCGGCGCGCCACCGAGGTGCCCGAGCCGCGGGTGCTGCGGTCGCGGCTGGCGGCCGAGACGTTCCTGCTGTTCCTGACCGCCGACGACAGCCGCGCCGACCACGTCCGCGCGGGCTACGCGCTCGAACGCGGCTGGCTCGAAGCGGTCACGCTGGGGCTGTCGGCCGCGGTGCTGACGCAGCCACTGCACGTGCCGGAAGTGCGCTCGGCACTGTGCGAGGACCGGGGTCTCGCGGGGTTTCCGCAAGCGTTGATGCGGCTCGGCCGGCCGGCCGGGAACGCGCCCGCGAGCCTGCGTCGCGGGGTGGGCGAAGTCCTGGTCGGGGCATTCTGGAGCGAGTCGTGAAAGGGATGGCCGGGCCGGTCGTCGTGGGTGTGGACGGGAGCGCGCAGGCGGCGTCGGCCGCACGGTGGGCGGTGCGCGAAGCGGCGCGGTGGCACACCTCGCTGACCGTGCTCACGGCGAGCGCGGTGGAGGACCCGGCTTCGAGCGCCATGGCGTCGGCGTGGCTCGAAACCAAGGCCGTGCTCGCGCAGGAGGTGGCGCGGGCGACGCGTGACGAACTCGCGGCAGCCGAGCCGGGTGTGCCGGTGATGACCAAGACCAGTGCGGCCGGCGCCGAAGCCGCCTTGCGGCAGGCCTCGGCCGGCGCGCTCGTGCTCGTGCTCGGCCCGCCGACCGGGACACTTTCCGGGCTGCTGGCCGGATCCCCGGATGCCGACCTCATCGCGAGAGCGGGCTGCCCGGTGGTGATCGTGCGCGGGACCGGTGCGACGCGCGCGGGTGGTCCGGTCGTCGTCGGCGTCGACGGCAGCCCGATGAGCGAGGCCGCCGTGGCGTGGGCGTTCGAGGAGGCGTCGCGCCGGGGCACGAGGCTGGTCGCGGTGCACGCGTGGCACGACAGCGAGGGCGGCGGGCCGTTCGCGCACATCCGCGGAAGCCCGCTGATCGACATCGGCGACGTCGAGCGGCGGCTGCTCGCGGAGCGCCTGGCCGGCCGGCGCGAGCGATACCCGGACGTCGACGTCGAACCGGTTGTCGAGCGCGATCTTCCCCGCGACAGCCTGCTCGAACGCAGCACCGAGGCGGCGCTCGTGGTCGTGGGCAGCCGGGGCCGCGGCGGGTTCACGGGCATGGTCCTCGGTTCCACGACCCACGCCTTGCTCCACCGCGCGGACTGCCCCGTGATGGTGGTCGGCGGGGAGCAGCGGACCTGAGTCCCGAAATGTCCTGCCCGGGAATCCAACCTGCGCTTTCGTCCCCGGGAAAAGGGACTTCGTCCCCTGACCCGCCTGGGCGCGGCTGCGCGACGGTGGGACGTACCGGCGACGTCGACAACGAGGAGAACCGATGCACGCACAACCCGGAGGCCGCCGGCCCCCCGCCGACCGCGGGGCCGCGGTGTTTCCCGGGCCGGATGCCGTCGTCGGCACCGAAACGGAGATCACCGTCCGCGACGAGCAGGGTCGCGCGACGCGGCGACGGACGCATCCCCTTCGGTGGAACGGAGGGGGTGTGCGCAGTGGCAGAAGGTGACAACCGCGTGGTGCTCGCGGGAGTCGACGGGTCGCCTTCCGCCGGCCACGCCGCGGTCTGGGCCGCGGCGGTGGCGGCACGCCGGGGCGCGGTGCTGAAGCTGGTGCAGGCGTACACGGTTCCTGGGCCAGGCGTGTCCGGCATGGCGGTCGCCGCCGTCCGGGAGGGGTTCCGGGCCGTGGCCGAGACGGGGCTCGCCGACGCCGAGGGGACGGTGCTCGCGCGGTGGCCGTCGCTGCCGGTCGAGCGCAGCGCCGTCGAGGGCAGTGTCGTGGGCGTGCTCCTGCGGGAGAGCGCCGGTGCCGAGGTGGTGGCGCTGGGCTCCCGCGGGCTCGGGGGGTTCACCGGGCTCCTGCTCGGTTCGACCGCGGCCGCGCTCGCCGGCCGCGCGCCCTGCCCGGTCGTGGTCGTGCGCGGGCGAAAGCCGGACGACGCGCCGCCCACCACCGGACCGGTCCTCGTCGGGCTCGACGGATCGCCGGACAGCAACGACGCGCTCGGCTACGCGTGTGAAGAAGCCACTGCTCGCAGTACCGGGCTCGTGGCGGTGCGCACCTGGAACGAGATCACGTCGGGGAGCTCGCCGCGGAAAGCGGACTGCCGTCCCGAGGACATGGCCGTCGGGGAACGGCGGCTGGTGGACGAGCAGCTCGCGCCCTGGCGGGAGAAGTTCCCCGACCTGCCGGTCGAGGTGGTCGTCGCCCACGGCCGGCCGGCCCGGACCCTGCTGGAACTCGGTGCCGGCGCCCAGCTCGTGGTGGTCGGCACCCGCGGCCGGGGCGGGTTCACCGGCATGCTGCTCGGCTCCACGAGCCACGCGCTGCTGGTCCACTCCCCGTGCCCCGTCGCGGTGGTCCGCCCGGGGAGCCGGCCATGACCGTGACGACACCGGCGACGAGCCCGCGTCCCGCACCCGAGTACACGCTCCTGCACTACGGCATCCACTACTACGACACCGCCGGCCTGCGGCTGCGGCGGCACGGCCTGACGCTCAGCCGGGTCGGCACGAGCTGGCAGCTGGACCGCGGCGACGGCAGAGGGTGCCGGGTGGAGGCGCCCGAGTCGGACCAGGTGCCGCACGAGCTGCGCCGGCTCGTCCGCGCTTACAGCCGAGACCTCGAGCTCACCCCGGTGACCGGCCCGTGCTGCGGACGCCTGACCCGGGACGCGTTACCGGGGGGCACCGCCCGGGCCGCGGTGCTCGGCTACCTGGAGACGCAGATCGAGGCGCTCGCCCGCGCCGATCTGGCCGTGCGGCTGGGCGAACCCGAGGGGGTGCACGACCTGAGAGCGGCGGCGCGTCGCCTGAGGGCTGCGTTGTGGACGTTCGCCCCCGTCCTCGGTGGCCGGCGGATGGTGCGCGGCCTGTGCGCAGCGCTGCTCCGGCTCGCCGCGAGCGTCGGGCCCGCGTGGGACACCGACGTGCAGCGGCGCAGGTTCCTGCGCCGCCTCGACGAGCTGTCGGACGAGGCGATCCTGGGGCCGGTCCGGGCCGACGTCCAGCGGCACTTCGGCGTGGCGGCCGAGGAATCCGCCGCCGAATGCGCCGAGGCGCTCGATTCGCACCGCTACCTCCAGCTGCTCAACGCGTTCGAAGTGCTCGGGGTCGTGCTGCGGGAGCAGGCTCGGTCCGACCAGCGCAAGGCGGCACTCAAACCGGCAGGCGCCGTCCTGCCGGGTCTCGTGTGGACGGTCGTGACCGAGACCGACGCGCGGCTGGAAGCGGCGTTCGCCGATTCGGCTCCGAGCGCCGTCCACGCGGTGCGCAAAAGCGCGAAGCGGCTCCGGTACGCGCTCGAAGCGGCGGCGGACTCCCTGCCCTTCGTCGCGGACCGCGTGCTGGCGGACTGCCGTGCGGTGCAGGACTTGCTGGGGGAGTACCGGGACGCGACGGTCGCCTGCGGGCAGCTGCGCGCACTCGCGTCGGCGGCGACGGAGGCCGGCGATCCGGCGGCGACCTACGAACTGCTGATCACGACCGAGGCGCTCGCCGCGCAGCAGTGCCTCGCCGCCTTGCCCGCGGCGTGGGAGACCCTGCGGCGGGGACTGGAGCCGATGCGGGGTTGAGGCCGCGGAAGACAAGGAGGAGAACCGGGTTCACCGCGCTCCCGGTGGCCGACGACGAACGTCTGACCGTGATCGGCCGGGTTTTCGGTCTCGCCGGCTCGGCCGGACGTGACCTCCGGCTCGAGACCCGGGACTTTGGTCATCGCGGTCCCGGGGCCGGGCGGTCGTAGGCTGATCCGCGTCATCCCTTCTGGGCCGGGGAGGCCGCCGATGCTCCGCGTTTTTCTCGTGGACGACCACGAGGTCGTGCGCCGTGGCGTGGCCGACCTGCTGGACGAGGACGAGGAGATCACCGTCGTCGGGCAGGCCGGCAACGTGTCGCAGGCGCTGGCCCGGATCCCCGCGCTCCGGCCCGATGTCGCCGTGCTGGACGTGCGGATGCCCGACGGCAACGGCATCGAGCTGGCACGCGAGCTACGGTCGAAGCTGCCTGAGCTCAAGTGCCTGATGCTCACCTCCTACACCGACGAGCAGGCGATGCTCGACGCGGTGATGGCCGGCGCCGCCGGGTTCGTGATCAAGGACATCAAGGGCATGGACCTGGTTTCGGCCGTCCGGGAGGTCGGTGCGGGCAAGTCCCTGCTCGACGCGCACGCGGCGGCGGCCTTGATGGCCAGGCTGCGCGAGAGCCAGGCCAAGAAAGGCCCGTTGTCCGAACTGTCGGACCAGGAACGCAAGCTGCTGGAGCTGATCGGCGAAGGCCTGACCAACCGGCAGATCGCGGAACGGATGTTCCTGGCCGAGAAGACCGTCAAGAACTACGTCTCGCGGCTGCTGGCCAAGCTGGGCCTGGCGCGCCGGACTCAAGCCGCTGTCCTGGCCACGGAGCTGCGCAACCAGGAACACTGAACCGGCGCGTGGCCGCGCGCCGCTGCGTCGTAGTGATGCCGGAAGGGTTTCCGGGGTCGCAGCACTTCGAGCGATCGTCCTCAATGGACTGTGGTTCCTCGTCGTCGCCGAGCTGCGGGTCGCGCGGCGGCCACCCGGCGTGAGCCGGGGACGAAAGTCCTTGCGGCAGGGGCCGAACGCCGCCATCGGGCCGCCGCCGCGCCGTCGTAACGTCGCGGCGGGAGAGGCCACGGCCGCGAGCGGCCGGTGGGTGCCGACCACGTTGGAGGGTGATTCCACTGCAGACCGCCATCGACGACGACCACGGCCTGCGGTGCGGCCTGACCGGCTACCTGTCCGCGGTGAGTGCCGCGGTGGGCGTGGGGGTGGAATCGTGCACCGTGGACCTCGACGACCCCGTCTCGGCGTACGTGGCGCTGGACGTGCGCTTGCGCCGGCGACCGGGGCGGGACACAGCCCTGGTGTGGGATGAGCGGTACGGCTGGTCGTTCGCCATGGAAACGCATTCCGGTGAGGATTTGCTGGTGCTCGCCTACTTCGGCGACGAGGTCGTGCCCGATCCGGTTGCCGTGCGCCGCTTCGTGGCCGGCGTCCGGTCCGCCGACGCGGTCCCGGCACCGGTCCCGCCCGAGGTCGGTGGTGAGCGGGGTGAGCTGGTCGCCCGGTTGCTGCGGTACCGCCTCGACAACTCTTCCGCCGGTGTCCTGATCTTGCGCTGGGCCGGTTGACCTTTTGTCCACAGTGGAAACGTGGGTGAACACCGTGCAGCCCCGGACTGCCGGTCGGGTTTTCACCGGCTTGACGGTGCTCACGAGGATGGGAGACTGGGTGTCCGGAGCGGCGACCTGCGCGGTGTGCGAGGACCGCGGCGAAGACAGGAACGGCTGTGAGCGGAGCCCAGGACGACCAGCCCGACCCAGGCAGGCTGACCTTCCCCGACCTGCCGAGGCTGGAGCTCGACCAGTTGCTCGCGCAGCTGGTCGAACGCGCCCAGGAGGTCATGGGAACCCAAGGCCGGCTGCGCGGCCTGCTGCGCGCGACCACGATGATCACGAGTGACCTCGCCTTGCCCGCGCTGCTCACGCGCATCGTCGAGGCGGCTCGCGAGCTGGTGGGGGCGCACTACGCGGCGCTGGGCGTGATCGGCCCGGACGGACAGCTCGCCGAGTTCGTGCACGTGGGCATGGCCGCCGAGACGGTGGCGAAACTCGGCCACCTGCCTGAGGGCAAGGGGCTGCTGGGCGCCCTGGTCGAGGATCCCCGGCCCATCCGGCTCGCCCGCCTGCAAGACGACCCGCGGTCCACCGGTTTCCCGGCGGGCCATCCGCCGATGGCGAACTTCCTGGGCGTCCCGATCCGGGTGCGTGACGCGGTGTTCGGCAACCTCTACCTCACCGACAGCGTCACCGGCCGGTTCAGCGCCGAGGACGAAGAGCTCGCGCTCGCCCTCGCCGCCGCCGCGGGCAGCGCGATCGACAACGCGCGCCTGTACCAGACGGCGAGGGTCCAGCAGGAGTGGCTGCGGGCGTCCGCCGCGATCACCCGCGAGCTCCTCTCGTCGGAGTCGGAGAACCCGCTCGCGCTCATCGCACGTCACACCCGGGAGCTCGCCGACGCCGAACTGGTGACGGTCGTCAGGCCGGCCGGCACCGAGGGCACCCTGCGCGTGGACCTGGCGGTCGGGGCCGGCGCGGAAAAGCTGGAGGGCCTCATGCTGCCCGTCGGCTCGTCGGTCTCCGGTTCGGTCTTCCTCACCGGCGAGCCGATGATGGGCTCGTGGCTCGAACAGCGGGAGCGGCTGCCGGTCCGGCCGGCGATCGAGATGGACGTGGACGCCGTTCTCGTCGTGCCCCTCATCGGCAGCGGGCAGGTCAACGGCGTGCTCACCGCGGCGCGCGCCTCGGGCCGCCCGCCGTTCACCGTGGACGATCTGGAGATGGCGGCGGGGTTCGCCAACCAGGCGTCCGTGGCGATCGAGCTGGCCGAGGCGCGGGCCGAACAGCAGCGCAACGCCCTGTACGACGAACGTGAGCGGATCGCCGCCGATCTCCACAGCCAGGTGGTCCGGCGGCTGTACTCCGCCGGCCTGGCGTTGCAGACGACGGCCGGTCTCGCCCGGTCGGCGATCGTCGCGCGCCGGGTCCGCGAGACGATCGCCGACCTCGACGACGTCATCGACCAGATCCAGGCCACCGTGTTCTCGGTCGACGACCCGGCCGACGCCGGCCCGTCACCTGAGCGCGACGAGATCCTGCGGGTGCTCTCCGAGGCCACCCCCGTGCTCGGGTTCGCCGTCTCGACCCAGTTCTCCGGCAAGCTGGACACGCTGGTGGCCGCCGATCTGGTGCCCTTCCTCGAGCGGGGCCTGCGGCTGGTCGCGCACCACGCGGCCGCGGCCTGGGTCCAGGTGGAGATCCGGTCCGAGCCGGGCCGGCTCACCGCGGTGATCCGGCACGACGGCACGGGCGACCTCGAAGAATCGGCCGCCGCGGACCTCGCGGAGCTGGCGGAAGCCGCGCGGCTGCGCGGAGGGACCTGCGGGGTCGGCCACGGTGCCGAGGCCGGCTCCGTGCACTGGACGGTGCCGACGGGCTAGGGACGGGAGCCGGCGCGGTCGTCAGGCGGTGAGCAGGGTCGGAGCCACCACGACGTCCTCCAGCTCCCGTCTCGGCGTGGGCGAGGCCGGCGAACCGTGGCCCAGGCGCAGGATGATCTGGGGCCAGACCCCACCGCCGAGCAGCACGCGGAGCCGTTCGCGGACGTGCGCGACTTCGACCGGTTGCGAGATGAAGGACGCGTCGAGCCCCAGCGCCGTCGCGGTCAGCAGCACGCGTTGCATGGCCTGGCCGGTCCTCAGCCGGTCGACCGGGTCGTCGCCGAACGAGCCGATCACCACGACCAGGGGTTCGGGCGCCGTACCCAGGCGGAGCGCGCCGGCGGCCCTGGTTCCGAAATCACGGAGGACCCAGGCATCGTCGGCCGGCAGGATCCCCCCGGCGGACATCGGCACGCCGTCGCGGCTGGACCCCTCGCACGCGGTCCAGCGCTGCCACTCGGCGAGGAACGCGGGATCGGTCATCTGGGTCCGGTGGCTCGACCGCACCAGCTTCTTCAGCTCCGCCACCTGGCCGTGATCGAGGCGGGGCAGCCAGGCCTGTTCGAGCTCCGCGGCGTGGCGCAGCAGGCCGACGACCGACGGGGGCACGACCTGGGCGCTGAACGGCGATCGGTTCGTGTGGCGGCGGGGGATCTCCCGCGCGAGCCGGGCGAGGCGGTCGTCGATCGAGGCGGCGCCTACCGGCCGCACCACGGCCAGCAGGTCCGGCTCCGGGCGGCGCGGGAACAGGGACACGACCGGGTGCACGCCGCTGGCGTGGATCGCGGCGCGGAGGTTGAACAGCGCCGCGCCGCAGGACAGCAGGAGCTCGCGCCGGTCCGGGTCTGCGACGGGCAGGATCCGGTCGGGGTCCGCGCGGACCTCGATTCCGCCCGGTCCGCTGGCGAACAGCCAGGGCTGGGTGTTGTGCGTCGACGGCGCGAGCGTCGCGGCGCGCAGAGCCGATCTCACCTGTTCGGAGGTGAGCCGCCCGGTCGCAGCCACTTGTAGGGTCATCGGTCTCCTGGCCGTGGAAAGCGAGTGCTGGTCGGAGTCGAGCCTTGCCCTGCCAGGTTGGTCGACCGCCGCGGCCGCGGACAGAGGAGAAAGTCATCACGGGCGACGCCGTGGGATGAGGGAGGCGAGCGGACCGATGCCGGCAACCGGGTCTGGGGAGAGCGCCCGCAGGCTTTCGGGCACCCTGGGACAGCTGCGCCTGCGGGAGACGCTGCGAGAGCTCCAAGAGCGCGTCGAGCAGCTGATCGGCACGCGCGACAAGATGGACGGCCTGCTCGACGCGGTGCTCGCGGTGGCGTCGGGACTGGAGCTGGACACGACGCTGCGCCGCATCGTCCAAGCCGCGATCGACCTCGGCGAGGCGCGGTACGGGGCGCTCGGGGTGCTCGCCGCCGACGGTTCGCTCGCGGAGTTCGTGTACCTCGGCATCGATTCGGCGACGCGGGAGCGCATCGGTCACCTGCCCGAGGGCCACGGGCTGCTGGGCCTGGTCATCGACGAGGCGAAGCCACTGCGGCTGGAAAAGATCTCGGAGCATCCCGCGTCCGTCGGGTTTCCGAACCACCACCCGCCCATGCACTCCTTCCTCGGCGTTCCCGTCCGGGTGCGCGAAGAAGTCTTCGGCAACCTCTACCTCACCGAGAAGCAGGGTGGTGGCGCTTTCACCGACGACGACGAGGTGATGGTGCAAGCGCTCGCCGCCGCGGCGGGGATCGCGATCGAGAACTCGCACCTGTACGAGCAGGCGCAGCTACGGCAGCGGTGGCTCGGTGCGACGAGTGAGGTCACGACCGAGCTGCTCGGCGGCACTGACCCGGCCGACGCGCTGAACCTGATCGCCGAACGGGCCCTGGAGCTGACCGGCTCGGACGTGACGATGCTCGCGCTGCCCAACTCCGGTCGGCTGGACGTCGACGAGGACTGGGACGACGAGGCCACCGACCTGACGATCACCGTATGCGCGAGCGTGAGCGCGGTCGAGCTCACCGGCCTGCGGATCGACACCGCCTCGACCGTTCCGGGAGCGGTCTATCGGGACCGGACCCCGCGCAGCATCCCGGCCCTGAATCTCGGCGGGGGCAGGCGGTTCGGCCCGACGCTCGTGGTGCCCCTGCGCACGGGAGACCGCACGTCAGGGGTCCTGATCGCGGTCCGCGAGCCGGGCGCCGCCGCGTTCGAGGCGACGCAGCTGCCGGTCCTCGCGTCGTTCGCCGACCAGGCCGCGCTCGCCCTGCAGCTGGCGGCCCAGCAACGCGCCGCCCGCGAGCTGGACGTGCTGTCCGACCGCGACCGGATCGCCCGCGACCTGCACGACCACGTGATCCAGCGGCTCTTCGCGGTCGGGCTGGCGATGCAGGGCACGCGCCGCCGGCTGAAGGAACCGGAGCTGAAACGGCGGCTTCAGGACAGCGTCGACCAGATGCACGAGATCGTCCACGAGATCCGCACCGCGATCTTCGACCTGCACGGTGGCGCGGCGGGGGCGACCGGGCTGACTCTGCGGCACCGGCTCTACGACGCGATTGCCGAGCTCACCGACGACGCGCCCGTGCATCCCACGGTGAGCATATCCGGAACCGTCGACGCGGTGCCCGCGCAGCTGGGCGAACACGTGGAGGCCGTGGTCCGCGAGGCCGTCAGCAACGCCGTCCGGCACGCCGACGCCACGTCGGTGACCATTGCGGTGTCGGTCAAGGACGAAGTGCTCCGGGTGTCGGTCGCGGACGACGGCGCGGGGCTGCCCGCCGAGGTCTCGCCGAGCGGGCTGGGCAACCTGCGCGACCGGGCCGAATCGGCGGGCGGGACCTTCACCATCGAGTCGCGCCCGGGCGGCGGCACGCGGGTCGAGTGGACGGTGCCCCTGCCTTGAGCCGGTGGCACCGGGGGTCTTAGGTCCCTCGACCTCGTGACCGCCGCCCGTACACCGGGCCGGCCGCGCGGACCAGGCTCGACGGTGACCCAAGGTGTCGTCCCCCGGAGACCACGATGAACGACCAGCTCCCCACCGCGTTCGACCAGGCCCTCGCGGCGGCGGTGCGAGCGCCGTCTCCGCACAACACCCAGCCGTGGCGGTTCGTGGTGGACGGGGCCGCGGTCGAGGTGTGGCTCGACCGCGAGCGGGTCCTCACGGTCGCGGATCCCGCGGCGCGCGAGGCGAGGTTGTCCTGTGGCGCCGCCGTGTTGAACCTCGTGATCACCCTGCGGCTCAACGGGCTCGGCGCGCGGGTGCGGATCCTGCCGGACCCCGCGTCGCCGGACCTGCTCGCCGTGATCGGTCTCGACGGCACCCGGCGTTCGACGGAACAGGACCGCAGGCTCGCCGAGGCGGTGCACCGCAGGCACACGAACCGCCGCCCGTTCGCCGACCGCGCCGTGCCGACGGTCGCCCGCGCCCGGCTGAAGTCGGCGGCGCTGAGCGAAGGCGGGCAGCTCGAGTTCCTGGACGCCTCGGGGCGCTACCCGAAGGTCGCCGCGCTCGTCCGGCGAGCGGAGTCGCTGCAGTCCGAGGATCCGGCGTTCCGGGCGGAGTCGGAGTTCTGGACCGGGCGGGCGGCGGAGAGCCCGGACGGGGTGCCGACGGCCGCTTTCGGGCCGCCGCACGAGATCCCCGGTGTCGTGTGCCACCGCGCCTCGCACACGAACCCGGCCGTTCCCTCGCGGGCGTTCGAGCAGGATCCGCTGCTGGCGGTCGTGCTGACGCGCGATCACGGCGCGGCCGCCGACGTCCGGGCCGGCATGGCGATGCAGCGCGTCCTCCTGACCGCCACGGCGGAGGGCCTGGCCACCTCGTTCCTCTCTCAGCCACTGGAGGTCCACGGCACCCGGGGACCGTTCCTGGAGCTGTTCCGCGGGCTGGGCCAGGTGCACGCGCTGCTGCGGATCGGGTACGGCCACCCGACCCGGATGACGTCGCGACGGCCGGCCGCCGACGTGACGACACAGCGGGCCGAACCCGACGTACCGGCCCTCTGACCGACCGACCGTCCGATCAGGACAATTCCGAGCCGCTGGTGTGCGGCTGCGCCATCGCGTGGTGCAATTTCCTGGCCGATCAGGAAAAGGTCGCCGATCGGTCCGATCGTTTCGCACTCGGCGCTTTTCGACCGACGGCTGGTCAATATCAATGACTAAAGGGGCACCGCCCGGCGGCCTTTCGGCCATCGGGAATTGTTCGCGCGCGGCCGGGTCAGAGCACGATGACCTCGGCGGGGACGGCGAACCGCACGCCCAGCCGCAGACCCGTCTCGGCCCCGGAGGATTCCAGGAACTCCCGGGGCGAGGCCATGTCGCCGGGGCCGATCCCGCGCAGGTATTCGGCGTGGGCTTCGAGGGAGGCGACGCCCTGATCGAGGAAGTCCGTCGTGTCGACGCCGTGGGTGGATTCGGGGCTGTGGGTGACGACGATCCGCCGCACCTGCCACGGGTCGAGGCCTTCGTCGAGCAGCTCCCGGAAGACCCAGCGGTTGCCCGCGTCCCGGGCGCCGTCCAGGACGGCGCGACCCAGTGCGATGTGGTCGGCCTGGTTGGGGGCACCCGGGCCCCAGCGGTCGTGGTAGTTGCCCGTCACGACGACGTCGGGGCGGTGCCGGCGGATGGCCCGGGCGATGTCCCGGCGCAGCGGGAGCCCGTATTCGAGGACGCCGTCCGGGTGACCGAGGAACTCCACCAGGTCGACGCCGACGGCGGCCGCGCCGGCGCGTTCTTCGGCTTCTCGCAGGGGTCCGGCGACCGCGGGGTCGATGGCGTCGATGCCGGCTTCACCGCTCGTCGCCAGGCAGTAGACGACTCGCTTGCCCTGCGAGGTCCAGCGGGCGACGGCCGAGGCCGTGCCGTATTCGAGGTCGTCCGGGTGCGCGGCGAACGCCAGCGCCGTCGACCACGATTCATCCAGTGGCACAAGTGGTTCGGTCACTCTCGGGTCAGCCTTTCTCGAAACCCCACAGCTTGAACGCGGGTCACCCTAGCCGAATGCGGGTGCGGCGTTTCCGCGCAACCTGGCCGCTCGGGCGGGATGAGCCGATCTCGATAAGAAGTGACCCGATCACGGCTATTACTGCCGTGTTCTCATCGGGTATTCACATCGCGGCTCCGGTGAATTCCCGAAACTGTCCTGGGGATGAGCGCCCTGTGCCGCCTGTCCCGAGCCTGCCCTCGCCGGGAGCCGGCGTCCGGGCCGCCCGGGGAGCAGTGCGTCTCGTCCGCCACATCGGGACCGCGAGCAGGCCTGGGCCTGATAAGTTACAGATCCTCACTGTAACGTTCGAACCGAGAGGATCTCCATGCCCGAGCCGACCAGGGTGACCGTCGTCTACTACTCGTCCACCGGCACCACGCACGAACTCGCCCGGGAGATCGTGATCGGGGCCGAGAAGGCCGGCGCCGAGGTTCGCCTGCGCAAGGTCGCCGAGCTCGCGCCCGAGGCGGCGATCGCGTCGCGGCCGGCGTGGGCCGAGCACGTCGCCGCGACCCGCGACCTGCCGGTCGCCACTCCCGACGACCTGCTGTGGGCGGACGGCATCGTGATGGGGTCACCCACTCGCTTCGGCAACATCGCCAGCCAGCTCAAGCAGTTCCTCGACACGCTGGGTCCCCAGTGGGCGCAGGGGCAGCTCGCGGACAAGGTGTACTCCGGGTTCACGACGACCGACACCGACCACGGCGGCCAGGAATCGACGTTGCTCGCTCTGTACACCACGTTCCACCACTTCGGCGGCATCGTCGTCGCGCCGGGGTACACCGATCCCGTCAAGTTCGCCGACGGAAACCCCTACGGCAGCAGCCATGTCGGGCGGCGAGGCGAGGCGCCCGTCGACGAGACCGCCCGGGCGGCGGCCCGGCACCAGGGAGAGCGTGTCGCCCGGATCGCCACCGGCGTCAAAACCTGCGGCTGATCGGTTTCCGGCGGGTGCCGTCGAGCGCTGCCGCGGCCGCGGCGGGAAGGAGTACGTGTCGTGTCCGGTAACGCGCGTGAGCCCGGTCGGTCCACGATCGATCGGCTGCTGACCCTGCTCGACGTCTTCGACGGGGCCGAGCTGACCCTCGTCGAGATCGCCGGGCGATCCGGCCTGCCGCTGTCCACGACCCATCGCATGCTGGGCGCACTCGAGCGGTGGGGCGGGATCGAACGCGCACCCAGCGGCCGGTATCGCGTGGGCTTGCGGCTCTGGGAGCTCGGGACCCGCGCGACGATCCCGTCGGGACTGCGCGAGACGGCCCTGCCGCTCATGCAGAACCTCTACGAGTCCACGCACGAGAACGTGCAGCTCGCCCTCCGCGCCGGCCACGACGCGCTCGTTATCGAGCGGCTCACCGGACCGCGGGCCGTCCGCACCGTCACGGAGGTCGGCGGGCGGCTGCCGTTGCACGCGACCGGCGTCGGAAAGGTGCTGCTGGCGTCGGCTCCCGCTCACGTCGTTTCCCAGGTGCAGCAGCGCGGTCTCGCACGCTGCACCCGCTACACGCTGACTGAACCCGGTCGGCTCGCCGCCGCGATCTCCGCGACGCGCGACACCGGAATCGGTACCGTGCACCAGGAGATGACGCTCGGTACGTCCTCGGTCGCGGCGGCGGTGACCGACGGCAGGGGAGACGTGCGGGCGGCCGTGGGCATCGTCGCGCATTCCCACGTCGACGTGTCGCGCTACGCGGCGGCGATCCGTGACGTGGCGAGGGAGATCTCCCGCCGCGTCGAGCCTGATGCGCCAGTGGGCCGGCCCTCCTGACCGGCCGGCAACCGTCCACATGCGACGGACGTGCCCTGAAGCCGGCCGCAGGGAACCGAACGGGCCGTGGTGCGGCCCGCTCGGTTCCCGGTCGGTCGTCGGGTCGTCAGTCGCCGGTGACGGCCACTGTTCGTGCCGCATCCGAGCCGGCCGCGGACGAGCCGGCGGAGTCAGCCCGCCGGGCGTCGGTCCGGACGGTGCGCGAAACCCTGGCCAGGGCCATGACCGCGCCGCTGGCCACCAGGAGGACCACGCCCATCACCACGAACACGGTTCGGGGAGCCGTCCCGCCGCCCAGGGCGAACCCGACGAGCAGCGGCCCCAGGATGCCGCCGATCCGGCCGATGCCCAGGGCCCAGCCGACGCCGGTCGGCCGGATCCGAGGCGGGTAGAGCACCGTGGCCAGCGCGACGACGCTCATCTGCCCACCGGTCACGCAGGTGCCGGCGAGGAACGCCGCGCCGAGCACCAGCCAGCTCTCCCCGGTGACCGCGAACGCGAGCATCGACACGAACACCGCGCCGAGGAGGTAGACCACACCGAGCGTGCCGAACGGCCCGCGCCGGTCCATCGAGGGTCCGATCACGAGCGCCGCGACGATCCCGCCGATCGTCGTGAGCGCCGTCGCGAGGACCGCCGTCGAGGGCGCGTGTCCGAGCCGGCCCAGGATCGTGGGCAGCCAGCTTTGAACGGCGTAGAACACACCGAGGTTGAGCATGAACGCGATCCACAGCAACGCGGTGCTGACCAGCCAGTGCCGCCGGAACAGCTCGATCAGCGGAGAACGGGTTCGCGCCGATGCCCCGGCGGCTCCGGGGGCGCGCTCGGCGGGCAACACGCGCGTCGTCGGATCCAGGTCAGGGTCGAGACGCCGCAGGGTCGCGCGAGCTCGAGCGGCGTCGCGGGGCAGGAGGTAGCTCGGGGAATCGGGCAGCAACCTCAGCAGAACCAGCGCGAGGAGCAACGGCAGGATGCCGCCGAGCACGAACAGGGGTCGCCATCCCCAGGCCGGGATGACCGCGCCGGAGATCAAGCTCGCCGCGACGAAGCCGAGGGCCAGCCAGCAGTAGATCAACATGACGAACGTCGAGCGGCGCCGGGCCGGCGCGAACTCGCTGGCCAGCGCGACGGCGCTTGGGATGGCCGCGCCGAGGCCCGCCCCGGTCAACAGCCGCAGCGCGATCAGCTGCGTCTCGTTCCCGGCCACCGCGCACAGCACGGTGAACACCCCGAACAACGCCGTGGCGGCGATGACGAGCTTGCGGTGCCCGATCCGGTGGGCCAACGGCGAGAGCGCCAGGTAACCGATCATCAGCCCGACGATCGAAGCCGAGAAGATCGGGCCGAGCGCGGCGACGGGCAGGGACCATTCCCGGGCGACCGCCGGGGCGACGAAGCTGATCGCTTGCGTGTCGAGACCGTCGAGGAACATGACCAGGCCGGTCAAAGCCAGGACCAGGACGTGGAATCTGCCTACTGGTCGGCCGTCGATCAGGTCGTCCAGGCGCACGGTGCGGCCTGGTTCCGATATTCGAGAAGGCACGGCGATATCGCCTTTCGGGTGGGGGCACGATCCACCGAAGATTCGGTGTCGAGACAAGGGGAGGGAGAAAGCCCGGGGATCGGGGAAAGTCATCGAGCGGCAGCGAATTCGCCGTCGGAGATCAGACGGTTTCGCCGTTGTGGAAGGTCGTGAAGGTGCCGACCGGTTCTCGCGCTGTCCGGTGCCCGCTGAGGCGGTGGTCGGGATCGGCGTGGCCGAGCGCGAGCCCGCACACGATGATCTGGTCGTCCGGAATCTTCAGCTGCTGCCTCAGAACCGGGTAGAAGTCGATGAACGAGGCTTGCGGGCAGGTGTCGAGCCCCGCTTGCCGGGCCAGCAGCATCAACGCTTGCAGGAACAGTCCGGCGTCGATGAGCGCGCCGGCGAGCGGACTCCGGCTGACCGTGAGGACCAGGCCGACCGGGGCGCCGAAGAAGTCGTAGTTGCGACGGTGATGGGCCAGTCGTCCCTCGGCGTCGTGCGCCTCGATGCCGAGGGTGTCCCGGTAGAGACCTTCGCCGAACCTCTGTCGCCGGCTCCGGAACGGTTCTTCCCAATCCTGCGCGGCCGGCTGGTACGGGTACTCCTGTTCGGTGACGCGACCGTCGCCGTCCAGCGCCTGCCAGAGCGCCTCGGTCAGGCGTCTCTTCGGCTCGCCGGTCAGGACGTGGACGTGCCACGGCTGACCGTTGGAATTGCTGGCCGAGCGGGAGGCGAGCGCCAGCAGGCGCTCCACCTCGGCTCTCGGGACGGGGGTGGGCAGAAACGCGCGCACGCTGCGCCGGGTCAGCAGCGCCTCGACGACGGTCGCCGCGCCCTTCGCCGGGCCGGTCGACGCGGCGAATTTCGTGGTGGTGGTGTCGTTCATCAGCTGGTCGGCCTCGGGTCAGCGCCCGTCGGACGCGGCGATCTCATAGCCCTCGGGCACGGTGACCTCGTAGTCGTCGGGCACCGTGATGTCGTAGGAGATGCGCCCCGCGGGCAGGTAGAACAAGGCGATCAGGCCGCCGCCCACGACCTCGGGGTAGTGGTGGCTGCCCGGCTCGGGCGAGGTCCATCCCGGTCCCTGCCAGCCGCGCGGCCCACGCAGCAGGGCGCCGGGATCCAGGGGGATGACCATGTTGATCTCGCCGTAGGGGTGCTGGTGGTATTCACCGCAGAACAGCGGGACGCTGTTGAGGTAGACCGCGGTGATGCTGAACCAGCTCAGCCGCTCGGACGGCTCGATGATCCTGCTGCGGCGGTAGTTGGGGCCGTCCACCTCGATGTTGGCGGCCCAGCCCTCGGCCACGCCTTCCTTGATCATCCGGGCGAGGTCGTCCCACAGTTCGGAGCCCGGTCCCCGGCTCTCGTTGAGCCAGGTTTCCAGCTCGACTCCGGCTGTGCGGTTCTTGATCTCGTTGATGAACGGGATGCTGCGCTCGATCAGATCTTCGGGTGTCGCGCTCATGCGCTGTCTTCTCCTGGCGTCGTTGCCGGAGCGGGGTGCCCCGCGCACGACGAAGGTAAGACACTCCGAACGTTACAGTCAATAGCTGTAACGTTCGAGGTCGGTGAAGACCGCCCGCGGCGTGCCCGATAATCAGGCCATGACGGACTCACGCAAGGCGGATTCGGTTGCGGGCGAAGCGGTGGCCGTGTCACGCGGTGGCCGGCCACTGGATCCCGGGCGCGACGAAGCGATCATCACGGCCGCGCGCCGCAGGCTGGTTCTCGACGGCTATTCGAAGATGACTATCGGGGACATCGCCTCCGACGCCGGTGTGTCCCGGCCGACGATCTACCGGCGCTGGCCGGGCAAGCTCGAGCTCACCATCGAGGCGATCGACTACGGGCTCCGGGCGCAACGAGACACCTATCCCGATCTGAGCCTGGAGGAACTCCCCGCGCTCGAGGCGCTGACCGAGGCCGTCCGGCGGCTGGATCCGTGTTACTTCAACCCGGACGCGATGGTGCTCATGGGCAACTTCATGAGCGAGACGATGCGGACGCCGGAGCTGCTCGCGATCGTCCTGGAGCACGCCGTCGAGCCCCGGTTGCGGCAGCTCGAAGGCGTGCTGGCCGAACTGCAGGAGCGCGGCGAGGTGCGGCCGGACATCGATCGGCACACGATCGCCACCTTGTGCTTCGGCAGCTACTTCGCCGCATTCCTTCGTGCGGAACCCGACCGCAAGGGGCTCGCCGAGCAGGTCGTCGCCGTCCTGTGGCCGGGGATCGCCGTTCAGCGCTGACGGTCCACTGTGGTGCGCCGTCGGGCGGGCTTTTTCCCGATGGCGGGCCACAGCACGGAGACGACCGCCTCGGCGATGTCCAGGTCGGACTCGCCGCGGAAGAAGGCGGCCAGATAACTGCCGAAGCACATCGTCGCGATCGTGTGCTTGTCGATGTCGTCGCGCGCGGCCCCGCGGTCCTGCAGCCGGGTCAGCACGCTTTCGACCAGGCGCACGCGGGGTTCGACCGCGTGCTCACGGAGGATTCCGAGCAGTTCGGGGGTGTGGACCGCCTCCCCGGCGAACGTGCCCATCAGGACCATCGCGTCCGGGTTGAAGTACGTGGGGTCGAGGCGCCGGACGACCTCCACGAGCGCTTCCCTCGGGGCGAGTTCGTCGAGGTCCATCTCGAACATGGAGTGCTGCTTGCGGAAGCCGTAGTCGAGGGCGTCGACGACGAGCTCGAACTTGGTTCCCCAGCGCCGGTACAACGTCGGACGGCCGACCTCGGCGTCGGCGGCGATGTCGCGGATCGTCATGCGGGAGTAGCCGTCCAGGACGAGGCGTCGCCGGGTGGCGAGGATGATCGCCTCATCGAGCGCGGCATCACGGGGCCGGCCGACCGGACGCGGACCGTCTTCGGTGCCGGCGGGTACGACCGCCGTCGCTCGGCGTGCTCGCGCCACGGTTCCACCTCGCCGGGAAAGTCGATCCACGGTACGGATCCTCTGTTAACCTCGAAGTTACACACTATATCTGTAACGTAACCAGTCGCCACTGGAGGAACGTGATCGTGGACGTCGAGGACTACCTCCGCAGACTCGAAGCGGTTCATCCCGGAGTACCCGGCCTCGAAGCACTGTGCGAGCTGCAACGGCGGCACTTGGAGCGGGTGCCGTTCGAGAACCTCGGCCGCTACCTGGGCGAGCAGGTCGACCTCGACGAGAAGGCGTTGCTCGACAAGGTGGTGCGGCGGCGTCGTGGCGGGCTTTGCTACGAGCTCAACGGGGCGTTCGGCCTGCTGCTGCGCGGTGTCGGGTTCGATGTGCGGCTACTGGCCGGCCGCGTGATGCGGCGGGACGGTGGGTTCGGCCCGCCGCTCGACCACCTGGCGCTGCGGGTGGACCTGGACGAGCCGTGGCTGGTCGACGTCGGGTTCGGCCGGTTCAGCATCCGGCCGCTGCGGCTCGCGACCACCGAGGAGCAGCCGGATCCGGCGGGCGGGTTCACCGTGCTGCCCGCGCCGCACGGAGATGTCGACGTGCTGTGCGACGGAAACGTGGTCTACCGCCTCGAAGCGAGGCCGCGGGAGCTCGAAGACTTCCAGGCGATGGCCTGGTGGCACGCGAACTCGCCGGCTTCGCCCTTCGCGCACGGGCCGACGTGTTCGCTCGTGAGGCCCGGTGGCCGGGTGACGATCGCGGGCGCCCGGCTGATCGAGACCGAGAGGGAGACGCGCACCGAGCGCGTGCTCGAACACGACGCCGAAGTGCTCGCGGCCTATCGCGAGCACTTCGGCGTCGTTCTCGATTCCGTGCCCACCGCGGGATGATTTCGTCACGGTTTCCGGTCGGTGGAAGCCGGCCGTCGACATTCCGCGCAGGGCAGGAAATGGTGGGGCGCATGCCTCTGCACAACGAGCACGACACCGACGGTTCGGCGAACGAGCAGATCCGGAAGGTCGTCGAGGACTGGGCCCTGTACCGCGATTCCGCGCAGTGGGAGAAGTTCGCGACGGTTTGGCACGCCGACGGCTGGATGACCGCGACGTGGTTCCAGGGCCCGTTCACCGAGTTCATCAAGGTGAGCCGAGCGGCCTTCGACCGGGGCGGGCAGATCCTGCACTTCCTCGGCGGATTCACGTGCGAGGTCGCCGGTGATCGGGCGATCGCCCAGACGAAGATGAAGATCGAGCAGCGGGCGCGCGTCCACGAGACGCTCGTCGATGTGACGTGCACCGGGCGGTTCTTCGACTTCCTCGAACGCCGTGACGGGCGGTGGGGAATCGTCCGCCGCCAGCCGATCTACGAATCCGACCGGATGGACGTCGTCGACCCGGCCACGACCCTCGAACTCGACGCGGCCGTGCTGGCGAGTTTCCCGGTCGGCTACCGCCATCTCGGCTACCTGCAGGAGGACAACGGCCACCAGGTCATGCGTGACCTCCCCGGGCTGCGCGGACCGGTGGTCGAGGTGCTCTACGCCGAGGGCCGGGGCTGGCTCGACGGCTCGGCGACCCCGGGTGTCGTCCGCAGCGACGACCGCGGCGGAGCTTCGTGACGCTGCCGGGTCCGGCGCGATGGCCTATGGGGTTCAGCGAGCCGGATTCCGGCCGTGGACGAACCAGATCGCCTCGGCCGGGCCGTCGCCGCGGTTGGTGAGGCGGTGGGGGGTCGTCGAGTCGAAGGCGATGGAGTCGCCGGCGTGGAGCTGGTAGGTGTCGAAGGCCAAGGCGACTTCCAGGGTGCCGCTGATGATGTAGCCGTATTCGATGCCCGAGTGGCGGGTGAGCTTGTCGTCGGGGACGGAGCTGCCGGCGACTTCGTAGCGGACGTGCAGGAAGTCCACCGTGCTGTCGTGGATGGACGACAGCTGCTCCCACGTGACGCCGGAGTCGAGGACGAGCTGGCGCCGTTCGCCGGGGCGGAGCAGGGGGCTCTGCTGCTCCTCCGGACTTTCGTTGAGCTTCGCCAGCGCGCCGTGGAAGCTGTGCTTCTCGACGCCCGCCGCCGGTGCGGGCGCGGGCGGTTCCTCCGCGCCCGCACCGGCGGCGCTGCTGAACAACTCGTCGATGGAGACGTTGAGGGCGCTGCAGATCGCGTACAAGGTCGCGACCGAGGGCTGGGACTTGTTGTTCTCGATCTGCGACACGAACGCGGCCGAGTACCCGAGATCGCGCGCGAACTGGCGCAGCGACAGCCCGGACGCCTGCCGGCGCGCCCGCAGCTGCTCGCCGAGGTTCGCGGCCTCGGAGTGCTCCGCCGCCGGCTCGTGCTTCGCTGCCACGTCTCGCTCCTCGCGCTGTCGTTCGGTCAGTGTTCACTATAGCTTGACGCCCTCGCCTCGAGGGCGGCTCAAGCGGTGAGCCGGTCGCGCACGAACTCCAGCTCCCGCACGACGTAGTCGGTGATGTCGCCGCTCTTGAGGTGCTCGGGCAGCACGTCCCAGGTGTAGGTCTCGATCTCCAGGTGCGACGACTGAGGCTGCGCGCGATGGCGGTCCAGGGCCTGTTCCAAGGCGAACCGCGTGGTGCGGAACGGGCCGAGGTCGTCGAGGAAGACCGGCACGTGGAAGTGCGTGCGCCATTCGCGCGCGCCGCCGGGATCGTGCCGCCAGGCGGCGATCGCGTCGGAGAGGTTGAGGTGGCGGGTGACGGTGCCCTCGCGCAGCTCGGAGGTCTGGCTCAGGTAGATGGTGCGGGTGAACCGCTCCAGCTCGCGCACCACCTCGTCGGTCACCTCGGGCACCCACAGCGCGGCCGCCTGCTGCAGCTTGAACACGGGCACGCCGGCGCCGGCGAGCAGGTCGAGCGAGGCGGGGATGTCGTCGAACTCCACGGCTTGGTGCCCGATGTCGAACACGATCCCGACGTGACGGCGCAGGGCGCCGAAGGCTTCCGCGAGCGGCAGGTCGGCGAGGCCGGAAAGAGTTTCGGCCGCGGCCCGGGAGTACAGCCGTGAGGTGAAGTAGCGGACGGTCTCCTCGATGGTTTCCAGGTAGCAGAACGGTTCCGGCTCGATCGCGAGCTTCACCCGCCGGCCGGTGCGGCGTTCGAGGGCGACGAGGTGGGCGACGGCCCGCAGCACGTTGTGGGTGAACAGGTCCACGTACGCCTCGCCGGTGACCTTGGGCCGGTAGGCGAGCGGCACGGTCTGGATGGTCGGCTCGACCCCGTCCGCGGCGATGTCGGCGAGCACGTCGGCCACGCGCGTGGTGTACGCGACGCGCTCTTCGGTGCTCCAGTCCGGTTCGTACACGTTCTCCATCACCGAACGGCCCTTGAACGGTCCGTGCGGGAACGCGTTGACGGTATAGACGTAGAGATCGTTGTCCGCCAGGTACTTCTTCAGCCGGTCCCGCTCGGGGGCGTCGCCGGCGAGCCGGTCGGCGGACGCGCCCGAGAGCCGCAGCGACACCCCGAACGGCGCGTCGGGGGAGACGCGGCGCTTCACTTCGGGGACGTAGGTCTCGAGGCTGGCGTTCATCTCGTCCCAGGTGTCACCCGGGTGCACGAGGGTCGAGTAGGACAGGTGGCCCAGACGCGTGCCGAGGTCCATGAGGTTCCTCCGGGGAAGGTGGCAGAGGGGCTGCCGGAAGTGCTGCGGTGACGCGCTGCAGCAGACGTTTGCTCGAAGTGAACAGTCCGAAACCCAGTGCTGTCAAGGATTGCTGCGTTTGACCTGCGTATCTGTCAAATTTGTTCGCTGACTCTTGACTCACTGGCTGGTTCATTGTTCACTACCGCTGTACAGCGTCGTCGAACGGGAGTGAACCCGGCGAGTACCGACGCCGTGTCCACGCCCGGATCCCGGCTGCGCGGGTTTCCGGAGAGACTACGAGGAGTTGAGCATGCGCGCCGCGGTCTTCCACGACAAGCACGACATCCGGGTCGAGAACATCCCGGAGCCGGCCGCGGTCGGTGCGCGGCAAGTGCGCGTCCGTCCGTACCTGTGCGGAATCTGCGGCACCGACCTGCACGAGTACGCGTCCGGGCCGATCGTCATCCCGACCAGCCCGCACCCCCTCTCGCACGCGGCGGCGCCGCAGGTGCTCGGGCACGAGTTCTCCGGGCAAGTGCTGGAAATCGGTGCCGACGTCACCGGTGTCCGCGTCGGCGACCGGGTTTCGGTGATGCCGTTGATCTACTGTGGACACTGCTACTACTGCCGCCGCGGGCTCAACCACCTGTGCCAGCGGATGGCCTGTACGGGACTGAGCTGGGACGGCGGCGGGATCAGCGAACAGGTGGTGGTTCCGGAGCACCAGATCTCGGTGCTGCCGGAATCGGTGTCGGACGTGCAGGGCGCGCTCGTCGAGCCGGCCGCGGTCGCCGCGTACGGCGTCGACCGCACCGGCTTCACTTCCGGCGACAGCGTCCTGATCACCGGCGCCGGGCCGATCGGCGCGCTCGCCGCGCTGTACGCCCACGCGTCCGGCGCGGCACAGATCTTCGTGAGCGAGCCGAACGCGCGCCGCCGGGCCCTGCTCGAAGCGCTCGGGGTCGCGACCGTGCTCGACCCGGTGGCCGAGGACGTGCCGGAGGCGGTCCGCGCGCTCACCGGCGGGATCGGGGCCGACGTCGCCGCGGAGTGCTCCGGCTCGGAGGCCGGCCTCGCCACGGCGCTGGGCAGCCTGCGCTCCCACGGCACCGCGACGCAGGTGGGCCTGCACGTCCGGCCCGCCACGATCGACCCGATGGCCCTGTCGCAGCGCGATCTGAGCCTGGTCGGCACGTGGTGCTACCCCGTGTTCGACTTCCCGCGCATCATCTCGCTCGTCGCGACCGGCCGCTTCCCGGTGGAGCGCGTGCTCACCGAGGTGATCGCGGTCGACGACGTCGTCACCGGCGGGTTCGACCGGCTGCTCGACCCCGAAGGCGACGCGCAGAAGCTGCTCGTCCAGGTCGGCTGACCCGAACCGCCTTTACACCACAACCATTTCCCGCTGTCCGCAAGACCTTTGTGGACATAATTCGTCCTGCCCTGCGACCCGGTGCGCTGCACCCGAGGAGCGATCCGATGAGCGACACGAGAAGGGGTTCCGTGGTCGTCACACAGTCGGCCCCGTCGCCCGCCCCGGCTTCGGGGACCGACCGCCCGCGCGGCCGCCCGAGCCTCTGGCGGCAGACGACGGCGCAGCGTGCCTCGCGCGGACTCGTGACGATCCTCGTCGCGACCGCGCTGCTGTTCCTCGTGAGCCTGCTGCTGCAGCCCGAGAGCCTGGGTCGCAGCTCGCTGCAGGGGATGCTGCCCTTCGCCGCGGTGCTCGCCGTGGTCGCGCTCGGGCAGACGCTGGTCGTGCAGCAGGCGGGAATCGACCTGTCGGTGCCCGGCACCGTGTCCCTGAGCGTGATCATCGTGACGCACTACCCCGCCGGTGACAACGGGAAGCTGCTCCCCGCGGTGCTGCTCGCCTACGTCGCGGCGCTGGCGGCGGGGCTGCTCAACGGCCTCGTCGTGAGCCGGCTGGGGATGTCGGCGATCGTCACGTCCCTGGGCACCAACGCGTTGCTGTACGCGGTGGTGCTCGGGGTCTCGGGCGGCTCGCCGGTGACGACCACGGACACGCTGCACTCGCTCGTCACCGGCCGCTTCCTCGGCCTGCCCTACGCGGTCTACATCGCCGTCGTCCTCGTCGCGGTGACCGGCTTCGCGATGAAGCGCACCGTGCCGGGCCGCCGGTTCGAGGCCGTGGGCGACAACCCGGAGGCAGCGGGGCTGGCCGGCCTGCGCGTGCGACGCCACCAGCTCGCCGCCTACGTCTGGGCGTCCCTGCTCTACGGCACCGCGGGCATCCTCCTGGCCGGCATCGTCACCACGCCGGGCGCGTTCCAGGGCGACACGCTGCTGCTGCCGTCGGTCGCGGCTGTCGTGCTGGGCGGCACGTCCCTGCTCGGCGGCAAGGGCAGCCCGGTCGCCAGCGCCATAGCCGCCTTGTTCCTGTCCCAGCTCGACCAGTTCGTGCTGACGCTCGGCGTCAGCGCGGCGACGAACAACATCGTCCAGGCGCTCGCGCTCGCCGCGGGTGTCGCCGTCTACACCGTGAACTGGGCCGCCGTGCGCGGCTGGTTCCGCCGTGTCCCCGCTCCCCGGACCCAGCAGTAGGAAGGGTTTCCCATGTCTGTCCAGCCCCTTCGCCGGTCGTTGCTCGCCGGCTTGGCTTCCCTCGCCCTCGTCACCACCGCCTGCACGGTGGACGACGGCGGCTCGACCAGCGCCGAGGGCGGCAAACCCGCCAACGCGAACGCGCCGGCCTGGTGCGGTTCGAAGCAGGTCACCCTCGGCCTGGCCGACGGCTTTGGCGACAACAACTGGCGCAAGGTCACCACGGCCGAAGCCAAGGCCGAGGTAGCGAAGTGCCCCAGCGTCACGTCGTTCACCTACACCGACGGGCAAGGCAACACCCAGAAGGCCATTTCGGACATCCAGGGCCTCGTCGCCAAGGGCACGCAGGCGATCGTGGTCTTCCCGGACGCGGGCCAAGCGGTGCTGCCCGCCCTGCGCAGCGCGTTCAAGGCGGGCGTGGTCACCGTGCCGTACCGGGTCAACCCGGGCGGAACGCCCGGCCAGGACTACGACGCGTTCGTGAGCACGAACTTCGAGCAGGCCGGGGTGCTGTGGGGCCAGTGGCTCGTGAAGGCGCTCAACGGCAAGGGCAAGGTGCTCAACCTCGGCGGTCCGGCCGCGAACTCGCAGAGCCTCGACGAGTACAAGGGCATGCAGAGCGTGCTCAAGGACCACCCGGGGATCCAGTTCGTCGGTACCACGCCGTACGAGGTGACCAACTGGGACGCCGCGCAGACCCAGCGCGTGATCACCGCGGCGCTGGCCAAGAACCCGGAGATCGACGCGATCACCACGGACTTCGGTGCCGCGCTGGCGAGTTCGTTCTCCGCGTTCACCTCGGCCGGGCGCAAGATCCCGGCGATCGCGACCGAGGACGCCAACCAGCTCGCCTGCAACTGGCAGCAGCAGAAGGACGCCGGCAGCCCGTTCCAGCTGTTCACCGTCTCCTCGCAGAACGCGATGTCCCGCCTGGCGATCGACGTCGCGGTGGCCAAGGCGACCGGCGGTGTGGTGCCGAAGGACCAGGTGTACCCGCAGACCGCGTTCGAGGACTCGATCTCCGGGCAGCCGCACCCCGTCACGTGCGACAAGGAGCTGCCGAGCGACGCGTTCGTGTCCAGCTCGCTGTCCAAAGCGGACCAGACCGCTGCCCTGAAGTAGGAGACCGACCATGACCGAAGTTGCGGCTCTGAGCCTCTCCGGGGTGTCGAAGAGCTACGGGCCCGTGCGGGCGCTGTCGGAGGTATCGCTCGATGTCTTCGGCGGCCGGGTGCACGCGCTGCTGGGTGAGAACGGCGCGGGCAAGTCCACGCTGATGGGCGTCGCGTCGGGCTCCACCCGGCCCGACGAGGGCACGATCACGGTGGCCGGCGAGCCGATCGCGGCCCTGACCACCGACCGGGCGAGCCGGCTCGGCATCGCGATCGTGCACCAGCATCCCGCCGTGCTGGCGGACATGACGGTCGCGGAGAACATCCGCCTCGCCGTGCCCGCCGAGCGGATGCCGGCCGGCACCCCGCGCGTGTGGATGGTGGAACTGCTGCGCCGGGTCGGTTCGGACCTGCGGCTGCAGGACCGGGTGGCCGACCTCGGCGTCGCGCAGAAGCAGCTGCTGGAGCTGGCGAAGGCCATCGCGCTGGAGCCGAAGGTGCTGATCCTCGACGAGCCGACCGCGCCGCTGGGTGCCCAGCAGACCGAGATCCTGTTCGACCAGGTGCGCCAGGCCACGGCCCGCGGCACGGCGGTCGTCTACATCACGCATCGCCTCGCCGAGGTGCGCGAGATCGCCGACGAGGTCACGGTGCTGCGCGACGGCCGGGCGCGCGGGCACTCGGCCGTCGCCGACCTCACCGACGACGAGATGCTGCGGTTGATCGTCGGGCGTGAGCTCGCGTCGGCGTTCCCGGAGAAGTACTCGGACCCGGCCGGCGCGAAGGTCGCGCTGGAGGTCGAAGGCCTGTCCGGCGAGGGCTTCCACGACGCGCGGCTCGTCGCGCACCACGGGGAGATCGTCGGGCTGGCCGGCATTGTCGGCAACGGCCAGAGCGAGTTCCTGCGCGCACTGGCGGGACTTCGTCCGTCGACCGGACGGATCGTGCTCGACGGTGTGCCGCTGCGGGGCCGGGCCCTCGTCCGTTCGACCGCGTACATGCCGGCCGACCGCCACCGGGAAAGCCTGCTGCCGGCGATGTCGGTGCGGGAGAACGCCGCGGTCAGCGCGTTGCCCTCGTTCGCAGGCGGGGGAGTGGTCTCCGGCGAACGTGAACGATCCACTGTGGACGCCGAGCTGGCCAAGCTCTCGGTCAAGACCGCTTCGCGCGAGACGAACGTGATGGCGCTCTCCGGCGGCAACCAGCAGAAGGTGGTGATGGCGCGCGCCCTGCTCGCCGCGCCGCGGCTGCTGCTGGCCGACGAGCCGACCCAGGGCGTCGACGTCGGCGCCCGGTCGGAGATCTACACGATCATGCGCGACGTGGCCGCGTCCGGGGTGCCGGTGGTCGTGGTGTCGTCCGACGCCAAGGAGCTGGAAGGACTCTGCGACCGGGTCGTGGTGTTCTCGCGTGGCCACGTCGTCGCCGAGCTCACCGGCGAGGACGTCACCGAGGAGAAGATCACCGGCTCGGTCGTCAACGCCACCACGCTGCGCGGCGACGCGCCGTCGGCGAAGAAGGCCGTGCCGGCCAAGCCGGTTCCCTCGACCGGGCGCCCCCCGCTGGCCGAGCGCCTGCGCGACCTGGCCAAGGGCGACTACGCGCCGAGCCTGGTGCTCGCGCTGGTCATCCTCGCGCTCGGCGGCTACACCTTCGCCCACAATGTGCGGTTCCTCGCGCCGTTCAACCTCACCTCCCTGCTGACGCTGCTCACGGCGCTCGCGTTCATCAGCCTTGGCCAGACGATCGTGATCATGACCGGCGGGATCGACCTGTCGGTCGGTCCACTCGCGGGACTCCTGGTGGTGATCGCGTCATTCTTCGTCACCGACGGCCGCTCGCCGCTGCTCGTGGCGCTCGCGTTCGTAATCATGCTCGTGGTGGCCGTCGGGTCCGGGGTGCTCAACGGGGTGCTGATCCGCTTCGGCGGGTTCACGGCGGTGGCCGCGACCCTTACCCTCTACATCGGACTGCAGGGCGTCTCTCTGCTGCTGCGGCCGTTCCAGGGCGGGTTCATCAGCACGTCGGTCACCGACGCGATCACCGCGACGGTCGGGTTCGTGCCGATCGCGTTCCTCGTGGCGGTGGTGGTCGCCGTCGGGCTGGAGTTCGCACTGCGGTTCACCGCGTGGGGCCGCGGCCTGCGTGCGGCCGGGTCGAACGAGGGGTCCGCGCGGCGCCTGGGCGTGAAGGTGAACCGGGTCCACGTGCTGGCCTACCTCGGCTGCGCCGTCCTGACCTTCTTCGGCGCGCTGCTGCTGATGGCCCAGATCGGCGTCGGCGACCCGACCCAGGGCGTGAGCTACACGCTCTCCAGCATCACCGCGGTCGTGCTGGGCGGCGCGAGCCTCGCCGGCGGGCGCGGGTCGTTCATCGGGACCCTGCTGGGCGCCGCGCTGATCCAGGAAGTGCTCAACGCGACGACCTTCCTGAACCTGAGCCAGAGCTGGCAGTACTTCTTCCAGGGGATCCTGATCCTCGTCGCGGCGGCGATCTACACCCGGGTGCGCCGCCGGACCCCGGCCCTGGTCTGAGCTTTGCCGAACCCGGGCCCAGATCCCAGCAGAAAGAGGAGACAGTGACCGAAACAGCACTCGTCGTCGGGGTCACCGGCATCGCCGGGGCCGCGGTGGCCACCCGGCTGGTCGAACGCGGCTGGGCGGTGACCGGGGTGTCCCGCCGCAGCGAATGCGGCATCGCCGGAGTCCGCTCTGTCCGCGCCGACCTGGAGGACGCGGCCGCGCTGAGCGCCGCGCTCGCGGACACGAAACCGACGCACGTCTTCCTCACCGCGTGGTCGCGCCAGCCGACCGAAGCGGAGAACATCGACGTCAACGCCGGCATCGTGCGCAACGTGCTCGCGGCGGCCACCGCGGGCGGCGCCGTGCGCCACGTCGCCCTGATGACCGGGCTGAAGCACTACCTCGGGCCGTTCGAGGCCTACGCCGCCGGGGTCACTCCCGACACGCCGTTCCACGAGGACGAGGCGCGGCTCGACGTGCCGAACTTCTACTACGCGCAAGAGGACGAGCTCTTCGCGGCCGCCGAGCGCCACGGCTTCACCTGGAGCGTGCACCGGGCGCACACCGTCATCGGCCACGCCGTCGGCAACGCCATGAACATGGGGATGACGCTGGCGGTCTACGCGGCCGTCTGCCGCGAGACCGGGCGGGCGTTCCGCTTCCCCGGCTCGGAGGTCCAGTGGAACGGCGTCACCGACATGACCGACGCCGGGCTGCTGGCCGACCAGATGGTGTGGGCGGCCACCGACGAGAACGGGCGCGACGAGGCGTTCAACATCGCCAACGGCGACGTGTTCCGCTGGCGCTGGATGTGGCCGCGCCTCGCGAAGCTGCTCGGCGTCACCCCGGCCGGGTTCGACGGCAAACCCGCGCCGCTGGAGGAGCAGATGGCCGACGCCGCCGGAGTCTGGCGCCGGATCGCCGAGCGCCACGGGCTGCGCGAAGCGGACCTCACCCGCGTCGCCTCGTGGTGGCACACCGACAGCGACCTCGGCCGGCCCATCGAGTGCCTCACCGACATGAGCAAGAGCCGCAAGGCCGGGTTCACGGGCTACACCAGCACGCTGGACTCCTTCGCCCGGCTCTTCGAGACCTTGCGCGCGGAGCGGATCATCCCGCCCGCCACGACCGAAGCAAGCACAGCGGAATGACCACAGTGGACGCAATGCGCAGGACACGCGCTTCGGGCGCTCGGTCAGCGCTCGTCGCTCGTCGCGGGGAGCGGGTGGCCGAGCAGCTCGATCAGTTCGGCCGGCGGCTCGGCGAGCCAGTCGCGCGGCCGGCCGGAGCCGGTGCGGCCGACGACGAACCACAGCCCCCGCGCGGGCGCGTCGGTGTGGTTGACGTAGAGGTGCGGGCGCTCGGAGTGGAAGGAGAACGAGTCGCCGGCGCGCAGCACGTGCTCGTCGGACTCGAATCGCAGCGTGAGCTCGCCGTCGAGGAGGTAGGCGTGCTCCCTGCCCGGGTGGCGCATCAGCCCGCCGTCGACGGAGCTGCTCGCGCCGGGCTCGTAGGCCACCAGCAGCGGTTCCACCGACCGCGAGCCGTCGATCGCGAGGCGTTCCCAGCGCACGCCGTTGTCCATGTCCAGCACCGGGTTGTCGGCCGCGCGCTGGATGGTGGTGGCAGCCTCGTCGGGCTCGAGGACGACCGGGCGGCTACCGGGCTCGGCCTTCGTGCGGCGGCCGGTGACCTCGAGGCCGAGCACTTCGTCCAGCGACAGGCCCAGGTGGCTGACCAGCGTGTAGAGCGTGCTCACGGACGGTTGCGACTTGCCGGTCTCGACCTGCGACAGCAGGCTCGCCGAGAGCCCCGTGGCCAGCGCCACGCCGCGCAGGGTGCGCTTCTGCCTGATCCGCGCTTCGCGCAGGGCAGGGCCGATCCGGTCGTCCACGGTGCCGCTCCCGTTCCGTTCGCGGCGCCATCGCCGACTGTTCACTCGATCATACGTTCGTGCGTTGTGGCTGTACACACGCGCGGGTGCGACCTGCGCAACATCCCGGATCGGCGGCGTTTCGTTCAGCGGGAGCGAACGCCGAGCGTCTCGACGAGAGGAGCGTGGCCATGCCGGCTCGGCTGACCGACAGGACCGTGGTGGTGACCGGCGCGGGCCGGGGGATCGGAGCCGCTCTCGCCCGCGGGATGGCGGCCGAGGGCGCGGCGCTGGTCGTCACCGACCGCGACGAACCCGAAGCCGCCGCGGTGGCGCAGTCCATTCGCGACAGTGGCGGGCGGGCGGTGCACCGGCGTGTCGACGTCGTCGACCGCGAAGACGTCCGCGCGGCGATCGACCTCGCCGTGAGCGAGTTCGGCCGGGTCGACGCGTACTTCAACAACGCGGGGTTCAACGAGCCGGAGAAGTTTCTCGACATCACCGAAGCCGTGTGGGAGCGGATCTTCCGCGTCAACGCGTTCGGGGTCGTGCTCGGCAGCCAGGAGGCCGCCCGCCAGTTCATCCGGCAGGGCGGTGGCGGCAAGATCGTGAACACGGCCTCGATCGCCGGCCGCCAGGGCTTCCCGAACTTCGCGCCCTACTGCGCGAGCAAGGCCGCGGTGATCTCGCTGACGCAGTCCGGCGCCCGCGCGCTTGCCGGCCACGGCATCACCGTCAACGCCTTCGCGCCCGGCGTGGTGCGGACCCCGTTGTGGGACAAGCTCGACCGCGACCTCGAGCGCATGGGGGAGGGCGACGCCGGGTTCGCCGCGATGGCCGGCGACATCATCCTCGGCCGCCCGGCCGAACCCGAGGACCTCGTGCCCACGGCCGTGTTCCTCGCCGGCCCCGACTCCGACTACATCACCGGGCAGGTGATCCCGATCGAGGGCGGGATGGTCCTCGTCTGAGGCCGTCCCGCTCGTCACACGTTCCCGGCGGTCCACCGCCGCGGGGGAAAGGAAAACTCATGCCGATCGCCACGTTCGGGCCCAACGCCGTCGACTGGGAGACCAGGATCGACCACGAACGCCTGCGCACGCAACGCCTGCAGCGACTGCGCGAGCAGCTGGACAAGTCGAGCCTCGGCGCCGTCCTCGCGTTCGACTTCGCCAACATCCGCTACATGTCCGCCACCCACATCGGCACGTGGGCCATGGACAAGCTCATCCGGTTCTCCCTGCTGACCCGCGCCACCGACCCGATCGTGTGGGACTTCGGGTCCGCGGCCAAGCACCACGAGCTCTACAACCCGTGGCTCGCCACCACGACCGCCGAGGCCGACGCCGACCCGCACGCGCCGCACCACGGCGCGGTCCGGCCGCGCGCCGAGTCCGGGGCCCGCGCCGGGATCTCCACGCTGCGCGGCGCGTTCCACCCGGACGCGGGCATCGCCGACGAGGTCGCCGCGAAGATCAAGCGCGAGCTGGAGAAGTTCGGGCTGCTCGGCGAACCGCTCGGCGTCGACGTGATCGAGCTGCCGATCCTCGCCGCCCTGCAGCGCGCGGGCATCACGGTCACCGATGGGCAGCAGGTCTTCATGGAGGCCCGGCGCGTGAAGACCGCCGACGAGATCTCGCTGCTGACCCAGGCGGCCTCGATGGTCGACGCGGCCTACGACGACCTCTACCGGTTCCTGCGCCCGGGCGTGCGGGAGAACGAGTGCGTGGGGCTGGTCTCGAAGTCGCTCTACGACCTCGGTTCGGAGTACGTGGAGGGCGTCAACGCGATCTCCGGCGAGCGCTGCTCGCCGCACCCGCACGTGTTCTCCGACCGGCTGATCCGGCCCGGTGACCCCGCGTTCTTCGACATCCTGCACAGCCACCAGGGCTACCGCACCTGCTACTACCGCACGTTCGCGGTCGGTTCGGCCAGCCGCGCGCAGCGTGACGCCTACGTGCGGGCCCGTGAGTACATGGACCACGCCATCGCGCTGGTGCGCCCGGGCGCCACGACGGCGGACATCGTGTCGGTGTGGCCCACCGCGCAGGAGTTCGGGTTCGCCGACGAGGAAGCCGCGTTCGCCCTGCAGTACGGGCACGGCGTCGGGCTGTCCATCTGGGAGAAGCCGATCTTCTCGCGCCTGGTCTCGCTGGAGCACCCCGAGGTGCTGGAGGTCGGGAACGTGTTCGCGCTCGAGACGTACTGGCCCTCGGCCGACGGCATCGGCGCGGCCCGGATCGAGGAGGAGCTCGTGGTGACCCCCGAGGGCTGCGAGGTGATCACCAAGTTCCCGGCCGAGGACCTGCTGGTCGCCGGTCCCCGCTACATCGCCGTGAGCGGCGCGCTCTCCACCGCGCGTGAGTCCCAGTCGCACCTCAACACGCCGGCCGGCCGCGGCGAAGCCACCGCCTGAGAAGGAGCAAGACGATGAAAGCCCTGAGGTTCACCGCGGCGGACACGGTGTCCGTCGACGAGCTGGAGGTGCCGCGGATCGCCGCCGACGAGGTGCTCGTCGCGGCCCGCTCGGTCGGCATCTGCCACTCCGACATCGACCTGCTCGAAGGCCGTTACATCATCCCGTTCTCCTATCCGATCATCCCGGGGCACGAGTGGGCGGGCCAGATCGTCGAGACCGGTGCCGACGTCACGGAGTTCGCGCCCGGCGACCGCGTGGTGGGCGAGTGCGTGATCGGCGACGACCACTTCGGCTTCTCGGTCAGCGGTGCGGCGGCGGAGTTCTTCGTCGCCAAACCCGCGTGGCTGCACCGGCTGCCCGATTCGCTGTCGTTCACCGACGGCGCGCTCGTCGAGCCGTTCAGCTGCGGATACCACGCGCTGATGAAGGCGGGCAACGTCAACGCCAGCGACACGGTGGTGGTGTTCGGCGCCGGTCCGATCGGTCTCGGTGTCACCGCCGGTGCCGCGGCGCTGGGCGCGCGCACCATCACCGTCGAGCCGGCGGCCGGGCGCGCGGAAGCGGCGCGCAAGCTCGGCGCCGAGGTGGTGCTCGACCCGACGGCCGGGCCGATCGCGGAGCAGGTGGCCGAGGCGACCGGCGGCGTCGGTGGCACCGTGGTGATCGAGGCGACGGGGCGGCCGTCGGTGATGGCCGACGTGCTGGAGGTCGCCGCGCACGGCGCGCGGGTCGTGTACGTCGGCATCGACGTGGGCGGCAGCGCGCCTGCCGCGCTGGGTCTCATCCAGTCGAAGGAGCTGAGCATCCGCGGCATCATCGGTTCACCGGGGGTGTGGCCGGAGACGCTGCGGTTCCTCGCCCGCGCCGGACTCGACCTGTCCGACCTGGTGACCGGCCGGTTCCCCGTGGAGCGGGCCGCGGAGGCGATCACCGCCTCGCGCGACACGGCGAAGAACATCAAGGTGCACCTCGAGTTCGAGGCCGCGCGGTGACCCCGACCATGAGGGCGGCCGTCTACCACGGCCGCCAGGACGTCCGGATCGAAGAGGTGCCGGTGCCCCGGCTTCGCGACGGCGAGGTGCTCGTCGCCGTGCGGCGCAGCGGGATCTGCGGCTCTGACGCCACGGAGTGGGCGGCCGGCCCGAAGATGGTGCCGCTCACCCGGCGCCACCCCGGCAGCGGGCACCTTGGCCCGATGATCATCGGCCACGAGTTCGTCGGCGAGGTCGTGGACGCCGGCGAGGGGTTCGCCGCGGGCGATCTGGTCGCCGCCGGCGCCGGTGTCTCCTGTGGACAGTGCGATCGCTGCGGTGAGGGCCGCACCAACCTGTGCCGCCGGTACTACACGCTCGGGCTCAACGCCCCCGGCGGGCTCGCGGAATACGTCGCCGCACCCGCCGGCATGCTCCGCCCGATCCCGGCGGGGGTTCCCCTCGACCACGCCGGGCTGGCGCAGCCGCTGGCCGTCGGCCTGCACGCCGCGCGGCGGGCGGGCGTCCGGCCTGGTGACACCGTGGTGGTCATCGGCGCCGGTGCCATCGGCTCCTTCGTCCTGGCCGGGCTGCGGCACCTGGACGACGCCGACGTCACCGTGGTCGACTTCGCCGGCGACAAGCTGGACCGGGCCGCCCGGCTCGGCGCCACCCGGACCGTGGACGCGGCGGGCGACGTCGTCGAGGCGGTGCGGGAGCTGACCGGTGGGCGTGGCGCCGACGTGGTCATCGAGGCCAGCGGTGCGCCGGGGCAGTTCGAGAACGCGCTGCGGATGGTCACCGACGGCGGACGGATCCTCGCCGTCGGCCTGCCCAAGCAGGCGCCCGCGGTGGACCTGTTCGGCCTGGTGCTGCGCGAGATCACCGTCGAGTCGACGGTGGCGCACGTGTGCGGGGCGGATCTGGTGCCGGCGTTGGAGATCCTTTCCGCCGGTGTGCTCGGTGCCGAGCTGCTCGACTCGGTGATCGGGCTCGACGAGCTCACCGACCGCGGCCTCGCGCGGCTGGCTGCCGGGGGAGTGGACGGCAAGGTCCTCATCGACCCGGGGAGGCGCTCGTGAAGGTCGCGGTGCTGGGCCTGGGCGCGATGGGCTCGCAGCTGCTCCTGCGGCTGGTCGACAGCGGCGTCGACGTCGTCGGCTGGAACCGCGATCCCGAACGGGCGCGCCGAGCCGGAATTCCGCCGGACCGGGTCGCGGCCTCGGCGGCCGACGCCGTGACCGGGGCCGACGTGGTGATCGCCATGCTCGCCGACGGGCCGGCCTTGCGGGCCGTGCTGACCGGGGTCGTCGACGCGCTCGCCGGGACCACGCTGGTGCTCGACATGGGCACCTCCGGGCCGACGGTCGCGCGCGAAGTGGCGGAAACCCTGGCCGGGCACGGGATCCGGTTCGCCGAGGCCCCGGTGTCCGGGTCGGTCGGCGCGGCCCGCTCCGGGTCGTTGACGATCATGTTCGGCGGTGCGGCCGAGGACCTGTCCGCGGCGGACCCGGTGCTGCGGTTCCTGGGCGGGCGGACCATCCACATCGGACCGGTCGGCACGGCCTCGACGCTGAAGCTGTGCGTCAATGCCCTGCTGCACACCTTCAACGCCACCCTCGGCGAGGTCCTCGGCACCGCGACGCGCGCGGGCATCGACCTGCGCACGGCCTACGACACGATCGGCGAGTCCGCCATCGCCGCCCCGTTCGTGCGCTACAAGCGCGACGCCTTCCTGTCCGAGACCAACCCTCCGGTGGCCTTCGCGGTGGACCTGGTGCGCAAGGACCTCGAACTGTTCCTCGACGCGGTTCCCGACCCGGCGCGGCAGAGCCCGACGGTGCGGACCGCCGTCGACGTCGTGCACCGGGCCCAGTCGGCCGGTCTCGGACAGGAGGACATGGCGACGCTCGCGCGGCTGTACAACGGGAGCTGAGCGCTCCGGCGCTGGTCAGGCGGTGGCCCCGGAACCGGTTGCGTCGCCGGTGGCGTCGCCGGTCAGACGTCGGCCCGGTCGCGGATTTCCACGGCGGTCTCGAGCATCTGCCGGGTGCTGGTGAACCAGTCTTGCAGGTTCAGGTCCACGATGAGCTCGTCCGCGCCCGCCTCGGCGGCCGTGTGGACGTCTTCCAGGATCTGGTCGAGGGTGCCGACGAACGCGGTGCGATCGGGGCCGGCCGGGCGGTCGGTGAAGGTGACGTTGCCGACTACGACCATCTCCATCCGGCTCGCGTCGCGGCCGTAGTCGGTGGCCAGCTCCCGGATGCGGTCCCAGCCGGTGCGCAGTTCGGCGGTGCCGGCCGGGCCGGGGGTGGTGAGCAGCGGCAGCCAGCCGTCGGCGCGCTCGGCGATGCGCCGCAGGGCGCGGGAGTCGCCACCGCCGCCCAGCATGACGGGGATCTTCGACACGGGCTTGGGCAGGACCGCCGCGTTGTCGATGACCGTGCGGGTGCCGCGGAAGGTCACCGGGTCCGGGCCCCACGCGGCGTCGAACACGTCGAGGGTCTCGTCGAGGATGCGGCCGCGGTCGGCGCGCGTGGTGCCGGCGGCCTGGAGCTCGTCGGTCGACCAGCCGGTGCTCAGGCCCGCGATCACACGGCCGCCGCTGAGCTGGTCGACCGTGGCCAGCTCCTTCGCCAGCTGGATGGGCAGGTGGAGCGGGGCGACCAGGACGGACGTGCCGAGGCGCACGGTGCTGGTCACCACCGCGGCGGCGGTGAGCACGGCCAGGGGATCGGCGGCCTGCCGCTGCGCGGCGGGCCACGGCGCGTTCGGCACCCCGTACGGTTCGAGGGGCTTCTCCGGGAAGAGCAGCCGTTCGTAGGTCCACAAGCCGGCGTAACCGGCCGCTTCCGCCGTGCGGGCCGCTTCGACCACGTCGTGCCGCAGGTCCACACCCAGTCGTTGGGGCAGGCGGAGTCCGAGCTTCATGACAGTTCTCCGAGCGAGTCGTGATTGTCCTGACCGGACCGAGTCTGAACATTCACATTGGTGTGAAGGTCAACGTAGTCTCGGACACATGAGAATCGGTGAGCTCGCGGAGCGCACGGGCGTCTCCACCCGGCTGCTGCGCTACTACGAGGAACAGGGCCTGCTCGCGCCGAGCCGCGGCGGCAACGGGTACCGGGAGTACACCGAGTCGCACGTGGACGTCGTCCGGCAGATCAAGGGACTGCTCGACGCGGGGCTGCCGACCCGCATCATCGAGCAGCTCCTGCCGTGCCTGGACAAGCCGCAGACCATCTACGTGCCCGACGTGACCCTCGAGATGATCACCACCCTGCACCGCGAGCAAGACCGGCTGACCGAACGCATCGAGTTCCTGACCCGCAACCGGGACGCGATCGCCGATTACCTCGACGCGGTCGTCAACGTCAAGGCAGCGAACGCCGGGAGCAAGGCCATGTCCTGAGCCTCCCCGGGCGCCGGCAGTGAAACGGTCCCGAGTTCTGCGGGGTGTGCCGGGCCGTCGCGCGGACGTGTCCGGTGGGTGCCCGGGCCGGCTCCAATGGAGCAGCGCTGTGACGTTCCGCTGGCTTTCACTCACTCGCCCGATGAATTGCCGGTAATTCTCCCGCGCTTCTACGCTGGAAAAGGTCGAGATCCTCGTGCCTGGGAGGAATTGTGCGTCGGAATCTGCTTGTTCTTGCCGCGGTGTTGTTTTCTTTGCTGGGTCTGTCCGCTGTTCCCGCCGCGGCGAGTGGTGACCAGTTCGCCGCGGCGGGCTGTTTCGGGGAGCGCTACAGCATCTTTTTCGGACAGGGCATCAGTGTTTCGTGCCTGCCCGGCGAAGGTCACGGCTACCGCGTGATCGCCCACTGTGCGAGCGGAAACGCGTTCTGGTTCGCGGCGGGTGATTTCGTCCCGTACGGATTCGGCCCGGCGACCGCGGAATGCAACGGTGCGCTGCTCGTGCCCGCGAGTGTGGTCGCGTATCAGGTCGACGAAATCTGATTTCTCGCGCTGGCTTTACGCGACGGCCACGATTTCGCCGTGCAGGACGGAAAACCAGCCGTCGGGGTCGTCGACCCAGCGGCGCCACGCGGTGGAGATCTCCTCGAGCTCGGCCGGCTGCGCGAGGCCGTCGCGGAGGATCTGGGTGGTGGTGTCGGAGTTCAGGACGCGCTCGGCCCACATGCTGCCCCAGTAGGCGCGGTCTTCGGGTGTGGCGAAGCACCACGTGGCGGACGACGGGACGACGTCGGTGAAGCCCGCGGCGTGGGCCCAGGTGAGCAGCCGCCGGCCGGCGTCGGGCTCGCTGCCGTTGGCGCGGAAGGCCTGGCGGTAGAGCTCGAGCCAGCGGTCGAGCGCCGGGTCCGCGGGGTGCCAGGTGAAGGCCTGGTAGTCGGCGTCGCGCGCGGCGACGAGACCGCCGGGGCGGCACACGCGTCGCATTTCGCGCAGGGCCAGCACCGGGTCGGCGACGTGCTGCAGCACTTGGTGGGCGTGGACGACGTCGAAGGTGTCGTCGGGGAAGTCGAGCGCGTGGACGTCGCCGACAACGAACTCGACGTTGCCCAAGCCGCGCCGGGCGGCCTCTGCTTCGCCGAGCCGGCGGGCCGCGTCGGTGATCTCGACGCCGGTGACCCGGCCCGGAGCCACCAGCGCGGCGAGGTCGGCGGTGATCGTCCCGGGCCCGCTGCCGATGTCGAGCAGCGCCTGCCCGGGCGCGAGCCGGGGCAGGAGGTACGCGCACGAGTTTTCGGCGGTCCGCCAGCGATGTGAGCGGAGCACGGATTCCTGGTGACCATGGGTGTAGGACGTCACATCGTGAGCCTAGCTCAGCTTCTCAGTGATCGGGACGCCGTTCTCGGCATCTGGACCAGCGGCGAAACGGAATCGTGCGGCTGAGCGGGGCTGGGCGAGGTGCGGCCGCTCGGCGGATACTGATCGCCATGTACCTGGGCAACCCCGACGTCCCCGACGACGTGTTCGCGGCCGTCCTCGGTCAGATCAACGACTTCGTGCGCACCCGCGTGATGCCTCGCGAGGTCGAGATCATGACCACGGACGCCATTCCCGCCGATCTTCGGGCCCAAGCCGCCGAGATGGGGTTGTTCGGCTACGCGATCCCGCAGGAGTGGGGCGGTCTCGGCCTCGATCTCGTGCAGGACGTCGAGGTCGCCATGGCGCTGGGGTACACGTCGCTGTCCCTGCGCTCGATGTTCGGCACGAACAACGGCATCGCGGGCCAGGTCCTGGTCGGGTTCGGCACCGAGGAGCAGCGCGCGCGGTGGTTGCCGGGCATCGCCTCGGGCGAGATCGTCGCCTCGTTCGCGCTCACCGAACCCGGCGCCGGGTCGAACCCGGCAGGCCTGCGCACCACCGCCAAACCGGACGGCGACGGCTGGGTCATCGACGGCGGCAAGCAGTTCATCACCAACGCCACCGAGGCCGGCCTGTTCGTCGTGTTCGCCCGCACGCGGCCGGCGTCGGATTCCGGCACGGGCATCGCGGTGTTCCTCGTGCCGGCCGACGCGCCGGGAATCACGGTCGGCCCGAAGGACGCCAAGATGGGGCAGGAGGGCTCGCGCACCGCGGAAGTCACCTTCACCGGGGTCCGCGTCGGCCCCGAGGCCCTGGTCGGCGGAGACGGTGAGGTCGGGTACAGGGCCGCGATGACGTCGCTGGCCCGCGGCCGCGTCCACATGGCCGGGCTGGCCGTCGGTGCCGCGCAACGGGCGCTCGACGAGTCGGTCTCCTACGCCGCGACCGCGACCCAGGGCGGCACGGTGATCGGGGACTTCCAGCTGGTGCAGGCGATGATCGCCGACCAGCAGACGGGCGTGCTCGCCGGCCGGGCGCTGGCCCGCGAGGCCGCGCGGCTGTACGTGACGGGGGAGGACCGCCGGATCGCGCCGTCGGCGGCGAAGCTGTTCTGCACCGAGATGGCCGGCAAGACCGCCGACCTGGCGGTGCAGATCCACGGCGGCAGCGGCTACCTGCGCGAGGTCCCGGTCGAGCGTATCTACCGCGACGTGCGGCTCATGCGGCTCTACGAAGGGACCAGCGAAATCCAGCGGCTCATCGTCGGCGGCGGGCTCGTGCGCGCCGAGAAGCGGAAGCAGTCGTGACGCGCCCGCTCGAAGGGGTCACCGTCGTCGCGGTCGAGCAGGCCGTCGCCGCTCCTCTGGCCACCCGCAACCTCGCCGACCTCGGTGCCCGCGTGATCAAGATCGAGCGCATCGACGGTGGCGACTTCGCGCGCGGCTACGACCACGTCGTCCACGGCACCGGGGCGCATTTCGTGTGGCTCAACCGGGGCAAGGAGTCGATCGCGCTCGACCTGAAAGTGCCGGAGGGCCGCGACATCGCGCGCCGGCTCGTCGCCGGCGCGGACGTGTTCGTGCAGAACCTCGCCCCCGGTGCCGCCGACCGCCTCGGGTTCGGTGATCTGCGCGCCGAGCACCCGGAACTGGTCGTGGTGAACGTGTCCGGCTTCGGCGCCGGCGGGCCGATGGAGCAGCGCAAGGCCTACGACATGCTCATCCAGGCCGAGGCCGGGCTCATCGCCATCACTGGCACGCCCGAGACGCCGGCGAAGACCGGCATCCCGACCGCCGACATCGCGTCGGGCATGTACTGCTCGCAGGCCGTGCTGGCCGCGCTGCTGCGCCGCTGGCGCACCGGCGAGGGCGCCACCATCGAGGTCTCGATGCTGGAGGCCACCGTCGAGTGGATGGGCTACGCGCTCTACACGCAGATGTACGCCGGCACCCAGCCCGCCCGCATGGGGCTGAGCCACAGCTCGATCGCCCCGTACGACGCCTTCCCGGCCCGCGATGGCCAGATGCTGATCGGCGTCCAGAACGACAGCGGCTGGCGCACCCTGGTCACCGCCGTGCTCGAGGCCCCCGAACTCGCCGACGACCCGCGGTTCACCACCAACGTCGACCGCGTCGCCCACCGCGCCGCCTGCGACGCCGCGGTCGCCGGCCACACCGTCCGCTGGACCAACGCCGAGCTCGACGAGCGCCTCGCCGCGGCCGGCGTTCCCGCCGCTCAGCTCAAGGAAGTCGGCCAGGTCGTCGACCACCCCCAGCTGCGCGCCCGTGACCGCTGGCGCAAGGTCGGCACCGAGTTCGCCGAGATCGACGCCCTGCTGCCGCCCGCGACCTTCGCCGACGTCGAAGCCCGCATGGGCGACGTCCCCGCGCTGGGCCAGCACACGCGCGCCCTGCTCGCGGAGTCCGGTGTGGACGCCGACGACGTCATCGCCCGCGGAATCGCAGGCCCGCCCCGGGCGTGAGATACCGGCTGTCGCCGGACTTCGTCGTGGCCCTGCGGAACCCGTTGGTACCAGCGGTGGTTCCGGGGCCGGCGTTGTCGTGCCCGCGGCCGGCTCTCGCCGCAGCTGCCGATCGTCTTGACTCCCTCGGCGCGCGGCCGGTAGCTTACGGATATACGAATTTCGATTCGAGATTACGAAAGTGACGATGATGTCGCGATGACCACGACGCCTGCTGCCGAGACCCTGCCCGACCTGCTGCGCGCGGGTGCCGCGGCCGATCCGGAACGGGAGGCCTTCGTGGTCGGCGGCGTGCGGCTGACGTACGCGCAGCTGAACGAGCGGATGGACGACGCGCGCAGGGCGTTGCAGGGGATCGGCGTCGGTGAAGGGGACGTCGTCGCGCTGCTGGCGCCGAACGATGCCGCGTGGGTGCCGGTGGCGTTCGGGGCGATGGCGGCCGGGGCGCGGGTCGACGCGTTCAACACGTGGGTCAAGGCCTACGACATCGAGTACCTGCTGACCAGCTCGAAAGCGTCGGTGCTGGTGATGGTGGACCGGGTACGGGGCAACGACCTCGTCGGCGAGCTGCGGAAGCTGGTGCCGGACCTGGGGAAACCGGGGGAGGTGTTCCCGGAGCTGAGGCACGTCGTCGTGCTCGGCGACGCCGTGCCGGACGGGGCGCTGGCGTGGGCCGATCTGCCGAAGCCGCCGGCCACCCCGGCGAAAGCCGATCCCGGCGAACCCGCCTTCGTGCTCTACACCTCGGGCTCCACGAAGAACCCCAAGGCCGTCCCGCTGTGCCATCGCGACCTGATCCTCAACGGCTTCCACATCGGCGAGCGCATGGGCCTGTCCGCCGACGACCGCGTGTGGTTCGGCTCCCCGCTGTTCTGGAGTTTCGGCTGCGCCAACGCGCTCATGACCACGATGACGCACCAGGCGTGCTTCGTGCTGCAGGAGCAGTTCGAACCCCGAATCGCGGCCGAGCTGATGGCGGCGGAGCGCGTGACGGCCGCGTACCTGTTGCCCGCCATGGTCGACGCGCTCGTCAACGGACCGGCGGAGCGCGTGCGGGCGGTGGACTCGTTGCGCACCGGGCTGACCATCGGCCGCCCCGAAGAAGTCGAGCGCGCGATCACGCAGCTGGGCATCAGCGAGATGTGCAACGTCTACGGCTCGACCGAGACCTACGGCAACTGCTGCGTGACCGACCATCGCATGCCGCTCGGAACGCGCCTGAGCACGCAGGGCGAGCCGCTGACCGGCGTCGAGATCCGGGTGGCCGACCAGGAAACCGGCGCGCTGCTGCCCGCGGGCGAGCCGGGGGAGCTGCAGGTGCGCGGCCGCCTGACGCCGGGCTACCTCAACGACGACGAAGCCAACGCGGACGCCTTCACCGGCGACGGCTGGTTCCGCACCGGCGACCGTGGAATGGTCAACGCCGACGGCACCGTCTCGTTCGTCGGCCGGATCACCGACATGATCAAGACCTCCGGCATCAACGTCTCCCCGGCCGAGGTCGAGAGCTTCCTGTCGGGCCATCCGGAGGTGGCCGAGGCTGTGGTGCTCGGCGCGCCGCACCCGAGCCGCGACGAGGTCGTGGTGGCGTTCGTCGTGGCGCGCGGCGGAAAGCTCACCGCGCAGGACGTGATCGCCCACTGCAAGGAGCGCATCGCGGGGTACAAGGTGCCGTGGGCGGTGGCGATCGTCGAACAGCTGCCGAAGACCGGCACCGGCAAGCTCGTCCGCCGGACGTTGCGCGACGAGGCGGAGAAACTCGTGCAGGACAAGCTGAAAGCAGGCACGCCATGACGGGCAACTGGGGCCGCTGGGGCACCGGCGACGAGGCCGGCGCCCTCAACCTCGTCACCCCCGACGTCACGCGCCGCGCGGCCGGGCTCGTGCGGTCGGGCCGGACGCTCAGCCTCGCCCAGCCGCTCGGCCCGGCCACCGCGTCGCCGCGCCACCGGCCGGGGCCGATGCGGTTCATGAACCGCGACGCCGGCGACTACGCCCTGGGTGCGCGTTCGCCGGGCGGCTTCCGGTTCGCCGAGGACACCGTGCAGTTCCCGACGCACAGCGGCACCCACGTCGACTCGCTGTCCCACGCGTGGACGGGCGAGGAGATCTACAATGGACACTCGCAGGCCTCGACGCGCACCACGCGCGGCGCCCAGCGCTGCGGTGCCGAAAAGCTGCTCCCGGTCGTGACGCGCGGGGTGCTCGTGGACCTGGTGGCCGCGACCGGCGGCCCGCTGGAGCCGAGCGCCCCCGTCGGGGTCGACGAGCTGCGCCGCGGCATCGCGGAAACCGGTGTCACGCCCGAAATCGGCGACGCCGTGCTGATCCGCACCGGCTGGCTGGAAACGCAAGGCCGCGGCGGTGACTACTTCGCGGACGAGCCCGGGATCACGGAGGAAGCCGCGCGCTGGCTGGCCGACCGCGACGTCGCGCTCGTCGGCGCCGACAACTACGCCGTGGAGCAGCAGTCGGCGACCAGCGGGTTCCCCGCGCACCTGCTGCTCCTGCACCAGCACGGCGTGCCGCTGCTGGAGAACCTCGAGCTGGCCGGGCTCGGTGACGCGCTGGCGGCCGAATCGCGGTCGACGTTCCTGTTCGTCTTCGCCCCGATCCCGCTCGTCGGCTCGACGGCCACTCCGGTCACGCCGGTGGTCGTCCTGTGACCGCGGACGAGGGCTGGCTCACCGGCGTCCTGAAACCCGGCGACCTCGTCGTGGTCGCGCAGGGCACCGGCGAGCCGACGCCCCTGCTCGAACAGCTGGTGCGGGCGGCCCCGCCCGACGTCGAGGTGTTCGTCGGGCTCAGCCACAGCACCGCGCTCACCGGCCCGGCCGCCCGTGAGCTGCCGCTGGTGTCGTTCGGCGCGCTGGGCCCGCTCGGCCGGCTCGCCGCGAACGGCACCGTCTCCGTGATCCCGTGTCACTTCCGCGACGTCCCGCGCGCGCTCGCGAGCCGCAACCCCGAGCAGATCGTGGTGGCGCTGCAGGTGTCGAGCGCCGACGAGACCGGTCACCACAGCCTCGGTCTGTCCGTCGACTACACCTACGACCTGCTCGGCCGTGCCCGCGCCGTCGTCGCCGAGGTCAACGACCGCCTGCCGCACACGAGCGCGCCCCGCGTGCACTCCTCGCAGCTGACGGCGACCGTGCTCAGCTCCCGGCCGATGCCGACGATCACGGCCGGCACGACCGGGCCGGTGCACGAAACGATCGCGCGGCACGTCGCCGGCCTGGTGCCCGACGGTGCGACGATCCAGCTCGGCGTCGGCACGCTGCCGTCGGCGATCGGCCGGGCGTTGGAGTCCCGACGCGACCTGCGCGTGCACTCGACGCTCGCCGGCTCCTGGCTGCTCGACCTCGCCCGCTCCGGCGCGCTGAGCGACGAGCCGGGCGCCGTGACGATCTGCGAGGCCGCCGGCTCCCCGGAGCTCTACGACTGGGTGGTCGAATCCGGGGTGCTCGTGCGGCCCGTCTCGGACCTGTCGCGGCCGGGCGCGTTCGCCGACGTCGACCACTTCGTGGCGATGAACTCCGCGCTGCAGGTGGATCTCACCGGTCAGGTCAACGCGGAGGAGCTCGGCTCCGGCTACGTCGGCGGGATCGGCGGCCAGCCCGACTACCTGCGCGCGGCCCAGCAGTCGCGGGACGGCTGTTCGGTCGTGATGCTCCCCGCCACGACGGGCGAGGGCACCCGGTCCCGCATCGTGCGCGGCTTGCACGCCGGTGCCGTCACCACACCACGGTCCCATGTGGACGTCGTCGTCACCGAACACGGGATCGCCGACCTGCGCGGCAAAAGCCTCACCGAGCGTGCCGACGCCCTCATCGCCATCGCGGCCCCCGGCCACCGTTCCTCACTGCGGGAGACGCCATGACCAGCACGCTCGACGAGCAGCTGCACGAGTTCCTCTCGGCGCAGCTCGGCTCGGTCCCGAAGATCGTCGACCTGACCCGCGTCGGCGTCGGCCGCTCGCGGGAGAACTGGGTGTTCGACCTCGTCGATCCCGCCACGGACGAACGCGAGCCGCTGATCCTGCGCCGCGACCCCGAAGGCGGCCTGGTCGACACCGACCGCGGCACGGAGTTCGCCGTCCTGCGCGCCCTGGAACCGAGCGGGCTCCCGGCGCCGCAGGCCCGCTGGCTCGACTCGGACGGCCGGTGGCTCGGCAAACCGTCGCTGATCATGCGCCGCGAACCCGGCGACTGCGACTACCGCGTGGTCAACGGCGACCGCCCGCCGGCCGAACGCGCCGACCTGGCCCGGCGGTTCTGCGAACTGCTGGCCCAAGTCCACTCCGTCGACTGGCGCTCGACCGGCCTCGGCGCCGTGCTCGAAGATCCGGGGGAACAGGCGGCGCTGGCCGAGCTGAACCGCTGGGAGACCGTGTTGCGCCAGGACCAGCTCGAAGCACTGCCCGAAGTGGACCTTGCTGTTGCGTGGCTGCGCGAGCACGCTCCCGCGTCGCCGCGCACCGTGCTCGTGCACGCGGATTTCAAGCCCGGCAACATCCTGCTGCAAGGCAACCACATTTCCGCGCTGCTCGACTGGGAGCTCGCGCACCTCGGCGACCCGCTGGAAGACCTCGGCTGGGTCGTGCAGCCCCTGCGTCGCCGCGAGCACCTCATCGAGGGCGTGTGGGAACGCGACGATCTCGTCCGCCACTATCGCGAGACCACCGGCCTCGACGTCGACGAGACGGCGCTGGAGTGGTGGGTGGTTTTCTCGACCTTCAAAACCGTGGTCATGCAGGTCAGCGGGCTCCGGGCCTTCCTCGACGAGCGCAGCGACGAACCGTACCGCCCGACCCGACGCGTGCTGCGGACCCTGCTGACCGCGATCGCCGAAAGGAGCTGACGTGCGCCCGACCATCGAGGACCAGCTGCACGGTGCGCAGCGCCTGCTGGACGACGTCGCAGGCGACGCCGAGCTGAGCCGGGACTCCCGCGAGAACCTGGCCAACGTGCGGCGGCTGCTGAAGCAGATCGGCCGTTCGTGGTCCGAGCTGCTTCCCTTCTACGTCAACGACAACGCCACCATGGCGCAGCTGCTGACCCGCCACGCGCAGGACATCGGGATCCCCGCGGCGGCTGAACCCGCCGGCTACGACGTCGCTCAAGCCGCCCAGCGCAACGCCGAGCTGCGAGCGCTGCTGTCCCGCGTGATCACGAACCTGCCCGACACCGCGGACGGAACCGCCGCCCGGCGGGAGATCACCGAGTACCTGGTCCGTCGGATCGAAGCCGACCCGAGCTGAGGAGGTGGCGATGAGCGACCTGACCGTCGGCGACGAGCACTTCGCCGAGCAGTTCCCCCTGTCCCCGTTGGACGATTACCTCATCCACCAGACGCCGGACCCGATCCGCGTGATGGCGACCGGCGACCCGCGCGCCTACGAGCGGTACTGGATGATCTGCCACGACCCGACCGGCGAGGTCATGGTCGCGACCGGCGGCAGCTTCTACCCGAACCTCGACCGCGCCGAGGCCTACGCCATCGTCAACTTCCGCGGCCGGCACACCTCCGTGCGCAGCTTCCGCGCGCTCGGCGTGGACCGCGCCGATCTGCGCATCGGCCCGATCGCCCCGGAGATCATCCGCGGCCTGCGGGAATGGCGCTACGTGCTCGAGCCCAACGAGCACGGCATCAGCTACGACCTGACCTTCCGCGACACCACCCGGCAGGTGTTCCGCGAGCCCCTGTCCGACTCGGCCCACGGCACGCCGCCGGGCCGGCGCAACGACGTCACCGCCGGGTTCGAGGGCTTCGGCACGGTCGAGGGCTGGGTCGAGGTCGACGGCACCCGCGTCGAGCTCGGCCCCGGCTCCGCGGGCACCCGCGACCGGCACTGGGGCACGGGCCGCGGGGTGGGCGGGCCGGCGATGTCGCTCGGCGGACGGCTCCACGTGGGCGTGTCCGGCAACGCGTTCGTGCCGTTCTCCGACTGGACGCTGTGGGGCGACCGCGTGTACTACCCGTTCGGCGACAGCCGGCCCGGCGCGACGCGCGTGGCCAAACCGACGCGGCGGCTGCGCTTCGACCCCGACACCGACATCTTCGCCGAGGGCATCGTCGACTACCGCCTCGGCACCGGCGAGGTCAAGCAGCTGCACTACGAGCACCTCGGCCTGCAGACGGCGTTCCTGCGCTGCGGCATGTACGGCGGCACCCCGGAAAGCGGCATCCACCAGGGCTCCTACGACGGCCCGGAGCTGACCGAGGGCGAGACCTACGACCTCACGAACCCCCGCACCCGCATCAGCCTGCGTGGTCTGGACGAACACCTGTGCCGCGTCACCTGCGACGGCGAAACGGTGATCGGCATCTACCAGACCATCGACCCCGTGGCCTACGAAACCTGCAAGTCGGGCCGCCCGGGCTGGGCGTTTTTGGACTGAACCCGGCTGGGGGTTTTGTACTGAACACCGCCGCGAGATCGCGCCGGTGTGGGGATTGAGCGGTGCGATCGGCCGCCAGGCCGATCCGACCGCTCGATCCCCACACCGGCTCAAAGGCGATGTCGCCCGCCCCGGCGGAGCCGGGGCAGACAACACAGCGTGAAGGTGAAGTCGCCGGAGAGCTTGCCGCTCAGGCGGGCCGCCGAAACGAGTTTCCCTTCGGCGAGCAGCCTTTCGACCTCGGCGCGCGAAAGTGCGCAGCCGTCGGCGATCAAGCGCACCGGCCGGACTGGAATCCGGGCGGCGAAGCGGACCGAAACGTCGATCACCTCACGGTCGAGGTGATCCGATCCGCCGGTGTCGAGGCGCCAGGCGCCGGCCCAGTCGAGGGCGACGTGGTTGCGGTGCAGCACGACCGGGTCCTGGAGCAGCTCGGCGGCGAGGCCGAGATCGTTGGTGTGCAACCGTTCCATCAGTTCGGGACGGACGGAGCGCACGTTGACCCGCTCCAGGACCGATAGTTTCGCCGTGTCTCCGCACGAGGAGCAGAGCACGAGGAGCCAGGCGTCGAGGAGCTTGTGGTTTGCGTTGACGCGGAATTTGCCACTGGCGCGGAAACGGTCGTGACCGCAGGCCGTGCAGCGACGGAGCAGGACGGGAAAACGGGTGGGTTCGACCACCCAATGGGTGAGCACAGAAGTACACTGGTTTCTGTGAGAAGTCCGCAGCAAAAGTCAGCGCGGCGCACAGGCGCGACGCGCGACGAATCAGCTCTCGGGAGGTCTCACAGCGTGTACAACGGCACGCCCTTTCCTGGGCAACGTGGTTCGACAGCACGGTAATGGCGCACGGCGGCATCGCTCCACCGGTTTTCGCGTGCGGGGGAAGACGACGCCGGGCTAGGGTGGGCCGATGGGGTCAGTCAGGCAGGTCCAGATCACCTTCGACTGCGCGTCGCCGGAGCGCGTCGCGCGGTTCTGGTGCGAGGTGCTCGGCTACGTCGTCCCGCCGCCGCCGGACGGGTTCGCGACCTGGGACGAGTTCACCCGCTCTCTGCCGCCGGAGAAACAGGACGCGGGGTTCGTGTGCGGTGATCCCACCGGCGCCGGCCCGCGGATGTACTTCCAGCGCGTGCCCGAAGGCAAGGTCGTCAAGAACCGGGTGCACCTCGACGTGCGGGTCGGCACCGGGCTCGTGGGTGCGGAGCGTGTCGCCGTCCTCGAAGCCGAATGCGCCCGCCTGGTCGCGCTCGGCGCGGTTCGCCAGCAGTTGCTGGTCGCCGACGAGGAGAACGAGTCGTGCCTGGTGATGCAGGACGTCGAGGGCAACGAGTTCTGCCTCGACTGAGGCGGTGCTAGGCCCGGCGGCCGCGCCGCGACAGGTCCGCACCGCTGCGGCCCAGGTCGGCTTCGATCGAGGCGGCCGCCTCGAAAGCTTTGTCCAGCAACAGCTTCTCGTGTGTCTCGTCGATCTGCGCGAGCGGCACCGAGATGTGGATGGCGGCCGTGATCTCGCCGTACGCGTCGCGGATCGGGAACCCGTAGCCGACGACGCCGGGGATGGCTTCCTCGCGGCTCACGGAGTAGCCGGCGCGCCGGATCGTCTCCAGCTCGCGCTCGAGATCGGCCTCTTCGGTGAGCGTGTGCTCGGTCAGCCGCGGCCGCGGTTCGCCCATCAGCCGCCGGTGCAGCGGCGGGTGGAACGCGGCGAACAGCTTGCCGACGGCCGTGGCGTGCAGGAACAGCGACTGGCCCAGCCGGATGTCGACCGCGATCGGGCGCGTGCCGGGGAACCGGTCGATGTAGGACACCCGCGTGCCGAGGCGCACCGCGAGGTAGACGTCCTCGCCGGTCGCGCGGGTCAGCTCCTGCAGGGGGCGGCGGGCGACGTCACGCACCTCCAGGCCGTCGACGATGCGGATGCCCAGGCGCACCGCGCGCGAGCCGAGCGAGTAGCGCAGGTCGTCGGAGACCACGATGACGTCGGTGGCGGCCATCCGCTGCAACAGGTTGTGGGCGCTGCTCGCCGGCATCCCGAGCCGTTTCACGATCTCGGTGAGCGTCATGCCCTCCGGGTGCCCGACGAGCAGCTCGAGCGTGTCGAACACCCGCGAGAACCGTTCCGCTCCTGTGTCGGCTGCCACGCACCCCTGCCTTTCGTCGCTGGTCATCCGCCAAAAAGCCTAGCCGATCCCCGGCCGTCGCCGGTGGCAAGACGGCCGGGGTGATCAGTGCCGGCGGGTCCCGCCGGCGAGGAAATCCGCGTCGTCCAGCGCCAGGGTCAGGGCCAGGAGCGCCCCGAGGTAGCTGTACTGGCGCAGGCCCATGACCAGGCCGGTCGCGGTGTAGGTGAACCGCGACTGCTGCACGAGCTGCGGCGGCGTCACCTCGGCGAAGTGCCGGGCGGTGTTGGCGAAATGGCATTCGACGACGGGTTTGGTCGTGTCGTCGAGGGCGTGGCGCGTGGCTTCGCCGTAGGTGGTGAGGTCGGCGGGGTTGATGACGTAGCCGTCGATCTCGCGCGCGGTGCGGTGGATGAAGTCGAGGATCTCGCCCTCGTGGTTGGAGGCGAACGGGACGACGGACACGCCGAGCTCACCGGCCATCTCGGCCACGAGCTTTTGGAGGTCGGCCAGGGACTTGATCGGGCCGTAGATGGTCTCGGAGCGGTGGCCGAGGTTGGGCATGTTCGGGCCGTCGATCACGCCGATGCGCCACGGTGTCGGGTCCGGTCCGCGGAAGCGCGAGAGGGACATGTCAGGACTCCTGCGGGGTGATCAGGTTGAGCGGCAACGGGGTGTGGCGCGCTGCCGGGCTGCCGTCGCGGCCCCGGGCGCGCAGCTGGGCGACGGTGTCCGGATCGCCCGTGGCGTCGGTGGGGCCGAGCGGCAGGTCGTGCTCGTGGGCCAGCGCGATCAGTTCCGCGACGGTGCACTGCGCGAACGCGGTTTCCAGCCGCGCGCGGATCTCCGCCGCGTGGCCGCGCCGCTCGGCGTAGGTGGCCAGGGCCGGGTCGGCGGGCCAGCCCAGCGCCGTGCACAGGCGGAGCCACATGTGGTCTTCGAGCAGCGCGAGGGCGACGAAGCCGTCCGTGGCCCCGACGACGCCGTAGGTCGCCTCCGGCTCCGTGACGGCGAGGGGTTTGACCGAGCTCCAGCCCGTCGCGACGTCGAGCATCGCCAGGTCGAGGAAGGTGCCGCCGCCCGCGTGCCACGCCGCGGTGATCGCGAGTGCGGCCGTGGTGGCGGTGCCGAGGTCGACCCACGGCACGCCGATGCGGTCGGACTCTCCCGCATCGCCGAGGATTCCGGCCATGGCCTGCAGCGACAGGTCGTGCGTGGGATGGCCCGCCAGCGGTCCGGTCTGGCCCATTCCGCTGATCGAGCAATAGACGACGTCCGGGCGCACCTCGCGCACGGCCTTCTCGTCGCAGCCGAGGCGGGCGGTGACGCCGGGGCGGAAGCCCTCGACGAACACCGCGCACCCGGCTGCCAGCTCCAGCAGTCGCTCGCGGTCGGCGGGCGACTTCAAATCGAGGAAAACGCTGCGCTTGCCGGCGTTGACGCGCTCGAACATCGGCGGGTCGAAGCGGCGGGCCGGGTCGCCGGCGGGCGGCTCGACCTTGAGGACGTCGGCGCCGAGTGACGCGAGCAGGAAGGTCGCGTATGGTCCCGGCAGCTGCTGGCTCAGGTCGAGCACGGTCATGCCGTGCAGCGGGGCGGTCACGGCCGGACCACTGCCCGGCCGACGAACGCGCCGGAGTCGACGGCGGCGTGGGCGGCGGCGACGTCGTCGAGGGGCCAGACCCGCGGCGGCACGGGGGTCACCTTGCCGCTGGAGACGAGGTCGACGACGTCGAGCAGCTCCCGGCGGTTCGCGTGGGCCGAGCCGACGATTTCGAGCTCCTTGAGGATCATGAGTCCCAAGTGGACTTCGACGGCGCCGGGGTCGGTGTTGCCGACGACGGCCAGCCTTCCGTGCGGCGCCAAGGCTTTCAGCGACAGCGTGAAGGTCGGGGTGCCGGTGGTCTCGATCGCGACGTCGACTCCGCGCGGGCGGCCAAGGTCCGCGGCGGCCGCGCGCACGGCCGGTGCGCCTTCCGCGACGGTCACCACGGCTTGGGCGCCCGAGTCCAGTAGCGCTTGCCTTTTGATGTCACTGCTCGTCAGGGCGATCACGGTGGCGCCGAGTGCGGCGGCGATCCGTACCGTGTGGACACCGACGCCGCCGCTCGCGCCGGTCACGAGCACGACGTCGCCTGCCGCGGCCCGGGTGCGGCGCAGCGCATGCAGTCCGGTGCCCAGCGCACAGGAAAGGATCGCGCCTGAGGCGTCGTCGATGGTGTCGGGAAGGGCGACCGCGTTGACCGGCCCGGCGAGGACGTACTCGGCGTAACCGCCGGGCAGGTCCTCGCCGTAGAAGCCCGGGCCGCTGCGGCAGGTGTTGGTGTGCCCGGCCACGCACTCGGCGCACGTGCCGCACGGGAACCGCTGCACGAGCGCGACCCGGCGGCCCAGCCACGAAGTGTTGCCGGCGGGACCGACGGCCTCGACGCGTCCGGCGATCTCGTGCCCGAGCACCTGGCCGGGTTTGGCGGCCAGCAAACCCTTGCGCGCCAGCACGTCGTGGCCGCAGATCCCGCACGCGGCCACCCGCACGAGCAGCTGGTCGGCCGTGGGTTCGGGGACCGGGCGGTCGTGCACCTCGAAGCGGTCCGGCGCCGTCAGCACCGCGGCTCGCATCACGGCGACACGACCTCGGTCACCTTGCCCGCGATCGTCGGGGCGGGGCCGGACTTGGTCGCGTCGACGTCGAGCGTGAGGTCGCGCCCGGCCGTCTCCGGCAGCCAGAACAGCAGGATCAGCCCGCAGATCAGTGCGACGCCGACCAGCAGGATGCCCGGTGCGTAGCTCAGCCCGGTCGACACCACCAGCGCCGCGGCGACCAGCGGCGCGAAGCCCGACGGCGCGCCGACGCCGAGGTTGAAGCCGAGCGCCCCGCTGGTGAGCCGCGTCGAGGCCGGGAACATCTCGATGAGCACCAGCGAGGTGTTGGCGTTGATCGGTGCCTGGAAGATCGCGAACACGATCAGCGCGACGATCACGACCGGCGTCGACCCGGTCCCGAGCGCCATGAACACCGGGATGCCGAACACGACGTGGCCGAGGCAGCCGAACAGCAGCGTGCGGCGCCGGCCCAGCCGGTCGGACAGCCGGCCCGCGAGCGGGCACAGCGCGCAGTAGATGGCGAGCCCGATCGAGGTCAGCACGGTCGCGCGGGTGCCGCCGACGTGCGCGGTCGCGGTCAGGTAGTTCACGACGTAGGTGCCGAGGAAGTACAGGCCCACCCCGCAGATCCAGGAGAACCCGAAGGTCACGAAGATCGCCTTCGCCTGGTCGCGGCGCAGCGCGTCCTTCAGCCGGGCCCGCGGCGCGTCGCTCTTCGCGAGCTCTTCGAAGATCGGTGTGTCCTCCAGCCGCTGGCGGACGTAGAGGCCGACGGCGGCCAGCGGCGCCGCGACGAAGAACGGCACGCGCCAGCCCCAGCTGTCGAGGGCCGCGGCGCTGAGGGAGAGCTGGAAGGCGAGCGACAGCAGGGCGCCGAAGATGAGCCCCAGCGCCGCCGCCATGGACGGGAAGCTGCCGGGGATCCCGCGCCGGTCGGCCGGCGCCGTCTCGATCAGGTAGGCCGAGCTCGCACCCCACTCGCCGCCCACGGCCAGCCCCTGCAGGCACCGCAGCAACACCAGCAGCACCGGCGCCGCGATCCCGATCGTCGCGTACGACGGCAGCACCCCGATCAACGTCGTCGCGACGCCCATCAGCGCCACACTCGCCGACAACGACACCTTCCGTCCGGCCCGGTCCCCGATGAGCCCGAACACGACGCCACCCAGCGGCCGCACCGCGAACGCCACCCCGAACACCGCCAGGGACTTCAGCAGCCCCACCGCGCTGGACCCGCCGGGGAAGAACTCGTGCCCGATGGCCACGGCGAGAAACCCGTACACGCCGAAGTCGAAGTACTCCAGGAAGTTCCCGATGATGCACGCGACGGCGACCCGCCGTCTGCCCATCGCCGTGGTGGCCCTCATCGTTGTCGCCATTGACCCCGAGTCCCTTCGATTCGAAATACCGAAAGATCTTTCTTAAACTCGAATGAGGCGACGGTACTTCGTCGGGGGCTTCGCCACAAGGCTCAGGTCGAGGTTGGAGCGCGCCGCCGGTGCGGAGGGTGGTGCCGCGCGACACGGCGGAGCAGCGCGTTCGGAGCCGGTGAAGGAGACGCCCTGGGACCGGGGTCGCCGATGATCGGCTCGGCCTGGGTGCGGGTTGCGATGCGGAAGCGGGCCTGCGATGGCGTAGTACTCGAAGATCTCGCGAGAGGATTCGGCCTCCTCCAAGCCTTCCGCGTCGCTCCTCAGCGGCGGAAGAAAGCGAGGTAGACCCGGCGGCACACCAGCAACACGACCAGGCCGAGCACCAGCGAACCGGCGCCGATCACGAACGTGCCGCCGACGTCGACGCCGTCGAGTCCGCGTGGCTGCTCACCCTCAACGCCGCCCGCCGCATCGATGCCGGCGAACCCGCCACGAAAAACGGGGCCATAGCGAAACTCCAGGCGTCGGAGACCGCGATGTTCTACACCTGGGCGCCGTGCAAGCCCTCGGCGGCTGGGGCTACTCGCGCGAGTTCCCCGTCGAGCAGTGGATGCGCGACGCGAAGCTCGAAGAAGACACGTCGGACACCATGCGGCTGGTGATCTCGCGCCGGCTGTGAGCGGTGGCCGGACCGGACCCGCGGGGGTCGAGGTCCGGCCGGTTGCTCAGACCCGTCCTTGCTTCTTGCCCCAGAAGTACTCGTTGGCCAGGTTCTTCTTGATCTCGTCGGAGAGTCCCTCGTAGCGCCGGTCGGTTTTCAGGACGTTCTCGATGTCGTTGACCGCATTCTGGGTTTGCGCCTTCTTCGGGTGATCGACGCCCAGTCACCCGACTCGATGGCCGTCGACAAGTCATTCGCGGATTCCAGCAGCGAAATACCCGAATACGCCTTAGTCGAGTCTTGCCGTCCTCTTGCTCCCGAGCTGCGGCGTTGCCTGATAGTCCCGTGTGGCCGGACCAAGCGTGCACATCGTCCGGAAAAGACCCTGCCGGGTGAACCGTTCCGGGCTGAAAGGTCAGCTCGCGGGGACCAGCTCACCCTGCTCGTCGGCCGCGGCCTCGCGGGCGTAGCGGCGGGCCATCGCGGCGCACACGATCAGCTGGATCTGGTGGAACAGCATCAGCGGCAGCACGATCAGGCCCACCTGTCCGTGGCCGAAGAGCACGGTGGCCATCGGCAGGCCGCTGGCCAAGCTCTTCTTGGAGCCGCAGAACACGATCGTGATGCGGTCGGCGCGGTCGAAGCCGAGCAGCCGCGCGCCGACGCTCGTAGTGGTGAGCACGGCGGCGAGCAGCACCACGCACACGCCCAGCAGCACGAACAGCGGGCCGATGTCGAGCTTGTGCCAGATGCCTTCGGTCATGCCCTCGCTGAAGGCGGTGTAGACGACGAGCAGGATCGAGCCGCGGTCCACGAGCTTCAGTGGCGCCGAGTGGCGGCTGACCCAGCCGCCGATCCAGCGGCGTGCGAGCTGGCCGGCGACGAACGGCACGAGCAGCTGCAGCACGATGTCCAGGATCGCCTGACCGCTCACGCCCGGGCCGTCGGTCGCGAGCAGCAGCGCGACGAGCAGCGGCGTCAGCACGATGCCGAGCAGGTTCGACACCGACGCGCTGCAGATGGCGGCCGCGACGTTGCCCTTGGCGATCGACGTGAACGCGATCGACGACTGCACCGTGGACGGCAGCAGGCACAGGAACAGCACGCCGGTGTAGAGCGGCGACGTGAGCAGCCCGGGGGAGAGGAACGACGCGGCGAGGCCCAGCAAGGGGAACAGCACGAATGTGGCGGACAGCACAGTGACGTGCAGGCGCCAGTGCTTCAGGCCGTCGATGGCTTCCTTGCTCGAAAGCCTTGCGCCGTAGAGGAAGAACAGCAGTCCCACCGCGATGTTCGCCGCGATCCCGAAGCCGGTGGCGGTGCCGCCGGAGGCAGGCAGGAGCGACGCGACGCCCACCGTCAGCAGGATGGCGGCGATGAACGGGTCGATCCGCAGCTTGGCCAGCAGCGCGGAAACGGGGCGGGTCAACGGGGCGAACACGGTCGTCATGGAACTCCTTTCCCACCCGATTCTCCGGTGCGGCACGGTCATTCGGAACCCCGATCACCGTACTCACTGTCATTGTGGGCGCCGATAAGATGTGACGCATGCTGGATTCCCGCCTGTGCCGCTCCTTCCTCGCGGTGGCCGAAACCCGCAGCTTTACCGCCGCGGCCCGGCGGCTGGGTGTGGGCCAGCCCACAGTCAGCCAGCACATCCGGCGCCTCGAAAGGGAAGCCGGCGGGCTGCTGTTCCAACGCGACACCCACGCGGTCGACCTCACCGCGCGCGGGCAGGCGATGCTGGGCTTCGCCCAGACCATTGTGGACACGGAAGAACGTGCCGCGCGTCACTTCCGCGGGACCCAGGTGCGGGGGCGCGTCCGCTTCGGAGTGTCCGAGGACTTCGTGCTCGAAGAGGTGCCCGAGATCCTGCGCCGGCTGCGGCGCAGCCACCCGCTCGTCGACGTGGAGCTCCACGTCGAACTGTCTGATGTGCTCGCCCGCCGCCTCGCCGAGGGCCGCCTCGACCTGGTGCTCGGAAAACGCCGCCCCGGCGCCCCCGGCCCCGCCCGCGTCCTGCGGCGCGAACCCCTGGTGTGGATCGGCTCGACGGCCACCGTGCTGGAGGCCGGTCAGCCCGTGCCGCTCGTGCAGTACCCCATGCCGTCGGTCACGCGTCAGCTCGCCGTCGAGGCGCTCGAACGCGCGGGCCTCGAATGGCGCGCCGCGTGCCTCACCTCCAGCCTCACCGGCCTGCGCGCCGCGGCGGCCGCCGGGCTCGGCATCACGGTCCACGCCCGCAGCCTCGTCCCGGACGGCCTCCTCGAGCTCCCGGCCCACCTCGGCCTGCCCGACCCGGGCGACGTGGAGTTCATGCTCCTGCTGCGCGACGCGACCGAAGGCCCGGCGGCGGCACTGGCGGATTTCGTGGTGGCGAAGCTCGGACAGGAGTGATCGATTCGGCCGAACGGGCCTGATGATCGATCCCGCCGCGTTCTAGATTTCGGAAGCTGTCTTTCACGCTCGCCGGGCGGATGAGCGGTGTCGGGGGCCGACCACACGTCGGGGCACCGGATCAAGGGGAGAACTTCCATGTCAACGGGCTCCAGAGCCCGGTGGGCTCGCGCTGCCTGCGTGCTGACCGCACTGCTCGCTTTCCTCGGCCTGGCGGCCACCACCCCCGCCTCTGCCGCCACCGGCTCGGACTTGCGCGTGAGCGTCGAGTTCCCGGCGGGACCGCTCGTGCTGGGGGACCGGTTCAAGGTCACTGTCGAGGTCACCAATGTGGGTGACGCACCCGCCGTCGGGGCCCGCGGCGACATGGGTGGTGTCAGCGGAACGGACGTCGGCCTCACCTTGTCGCAGTGGGGCGACCTCGACCCGACGCTGCCCGAGGGCGCCACGATCGCGCCCGGGGACAGCCGGCACCTCACGTTCGACGCGATGTTCTTCGACTGGAACGGTCCTCCGGTCTACCGGATCGGCGTGCGCAACGACGCCGACGCGAACCAGGACGACAACTCCGTGACGACCGCGGTGGACGTGATCTCCCCGGACGTCAAGGAGGACGTCGGCGGCCAGGTGTTCGCCGACGCCGACGGCGACGGGCATCCGGGCGCCGGCGACGCCCTGGCCGGAGTGAAGGTGTCGCTGCGTGACACCGATCGCTTCGACTTGGTCTTCAGCGCCACCACCGGTCCCGACGGCACGTTCCGGATACCCGCCGTGCCGGCTCACGTGTACCGGCTGGATTTCGCGGGCGTGCCGGGCGGATGGGTGCTCCCGGCGCACGACGTGCGAGTTGACGGCAGCGGGTCGAGTTCCGCACTGATGCTCGCCGGTGCCCGGCCGCTCGCCGAATCGCTGGACCTGCGGATCGCCTTCGACAAGCCGAGCTACCACATCGGCGACCAGGCGAAGGCGACCGTGACCGTGCACAACGGCGGGCAGTACGCGGCCGCCGGTCTCCTGATCGACTGCGACCCGTTCGGGGGCTCCAACGACGTGCCGATCCCGGACTCCGAGTGGGGTGATTTCTCCTTCGGGAGCCCGGGGGCGAGCGTCGCACCCGGTGAGACCAAGACGATCGCGGTCAGCGGAACGGTGCCGGAGGAAGCCTCGTACTACGGGCTCACCAGCCTGTCCTGCTACCTCTACACACTCGCCGGCGGGCAAACGCCGACTGTCGGGGCCGAGAGCTCGGTGCCCGCCCGCAGCACCGACTGGCCGGGGATCGCGTACTTCGACCGCAACCACAACGGTTATCGCGACACCGGTGAGGAGGTCGGGCACGTCCAGATCGCTCTGACCCGTCCGGGAACCACCCAGCTGCGACTCGCGTCGACCGACGCTTCCGGCGGGGTCACGTTCGCGGCGCTGCCGGCCGGGAAGTACCGGGTCTCGGCGCTCGGGGCCTGGAAGATCGCGCCCGACTTCGGCGAGACCTGGGTGGTCGTGCCGCCGTACGGGCTCGGCACGTGGGAGTTCCAGGTCGTCCCCAAGTAGTTCACCGCTGGGGCGGGCAGGTCACCCCTGCCCGCCGTTCAGCAGGTTCCGCAGCCGCAGCAACGCGCGGTGCTGCGACACCCGCACCGCGCCCGGCGAAGCGCCCACTGCTTCCGCCGTCTCCTCCGCCGTGAGGCCGACCACCACGCGCAGCAGGACGATCTCCCGCTGGCGGTCCGGCAGGACGTCCAGCAGGCGCGCCAGGCGGGTGGTGAGCTCGGTGCGCAGGGCGAGTTGCTCGGGGCCGTCCGCGGTGTCGGTGCGGTCGGGGAGGTCGGCGACCGGGTCGGTGCGGTTGCGGGCGACCGCGCGGTGGGCGTCGGCGACCTTGTGTTGCGCGATGCCGTACACGAAGGCCAGGAATGGGCGGCCCTGGTCGCGGTACGTCGGCAGGGCGGCGAGCAGCGCGACGCACACCTCCTGGGCCACGTCGTCGGCGGAGGCGTAGGCGCGGTCGGATCCGCCGAGACGGCCGCGGCAGTAGCGGACGACCAGGGGGCGGACGGCCTCCAACAGCCGAGCGGCCGCGAGGCGGTCGCCGGCCGTGGCGGCGGCGACGGGGCCGTCGAGGTGGTGCCAGTGGTCGGGGAAGCGCGCCGCGGTGCGGGATTTCACGTGCCGGAGCGTCGCTTCCACATCGAGGCCCCGGCGAAGGGCTCCGGTCAGCGTCGCGTCGGCTTCCAGTAGCAGGGTCACGAGGGCGTCCTCCCCATCCGGCAAGACAGACAAATCCGGCACGCCAGGCAAGGGCGACACCCGGCGGTTGAGTCGTTCCCGTGCGTGGCGCAGGTTCGAGCGCACCGTGCTGGCCGGCATCCCGAGGGCGGTCCCGATGGCGGCCGGGGCGAAGCCGTCGAGCGACCACGCCAGCACGGTGCGCTGCGTGTCCGGCAGCGTCGCGAGCAGCTCCACCCCCAGGGCGTTCCGCTCGACGAGCGCGGTCAGACCGTCGTCCGCCGGGACCTGCTCCCCGGCGAACACCCGCACGCCCAGGCGCACCCGCGCGCGCGGATCGTCCGGCGGCGGCCACACCTGCGCCTCCTGCAGCAGCGCGTCGGCGGCGGCCTCGCGCGCCGCCGCCGGGTCCAGGCCCAGCTTGCAGCCGAAGGCCACCAGAGGCGGGAACTCGGCGCGGAAGAACCCGTCGAATTCGTCCACGCCCACCCCCGCCCTGTCCGCTCTGCTGTAGGAACAGGTGCGGTGAGGGCGGCGCCAGGTGTAACGATTCGATGTCGGCACCACGTGTGACGACGCGTTCGCGCGGGTACCTCTCCTGGCACAACAGAAGATCAGTGTGAGCTGGGCCCGTAACTCTTAGGAACAACCGCCATCGGTGGTAAGTTGAAACTTCGGTCGTCCGCGGGCCGCTGTCCTTACCTGGGGCACAGTGGTCTTGCGGGGTCGACCGAAAGCCCACCGAGCGTCACCCGAGCTGTACAGCTCCCTGGAGTTGTGCTGCGCCGTGCGCCCGGAGAAGTCGGTTGACCGAGAAAAGACAATGTTCGACAGGAGGTGAAACGCAACAATGGAACTCACGAGCACCGGCTGGCTGTCCCGCGCAGCCTGCCAGGACGAGGATCCGGAACTGTTCTTCCCGATTTCGGACGTCGGCCCCGGAGCCCGTCAGGTCGACGAGGCCAAGGCGGTCTGCGCGCGCTGCCCGGTTCGCGAAGCGTGCCTTTCCTACGCCCTGGACAACGGGCTGGACAACGGCATCTTCGGGGGAACCACCGAGCTGGAGCGCCGCAAGCTGGTTCGCACCCGCTCCGCCGCCGAACGGCATCAAGCCGCCTGACCGCGTGCCGGTGACCATTCCCGGAGGCGAAGGCGAGACTTTCCCGGAAATCCCCACGGGGACCGGCTTGTGCCCGGGTGGGTGACCTGATCGAGGTCACCCACCCGGGCTCTTTTTTGCCCGGCGCGGCTCATTCCGAGAGCGTCTCCGGTAATCCGTACGGCGCAAACGACGCCGTTTCGAACGCCGCCACCGCCGTGACCAATCCGTGCTCCACCGTGAGCACGCTGATGCCGAACCGGCGGAACCCACTCTCCCCGGGCCGTCGTACCCAGGTGGCCACGGCGGGCTGCCGATTCGCACGCACCGCGACCATCCGGAACCAGCCCGTGAAATACGGTGACTCCGCGTCCATGCTCGTGCGCAGGGCGGCGATGATCCGCTCGCGGCTGTCGAACCAGAGCGAGTACGGCGGCATCACGGCCCGCGCGTCCTCGCGCAGCAATTCCGCGACCGCGTTCGGATCGCCCGCTTCGTACGCGGCGATGAACCGGCGCAGCAACTCGGCTTCCTCCGCCGTGGTCGCGCCGGCGGAAGCCCAGTCGGCACGCCGCGCGGGCAAGTGCGTACGCAGGGTTTCGCGAGCGCGCTGCAACGCGCTGTTGGCCGACGCCACCGACGTCTCCAGCACCGCCGCCGTGTCCTTCGCGGACCAGTCCAGGACGTCGCGCAGGACCAGCGCCGCGCGTTGCCGGGGCGGCAGGTGCTGGATGGCGGCGAGGAACGCGAGCTCGATCGTCTCGCGCTCGACCACCGCGGCGCCGGTGTCGTCCGGGGCCGCGGTGTCGATCAAGGCGGCGTCGAGCAGTGCGTCGGGGATCGGGCCGAGCCACGGCACGTCGAGCGCGGCAGGCGTGCCGGCCGGGTCGGCGGCCGCGCCCAGCTCGTCCGGCAGGACGCGGCGGGGCCGGCGGGCCAGGGCGTCGAGGCACACGTTGGTGGCGATGCGGTACAGCCACGTCCGCACGCTCGCCCGGCCCTCGAACCCGCCCCGGCCCTTCCACGCCCGCAGGTACGCCTCCTGCGTGAGGTCCTCGGCTTCCTCGAACGAACCGCTCATCCGGTAGCAGTGCACCCGGATCTCCCGGCGGTGCCGTTCGAGGAGCGTGCCGAAGTCGTCGTCCACGCGGAGAACCGTAGCTCAGGCGGCTTCCTCCGCGAGCCGCTCGAGACCGCTCTGGGTCTTCAGCGGCAGGTGCTTGAGGAACGCCACCGCCACCACCACGAGCAGCGCGATCGGCGCGGCGATGAGGAACAGGTCGCTCGTCGCGGTGCCGTAGGCCTCGCGGATCACGTTCGCGATCGGCGCGGGCAGGTCGGCCAGGTTCGGCACCTTCTCGCTGCTGCCGCTGCTCATCCCCGGCATCGGGCCGAGGACCTCGGTGATCAGCGTCGTGACCCGGCTGGCCAGCACCGCACCCAGCGCGCTCACCCCGATCGAGCCGCCGAGGCTGCGGAAGAACGACAGCGTGGAGGTCGCCGCGCCGAGGTCGTGGGCGGGCACGTCGTTCTGCGTCACCAGCACCAGGTTCTGCATGAGCATGCCGACCCCGACGCCCAGCACGAGCATGAACAGGCTCAGTTCCAGCACGCTGGTGTGGGCGTCGACGAGCCCGAGCAGCCCGAGGCCGGCGGTCAGCAGCACGGCACCCAGGACCAGGTGGCCCTTCCACCGCCCGGTGCGGCTGATCAGCTGGCCCGACACGGTCGAGGACACCAGCAGCCCGAAGATCATCGGCAGGCTCATCAGGCCGGCGACCGTCGGCGACTTGCCGAGCGAGAGCTGGAAGTACTGCGACAGGAACACCGTGCCGCCGAACATCGCGACACCCACGAAGAAGCTCGCGATCGTGGTCAGCGAAACCGTGCGGTTGCGGAACAGGCGCAGCGGGATGATCGGCTCGCGCACCTTCGTCTCCACGAACACCGCGACCGCCAGCACCACGACGCCGACCGGCACGAGCACGCCCGTCTGCCAGGAGCCCCACGCGAACGACGAGCCGGCAAGCGACGACCACACGAGCAAAGTGGACACCCCGAGCATGATCAGGAACGCCCCGAGCCAGTCCACGTGCGCCTCGCGCCGGATCGTCGGCAGCTTGAGGGTGCGCTGCAGCAGCAGGATCGCGGCGAGCGCGAACGGCACGCCGAGGAAGAAGCACCAGCGCCAGCCGAGCCACGAGGTGTCCACGAGCACGCCGCCGATCAGCGGCCCGGCCACGGTGCCCACGGCGAAGACGGCGCCGAAGATGCCGGAGAACTTGCCGAGCTCACGCGGAGACACGATCGCCGCCATGATCACCTGCGCCAGCGCCGTGAGGCCACCACCGCCGATGCCCTGCGCGATGCGGCTCACGATGAGCAGCTCGATGTTCGGCGCGAAGCCGGCCACCAGCGAGCCCACCACGAACAGCCCGAGCGACAGCTGGATCAGCAGCTTCTTGTTGTAGAGGTCGGAAAGCTTGCCCCACAGCGGAACCGTCGCCGTCATCGCGAGCAGCTCGGTGGTCACCACCCAGGTGTAGGAAGACTGCGAGCCGCCCAGCTCGGACACGATCCGCGGCAGCGCGTTGGCCACCACGGTGGAGGCGAGGATGGCGACGAAGATGCCCATCATCAGCCCCGACATCGCCTGCAGCACCTGCTGCCGGCTCATCGCGCCCGAGGCGGCGGGCGCCTCGGTTTCGGACACGGTCATGGAGATCCCCTCGGATAGTGCTCGGGTGGGTGGGGTGGGACTTCGGCTCGGCCCGGTTCGGTCCGAGCGCGGGTTCGGTGGAAACGGCGGAGTGCGGTTCAGCGCGGGTCGGGTCGGTCGGGGTTCAGGCCGGCTGGGTCGCTGGGCGCGCGGGTGGTGAAGCGCGGGCGGCGGTGTCGGGTGTGGCGCGGTTGGGCGTGCGGTGTAGCGGGGTCGTGAGGCGCGGTGCGCGGTGTCGGGTGTGGCGTGCGAAGTGGTGGTGCGGGCGTGTGGTGGCATGCGGTGCGGTGCGGTGCGGTGCGGTGCGGTGCGGTGCGGTGCAGCGGGAGCGGAGAGCAAGTGGTGTGGCGGGCGCTTCCGGTCGCGGTCGTGGCGGTTCAGCGCGGATCGGCGAGCCCGGCGGCCAGCGCGGCCACCGCCTCGTCGACGAGGTCGAGCAGCGGGCGCGAACCCCCGAGGTCGCGCCAGAGCATGAGCGAGGCGTTGATCGCGGCGCCGACGGCGGAGAACAGCAGCGACGGGAAGAGGTCCTTCGCCGGGTCCGTGCCGCTGCGCCGGGCGACTGCGGCGATCGCAGGCTCGACGACGTCGGTGCTCAGGGACAGGGCCCGCAGCGTCAGGCCCGGGTTCTCCTTGATGATCCGGATCCGCGTGAGCCACTCGTCGCGGTTCTCGTCGATCTCCGCGAGGTCTTCGCGCGCGGCGGCGACCACTGCCTCGAGCGTGCTCAGCTCCGGCGGCAGCTCGGCGAGCCGGTCGATGAGGCGCCGGCTGCGCTCGGCCCGGTCGGCGTGCGCGATCACCACGGCGTCCTCTTTGGACGCGAAGTAGTTGAAGAAGGTACGCGCGGAAACCCCCGCCTCCGCCGCGATGTCCTCCACCGTCACATGGTCCAGACCGCGTTCGCCGACGAGCCGCACGGCGACGGTCGAGAGCGTGCGGTGGGTTTCGAGCTTCTTGCGCTCGCGCAGGCCGGGGGAGGACACGCCGACGAGCGTAGCGCGAAACTTTCACAATCTGCAAAGTTGCAGTTTGTGAAACAGGCCACCTCGAGCAGGCCCTGAGCGGGGCTGGCAGACTGCCGCGCGTGAGCGGAACGGTGCTGGTGCTGGGCGGACGCAGCGAGATCGGGACGGCGGTCGCGCAGCGGCTGGCCGCGGGCGGGGCGAAGCGGTTCGTGCTGGCCGCGCGACCGCGCGCCGACCTGACGGAGCAGGTCACGACGCTGCGAGCGGCCGGCGCCGAGGTGGTCGAGACCGCGGGGTTCGACGCCGACGACCTGGCCGGGCACCGCCCGTTCCTCGACCGCGTCGTCGCCGAGCACGGTCCGCTGGACGTCGTCGTGCTCGCCTTCGGCATCCTCGGCGACCAGGCCCGCGCGGAGGCCGACGCCGAGCACGCCACGGCGATCGTGCACACAGACTACGTCGCCCAGGTGGCCGTCCTCACCCACACGGCCGAACTGCTGCGCGCGCAAGGCTCGGGCAGCCTCGTGGTGTTCTCCTCCGTCGCGGGCGTCCGCGTGCGGCGCGCCAACTACGTCTACGGCTCGGCCAAGGCCGGGCTCGACGGCTTCGCCTGCGGGCTGGCCGACGCGCTGTACGGCACCGGCGTGCACCTGCTTCTCGTGCGGCCCGGCTTCGTGATCGGCCGGATGACCGAGGGCATGTCGCCGGCGCCGTTCTCCAGCACGCCCGACCAGGTGGCCGACGCGACCGTCGCGGCGCTGCGGCGCCGGCGCGCGGTCGTCTGGGTGCCGGGAGTGCTCCGTCCGGTCTTCGCGGTGATGCGCCTGTTGCCGCGTGCGGTGTGGCGGCGCATGCCGCGCTGAGCGGACTCCTCGTATCCGTCGCGCCACGCGGTGTCGCGGAACCCCGTGGCGTGGCTCACTTTCGGCCCAGCGCAGGTCGGCCGAACGGGCATCATCACATCTTTGCGACAGGATTCTCAGGCTATTCCCAGCTAACGCGGTGATCCTCGAAGAAGGCCCGCTCGGGCTCTTTCGGGGAAGCAAGGGGATTCTGTCGTGCTGCTCACGTCCCGGGGCCGCCGGATCGGCGGCCGTTTCGTGCTGGGGGTGGTGTCGACGCTGGTGCTGGGTGCCACCGGGTACGCGTGGTCGCAGCTGCACCGGCTCGACACCGGGATCGTCACGGCCGACGTCATCCCGCCCGCCGCGCAGGTTCCCGAAACACCGACCGGACAACCGCTGCAGGTGGCGCAGAACATCCTCCTTGTCGGACTCGACTCGCGCACCGATGCCAACGGGAACCCGTTGCCACAGAACGTGCTCGACTCGTTGCACGCCGGCAGCGGCGACGACGGCGGCAGCACCACCGACACGATGATCGTGGTCCACGTGCCGGCGGGCGGCGCGGCCGCCACGGCGATCTCCATCCCGCGTGACTCCTATGTGGACGTCCCGGGATACGGCAAACACAAGATCAACTCGGCCTACAGCCGGGCGCGGGCGTCCGCGCGTTCGCACCTGTCGGGCCAGGGCCTCAGCGGTCCGCAGCTCGAGGTGGCCGCCGACGCCGAGGGCGCGAAGTCCGCGATCGCCACCGTCGAAGAGCTCACCGGGCTCACGATCAACCACTATGCGGCGGTGAACCTCGCCGGGTTCGCGGCGCTGAGCCAGGCCGTCGGCGGCGTGCAGGTGTGCCTGAACAACCCGGTGCACGACTCCTATTCCGGCGCGAACTTCCCGGCCGGCCCGCAGACGCTGTCCGGTGCTCAGGCGCTCGCGTTCGTGCGGCAGCGCCACGGCCTGCCCAACGGTGACCTCGACCGCATCGCTCGCCAGCAGGCGTTCCTGGCCGGCATGGCGAAGAACGTGCTCGGCGGGGGCACGCTGACCAGCCCGGACAAGCTGTCGGCCCTCGTCGACGCGTTGCAGGGTTCGGTCGTGCTCGACAAGGGCTGGGACGTGCTGAGCTTCGCGCAGCAGCTGCACGGCATCAGCTCCGGCGCCATCGCGTTCGTCACGATCCCGGTGCAGAGCCTGTCGCTGGCCACGCCGGCCGACGGTGACGCGGTGAAGGTCAGCCCGCAGCAGGTCAAGACGTTCGTGCAGAACCAGCTGAGCTCGTCGTCGGTGTCGGCCTCCGGCGGATCCGGCGAGACCAGCTCACCGCCTGGCACGCACGGCGGCGGGGTGAAGCCGATCGCCGTCACGAAGTCCGTGAACCCGCCTTCGGACACGCCTGCCGGCGGAACGCCACAACAGCCGGTGGCGACGAACGCCACCGGCTGCGTGAACTGACCGCAGATCACCCTGCGCCATCAGACAAAGGCGCTCTGCCCCGTGATCGCCTTGCCCACGATGAGCGTGTTCATCTCGCGGGTGCCCTCGAAGGAGTAGATGGCTTCCGCGTCGGCGAAGAACCGCGCGATGTCGTGGTCGAGCACGATGCCGTTGCCGCCGAAGATCTCCCGGCCCCAGGCCACGACCTCGCGCATCCGCGAGGTGACGAACGCCTTGGCGAGAGAGGAGTGCTCGTCCTTGAAGATCCCGGCGTCCTGCAGGCGGGCCAGCTGCACGAGCATGCCCCACGACGCGGTGATGTTGCCGAGGCTCTTCACCAGCAGGTCCTGCACCAGCTGGAACCGCGCGATCGGACGGCCGAACTGCTTGCGCTCCTTCGCGTAGTCCAGAGCGAGCTCGTAGGCGCCGATCATCACGCCCAGCGCCTGCCACGCGACGCCGCCGCGGGTGGCGCGCAGGATCTCGGCGACGTCGCGGAAGGAGTCGATGCCCTGCAGGCGGTTCGCCTCCGGCACGCGCACGTCGGTGAGGGTGATCTCGGCGTTCTCGACGATGCGGAACGCGATCTTGTTCTCGATCTTGACCGGCGAGAAGCCCGGCGTGCCCTTCTCGACGACGAAGCCCTTCACGTTGTTGTCGTCGACGTCGCGCGCCCAGACCACCACGTAGTCGGCGAAGGTCGCGTTGCCGATCCAGCGCTTGGCGCCGTTGAGGATCCAGGTGTTCCCCTCTCCCTCAGTAGATACACGCTGCGCCGTGGTGCGCATACCACCGGCCACATCGGACCCGCCGAGCGGTTCGGTCATGGCGAACGCGCCGATCTTGTCCATCGCGGCCATTTCGGGGAGCCAGCGGTCGCGCTGTTCCTGGCTGCCGCCGGAGTAGATCGAGTACATCGCGAGTCCGTTGTGGACACCGAAGAACGTGGCGACCGAGGCGTCGGTGCGGCTCATCTCCATGGCCATCATGCCGGTGAGCAGGTGGCTGGTGGCGGCGCGGTGCTCGCCGTAGCCCTCGTACGGCAGACCCGCGAGGCCGCTCTCGCGGAACTTCGCGATCAGCTCCTTCGGGAAGGTACCGGCGGCCCAGTTCTCGTTCACCAGCGGCTTGACCTCGTCGCGCATGAAACTGCGGGCCTTGACGAGCAGCTTGCGCTCTTCGTCGCTCAGCAGGGCTTCGTAGTCGTAGAAGTCGGCGACGAGCTGGTCTTCAAGAGTGGCCATGTCAGTTCTCCTCCTTGCTGTCCGCGCTGTCCAATGCGGACAGAACGGCGAGTTGCTTGCGGTCGCGCGCCTCGGCGAGTTCCGAGTACGTGGAGGAGCCGTAAGCCTTTTCGACGGCTTCGACGAGCCGTTCGGTTTCTTCCGGGGTCTGCGAGGGCTGCCCGAGGCCGGCCCACATCTTCTTCATCGACGGGCCGATGTGCTCGGCCATGTGCCGGTAACCGCCGGGGCCGCCGCCCAGGTGCGAGCCGAGGAACGGCCCGACCGTGGCCCAGCGGATGCCGAGCGAGTTGGTCATCACCTTGTCGAGGTCCTCGGGCGTGACCACACCCTGCTCGACGAGGTAGATCGCCTCGCGGCTCAGCGCGTTCTGCAGGCGGTTGCCGACGAAACCGGGGATTTCCTTGCGCTCCACCACCGGTACGCGGCCGAGGAACGTGTAGAAGTCGACGGCCGCCTGGGTCGCGTCCTCGCCGGTGCGCTCGCCGGGCACGACCTCGACGAGCGGGATGAGGTGCGGCGGGTTGAACGGGTGTCCGATGAGGACCCGGCTCGCGTCGGCCAGCTCGCCGGTGAAGGCGGTCGACGGGATCGCCGACGACGAGCTCAGCAGCAGCGCGTGTTTCGGCGCGGCTTCCACGAGCGTGGTGAAAAGGTCCTTTTTGAACTCGACGCTCTCCGGGCCGTTCTCCTGCACCACGTCGGCGTCGCGCACGGCTTCTTCGACACTGCCGGCGATCTGCACGCGGTCGGCCAGCCCGGTGACGTCGAGGCCCTGTGCGGCCAGGTGCGGGGTGAACTCGGCCAGCGCCGCGGCGACGGCTTCGGCCAGGTCGGGGCGCGGGTCGGTGACCTTGACGGTGAGGCCGTGGCCGGCGAACAAGGCGGTCCAGGACAGGCCGATGGTGCCGGCCCCGATGACGGCTGCCCTGTTGAACTCGGTGGCGCTGTGGAACTCGGTGGTGCTCATGGTCAAGCTCCCTTAAGGTAGTCGTGGACCGGCGTGACGGGGGCGAGGGTCAGGTCGGTGAGAATGTGGCTCGCGGAGACGATCTCGCGCACCGGCAGGTCGGCCAGCGGCGCCAGCACGTGCTCGAACAGCTGCAGCCGTGCGGGTCCGGTCCAGGCCTCCTTCACGACCACGTCGGTGATCTCGGTCCGCACGAGCTCCATCACGCGGGGCGCGCCGTCGTAGCCGGGGATGATCTTCAGCATGAACGTCGGCACGGTGATCTGCGCTTCGGCGGCCTCGATGTCCAGCGCGAAGTGCTTGTAGCCCATGGTCGCGGTGGCCACGCGAAGCGTGCCGTAGTCCAGCGTGCCGACGAGCGCGCCGTTGTCGACATAGAGGTTCGGCGCCCCGATGGTTTTGGGGTAGGCGCTGACCTCGCGGCCCGACGCGGTGGCCGGGAAGTTGTCGAGGTACATCGCGTGCAGGTACTCGCCGCGCTCACCGTCGAAGGTGACCGGGATGGCCTGGCCCGACTCGGTGTAGGGGCCGTAGCCGCTCACGTCGCCCATCTTCATGACCTCGAAGCGCACCAGCGGCTCTTCGATCTGCAGCGGCTCCGGAACGACGGCGCGCAGGGCCTCGGGGTCGGTGCGGTAGACGATGTTGAGGTACTCGCGGTTGGTGAACCGCGGCACCATCGGCGCGAACGCGGGGTTCACGAGTGGCGTGGTCACGTGCCGCAGGACGTCTTCTTGCTTCATGGTCGTCACCGTCCGGTCCACTGGGGCGCGCGGCGCTCGGCGAAGGCGGTCATGCCCTCGCGGACGTCGGCGGAGGTCATCAGGGTCTTGAGCTCTTCACGCTGCGCGGCGAACGCCTCGGGCTCGGAGATCCCGTCGGCGGCGCGCACGGTCTTCTTCACCGCGGCCAGTGCGAGCGGCGCGTTCCGCGCGACCAGCTCGGCCAGTTGCAGCGCGACGGCGGTGGCTTCACCCGGGGCGACCACGCGGTTGGCCAGGCCGAGCTCGCCGGCTTTCGTGCCGGTGATCGGTTCGCCGGTCAGCAGCAGCTCCATCGCGAGGTGGTGCGGGAGACGCTTCGGCAGGCGGATCACGCCGCCGCCCCCGGCGATCAGGCCGCGCTTCACTTCGGGCAGCCCGAACTTCGCGTCTTCGCCGGCGACGACCAGGTCGCAGCTCAGCACGAGCTCGAACCCGCCGCCCATGGCCCAGCCCTCGACCGCGGCGATCAGCGGTTTGGTCAGCTCGGCCTCGGTCAGTCCGCCGAACCCGCGGCCCGGGATCTCCGGGCTCTCACCGGCCAGCGCGGCCTTGATGTCCATTCCGGCGCTGAAGGTGCCTTCGGCGCCGGTGAGGACGCCCGCCCGCAGCGTCGGGTCGCTCTCCAGGGTGTCCAGCGCTTCCGCCAGCCCGGCCGCGACGGCCGCGTTCACGGCGTTGCGTGCCTGTGGGCGGTCGATCGTGATCAGCAGCGTGGTGCCGATCCGTTCGGTGCGCACTTCGGTGCTCATGACGTCACTTCTTTTCTTGTGTGACCGGGGGTGTTCAGCGGGCGGCGAGCTCGGCCAGCACGGCGGCGGTGTCCTGGCCGGCGACCGGCGCCGGGCGACGGATCGAGCCGGGAGTGGCGGAGAAGCGCACCGGGATGCCGACCGTGCGGATGGTGCCCTCGGTCGGGTGCTCGACGGTGTCGAGCAGGTGACCCTCACGCACGTAGGAGTCTTCGTGGGCGCGGTCCAGTTCGAGGACCGGCGCGAACGGGATGCTGTGCTTGGCGCAGACCTCGGCCCACTCGGCGGTGGTGAGCGCGGGCGCGCACTCGTCGATGAGCTCCGCGAGGGCGTCGACGTCGGCGTTGTCGATCGCCTCGCCGTTCACGCGCGGGTCCTCGACCAGGTCGGCGCGCCCGGCGGCGGCGAAGAAGTCGCGGAAGTTCTGCGGGTTGTAGGGGATCACGCAGGCGAGGCCGTCCTTCGTCGGCGCCGCGCGGTGGCCCTGCGACATCGACAGCGGGAAGCCCGTCGGGCCCTGCGCCGGCTCGAACACGTGTCCGGCGAGGTGCTCGACCAGGTTGAACGCGATGAGCGTGTCGGTCATCGGGATCTCGATCTGCTGGCCCTCGCCGGTGCGGTCGCGGTGGTGCAGCGCGGCGAGCACCGTGTAGACGATCGTCAGAGACGAAACCTTGTCGCCGAGGATGGTCGGGAGGTACACCGGCTTGCCGATCGCGCGGTTCGCGATGTCGACCAGGCCCGAGGCGGCCTGCACGGTCTCGTCGTACGCGGCGTTGCCCGCGCGGTCGGAGTCGCTGCGGAAGCCCTGCGCGTGGGCGTAGATCAGGCCCGGGTTGCGCTTCGCGACCTCGGCGTAGTCCATTCCGAGCCGCGCCAGGGCGCCGGGGCGCATGTTCGTGATCAGCACGTCGGCGGTGTCGATCAGCGCCAGCGCCTGCTCGCGCTCGCCGGCGTCCTTGAGGTTCAGGGCGACGCTGCGCTTGTTGCGGTTCACGTTGAGGTTGAGCGGGGTCATCCCCGGCGTGGTGCGGTACTGGCCCACCCGGACGGTGTCGGCTGGGGACTCGATCTTGATCACGTCGGCGCCCAGGTCACCGAGGATCTGTGCCGCGTACGGACCCATCACCACGGTCGAGAGGTCGATCACGCGCACCCCGTCCAGCGGCCCGGTGGCGGTGTTCTGCTCGTCCATCTTCGATCCTTTCGCACCTGCTGTTCTTGCTCTGCCACCGAAGTTAGTAGCGCAGGTGAAGAAAGGGAATGATCATGTCGCGAAAAATGGTATGACCGCAGTGATCACACCATTCTTGTGCTGTTTCAGTTGGTCAGGGGTTCGGCGAAGATCTCGCGCGCGGCGGCGACGAGCTCGGCCAGGTCGCCGCTGTCGCCCCGGTCACGTCGCCAGAGCAGGTTTGTCTCCAGCTCAGGACGGAAATCGGTGAACGGCAGCACGGCGACGTTCTCGAGGCGGTAGAGGTGCATGGGGCTGGCCTCGTCGAGCATGGAAATGGAAAACGCCAGCCCGGAGGAAATGATTTCCGAGACGCCCGAATATCCGGTTTTCGCCAGTTTGAGCCGCTTCTTGATGCCCAAGGACATCAATTGCCGGTCGAGCTGCTCGAAATAGGCCGGTGTCGAATCCTCGGGTGAGGCGATGTAGGCGAACCCGGACAGCTCGGCCAGGCTCACCGAGTCCCGGCCGGTGAACTGGTCGGCCGGCACCACGGCGCCGAGCCGCTCGGACATCGCCGGCACTGCTTCGAGCGCCGGGTCGGTCACGGGCATGCGCGCCAGCGTCAACGCGAGCCGCCCGTCGAGCACGGCGTCGACGAGGTCGGGGCTGGGGCCGGGCCAGCGCTTGAGCTCGAACCGCTCGCGCACCCGCTCGGCCAGCGCCGTGACGCGGTCGCGCAGGTCCGGGTGCACACCCGCGGGCATGCCGAGGAACACCGTGCTGCGCTGGGGTTTCGCCGCCTCGCGCAGCCGCCACGGGATGGAGTTCACCTGCTCCAGCACCTCGCGCGCGATCGGCAGCAGTGCGGTGCCAGCGACGGTGAGGGTGACGTGGTGCGTGCTGCGGTCGAACAGCTTCTGCCCGAGCTCGTGCTCGAGGTCCTTGATCCGCTGGCTCAACGGCGACGCGGCCATGTGGAGCCGCCGCGCGGCCGCCGAGAAGTTCAACTCTTCGGCGACGGCCACGAAGTAGCGCAGGTGCAGCATTTCCACGACGTGAGCTTAACCCGTGCGAGCTTGACCGGCGTCTGCTTGACCGGCGCCGGTGCTGCCCCGGCGGATGACGCGCAGCAGCCGTTCGGTGCGGGGTTTTTCCGCGCCGGACAAGGCGATTCCCGTCGCGAGCACCAGCAGGTCGAGGGGTTCGACTTCGTCGGTGAGGCCGGCGCGGGTGGCCAGGGCGGTGGCTGTGTCGGTCATCACCCCGTGCCAGTGGGCAAAAAGTACCTCGCGGTCGCTGCCGGGATCGTCCGTTATGGACAGTGCGAGGTCGCGTTTGTCCCGGACGTGGTCGACGAAGAGTCCGAGCCACGCGAACAGCGCGGCTTCGGGGTCCTCGTGCGCCAGCAGGGCCTCGCCCTCGGCTCGGAGTGTCTCGACCTCTTCGGCGTAGACCGCCGCGAGCAGGTCGCGGCGCCGGGGGAAGTGGCGGTACAGCGTGGCGTTGCCGATGCCGGCGTGCTTGGCCACGCGGTCCAGTGGCGCGTCGCTGCCCTCGGCGGCGAACACCTCGCGGGCGGCGCGCACGAGCTGCGCCCGGTTGTCGCGTGCGTCGGCCCGTGGTGTCACGGCCGGCCTCCTCGGGGGTTGCTAAGTGGGGAGTTCCCCACTTAGAGTACGCGGCCATGACCAGCGAACTCACCCCGGCCGAGGTGCACCGCCGGATCGTCGAGACGGCGTTCACCGAAGAGGGCCTCAAGTACGTGGACCCGGACGTCATCGATCACCGCGGCGGCGCCGGGGGAGATCACGTCGGCATCGCCGCGTGGCGGGAGAAGTGGGCTGCGATCAGCCGCGGCGAGTTCCTCGCGGACTTCCGCGACCTGGCGGTGCGCGTCGAGCAGAACGTGAGCGACGGCGAGTTCTCCGTGAACCGCTACACGAGCACCGGCACGCAGGCCTCCACCGGTCGTTCGTACGCCGTGACCAGCATGGACATGGTCCGGGTGCGCGACGGGCGGATCGTCGAGCACTGGGCGCTCATGGACGTGATGGACCGGGCGGCGCAGCTGCGAGCGGGAGCGTGATCGTGAACGCGGCGCCGCCCTCAGGAGCCGGCCCGGCCCGGAGCGCCCCGCCCATGCGCTCGACCAGGCCGTGGACCAGGGCCAGGCCGATGCCGGAGCCGACGGGGCGGCGGTCGCGGTAGCGCCTGTTGAGCACGCCGCGCTCGAAGGCCACGGCGTAGTCCTCCGGCGCGAGGCCGGGCCCGCCGTCGCGCACGGCAAGGTGCGCGTGGCCCTGGTCCACGACCAGGGAGAACACCATCGGGGCGCCGGCCGGGGTCACGCGCAGGGCGTTCTCCGCGAGGCCGTCGACCACCTGCTGCAGCCGGCGCACGTCGGCGGTGACGAGCACCGGTGCGGCGGGGGAATCGACGTAGAGAGGCACGTTTTCGCGTTCGCAGCGCAGCTGCCAGACCTGCGCGCGGTCGGTGACGAGCGCGGCCAGGTCGAGCGTCGCGAGGTCGAGGCGGAACTCGTCGGCGCCGAGGCGGGCGAGTTCGAGCAGGTCGCTCACCAGCCGTTCGAGCCGCTGCGCCTCGCGGTGGATGGTCTCGCCCGCGCGGCGCGCGTCGGGACCCTCGGCGACGCCGTCGGCGATGGCCTCGGCGAAGCCGGTCACCGCGGTGAGCGGGGTGCGCAGCTCGTGGGACACCGACAGCAGGAACTCCCGCTGGCGCGCCTCGCTGTGGGCCAGGGCGTCGGCCAATTCGTTGAGCGAGCCGGCGACCTCGGCGACCTCGACGGGTCCTTCCACGGGCACGCGCACGTCACGCCGGCCGGTGCGCAGGCTGACCGCCGCGGCCGCCGCCTTCCGCAGGGGCCGGCCGAGCAGCCGTCCGGACGCGTACCCGGCGACGGCCGCGACGAGCAGCCCGATGCCCAGTGCCAGCGCGATGTTGCGCACCAGCGCGCGCTGCGTCGCCTCACCGCTGCGCGCGGGCTGGACCAGCGCGAACGCCGCCGCGCGCGGGCCGACGGCACGGACCTCCACGAGGTATTGCTGCCCGTCCACCGTCACGCGGTCCGACTGGTTCGCGCCTGACGCGAGCCCGGCCCGTTCGGCCACTCGGGTCGACGTCGCGTCGCCCACGTCCTGGCCGCCCGGGCGCCGCACGACCACGGCGATGCCCTGGCCGCGCACCACGTCGGCGACCTTGCCGACGCCGAGGCGGTTGCCGATGCCGGTGTCGTCGAGCTGCGTGGCGACCACGTCGGCCTGGGCTTTCAACGACTGCTGCAGCACGGTGTCGGCGGTCGTGCGCACGAGCCGCGTCGCCACCAGGCCCGAGACGATCACGGCGATCCCCGCCACCGCCAGGCACACGACCGTGATGCGCAGCGCGAGCGTGCCCCTCATCCGGCGTCCGCCGCGTAGCCGATGCCGCGCACCGTCCTGATCGGACTGTGCTCGCCGAGCTTCGCGCGCAGCTGAGCCACGTGCACGTCGACCGTGCGGGTGCCCGCCGCGGCGGAGTAGCCCCACACGGCGGACAGCAGCTGGTCGCGCGAGAGCACGTGGCCGGGGTGGCGGACGAGGTGGGTGAGCAGGTCGAACTCCGTGGACGTCAGCGTGATCTCCTGCCCGCCCGCCCACGCGCGGCGGCTCGTCACGTCGACGCGCGCGCCACCGCATTCGAAGGTCTCCGCGGCCGGCGTGCCCCCGGACGCACGGCGCAGCACCGTGCGCACGCGGGCCGCCAGCTCGCGCGGGCTGAAGGGTTTGGTGAGGTAGTCGTCGGCGCCGATCTCGAGGCCGAGCAGGCGGTCGAGCTCGTCGTCTCGCGCGGTGACGAACAGGACCGGCGTCCAGTCGCCGGCCGCGCGCAACGCCTTGCAGATTTCGATCCCGTCCATTCCGGACAGTCCGATGTCGAGCACCACGGCCACCGGCTTGAGCCGGCGGACGGCCCCCAGCGCGGCCGCGCCGTCGGACTCCACGTGCACCCCGAACCCGTCGCGCCGCAGGTACATCGCGGCGAGTTCGGCGATCGCGGCCTCGTCCTCGACGACGAGGACGAGGCCGCGCCCGGCTGACCCCATGCGGGCTCCCGTTCTCCCTCTCCGCCAACGTCGACCGAGAGGCTACGCGGCTCAGTGCGAGCCGTCGCTCGCGATGTGGGGGACATCGCGGGCTGTGCGACTTGCCGTGAGCCGCCGCCCGCGTGGCCTGGGTCGGCGGGCGGTGCCCGCGACGACCGGCTTGTGATGAGCAGTCGGCCGCCGTGGCCGTCTCAGGGCGAGCCCTCGCCCGCCACTTCGGACTTGCGGTGGGCTGGTGCCCTCCGTGGCTCATTTCCGCCCGGGGTGTCAGACGGGGGCGAGCCGGCGCTGACGATGTCCGCGCCGTGGCGGGCTGTTGCCTGCCACGGGCGGCGTAGGGCGAGCCGTCGTCCGCCACTTCGGACTTGCGGTGGGCTGGTGCCCGAGGTGGTTGACTCGCGCCCTCGATGTCAGCCGGGGCGCGCCGTCGCTGACGATGTCCGCGCCATAGCGGCTGTTGCCGTGGTGGCGTGCTCGCGGCGGGCTGTTGCCAGCCACAGCCGGCTCAGGGTGAGCCGTTGCCTGCCTGACTCAGGGTGAGCCGTCGCCCGCCATGTCCGACTCGATGCTGTCGAGCGTGGACTGGATGCCGTTGAGCTCGCTCGTCGCCTGTGAGCCCCCGCCCGACGGCGCCGCAGTGTCGCCGCCGTCGCACGCGGTGCACGCGAGCGCCAGGAGCGCGGCCGCCCCGACCGCGGCCGCGAGCCGGGCCGCCCTCACTTCGTGCCCGCGGGCTTGCAGTGCGCCGAGGCGAACGCGTCGAGCTTGCTCTTCGCGTCGCCGAGCTGGCTGATCCGGCTCTGGCGCTTGTCCGCGCGCTTCTGCAACCGGTCGGCTGCCGCGGTGTGGCCCTTGGCCTTCTGGTCGGCCGAGCGCGCCTTGAGGTTCGCGACGGACCCGGCGACCTCGGCGCCGCCGTTGATGCGGTCGGTCAGGTTCTGTGCCCGCTTCTGCAGCTTGGGCACCCACTCGCCGCAGACCTGCTGCGACTCCTCAGGGCTGAGCGTGATCGGGGCCACCGGCGCCGCGCTCGACGACGGGGCCGGTGGAGCGGTGGTGTCCGCCACGGCCAGCGGCGTCACGACCAGCAGCCCGGCCGCGACACCGCCGCCCGCCAACGCCAGCCGCCGGGTCCAGGTGGTTCCTCGCATCGCTTGTTCTCCCTCTCGTGACCGGTGAGTTCCGGGTACGGGCAGTACCTTCTCGTCCGGGTGTACGAGGGGTGTGGGGTGAATGTTCGGGCTTCGTAAAGCCCGGCCGCCTACTCGGTGCCGAGCCGGTGCAGGACCGCGGCCGCCAGCGCGGTGCGTTCGAGCATGCCCTCGACGCTGATGTGCTCGTGACGCGCGTGGGCGCCGTCGCCGACGGCGCCGAAGCCGTCGAGGACCGGGTGGCCCAGGGCGGCCACGAAGTTGCCGTCGCTGGCGCCGCCGACGGAGCATTCGCGCAGGGTCACGCCCAGCTCGGCCGCGAGGTCGCGCGCGAGCTCGTAGAGCCGCGCGATGCCGTCGGAACGCTCCATCACGGGCCGGTTCCAGCCGCCCTCCACGGTGACGGTGGCGCGCGGGTCGTGGGCCGTGATGGCCGCGACGCCCGCGTCGATGCGGGCGGCTTCGGCGGCGCTGGACACGCGCACGTCGATCTCGCCGCGCGCCGCCCCGGCGATCACGTTCTGCCTGCTGCCGCCGGAGATCACACCGACGTTCACGGTGGTCCCGGCGTCGAGGTCGGTCAGCGCGTGCAGCGTCAGGATCGCGCGGGCCAGCTCGTCGATCGCGCTCGCGCCTTTCGTCGGGTCCAGGCCCGCGTGGGATTCCACGCCTTTCGCGCGTGCCTGGAACAGGCCCACGCCTTTGCGGGAGGTCTTCACGGCACCGTCGGCGCTGGCCTCGAACACCAGCGTCGCCTTCGTGCCCGCGGCCGCTCCCTCGATCGTCGGCCGCGAGGCGGGGCTGCCGAGCTCCTCGTCGCCGTTGAGGACCAGCCGGATCGCCGGGCGCGCCACACCGGCGGCGTCGAGCGCGCGCAGCGCCCACACGGCGTGGACCAGGCCCGACTTCATGTCGAAGACGCCGGGCCCGGTCGCGCGGTCGCCGTCGACGGTGAAGGGCCACTCGGCGAGCGTGCCCAGCGGCCACACGGTGTCGTAGTGGCAGAGCAGGAGGACGGGCTGCTCGCCGGCACCGGGGTAGTCGTAGACCTTGATGTCGCCGTGGCGGCCGCCGTCGACGTCGCGCACGGCCGCCGGCTCACCGAGCCGGGAGCGCAGCCAGCCGTCCACCCAGGACAGTCCGCGAGTGAGACTTTCCTTGTCGTCACTGGGAGTCTCGATGCCGACGTACTCGGCGAGGTCGGCGAGCAGGTCGTCGCGGTGCGCGCGCACCCACTCGTGCAGCTCGCGGATCCCGGTCACAGGTGTGCCTCCAGTTCGGTAAGGTGGTCCTCGGACATCGCGGCGCCGGACTCGACGTCGCCGAGGCGTTTCAGCACGGCGTTGAGCAGCGGCAGGCCGATCCCCAGCGCGGCGGCTTCGTCGAGCACCGGCGCGTAGTGGTGGAAGACCTCCACCGGTCGGTGGCGCACGGCGATGTCGCGCCAGATCCCGCTGCGGTCCTTCGGCTGCGTGCGCAGCCAGGCCACCAGCCGGTCCGTCGCCGCTTCGCGCCCGTCCGCGCCCGGCAGGTACGCGGCGGGATCGAACTGGTCGAACGGCTCCAGGACCCGCGAACCGGCCGCGGCGAACACCTCGGCCGCGAGCGCGTGCATCAGCGGCCGGTGCCGGTCGATGAGGTCGGCCATCGGCGCGTCGGCCAGCGCGGTCGTGGTCAGCATCGCGCCGAACCCGAGCTTGGCCCACAGGTAGCCCTCGACGTTCGCGGTCGCCTTCGCCGGGCCCCAGGCCTGCAGATCGGCCACGACTTCCTCGACACGGCCGGTGATCCGGCCGTCGGGCTCGCCGATGACCAGGGCGCCGGCCCCGCCGTCGCGCACCACGCCGGGCTCGGCGACGTCGGCGAACAAGTTCACGAACGCGCCCACCGTGCGCTGCTCGCCGACGAACGACGCGATGAGCTGCTCGTTCAGGCCGTTCTGCAGAGAAACGACGAACCCGTCGGACGCCAGCAGCGGTTCGAGCCACTGCATGGCGTGCTCCGTGGCCTGGGCCTTCACCGCGAGCAGCACGCGGCTCAGCTCCGGCGGCGCCTCGTCGGGAACGAACGCGGGAAGGTCGACGTGCTCCTCACCTTCGGGGCGCACCAGCGTCAGCCCGCGCTCGTTGATCGCGGTCACGTGCGCCGCGTCGGCGTCGACGATCACCACCGGGTGCCCGGCTTTCGCGAGGTGGAACGCCAGCGTCCCGCCGATCGCGCCGCCGCCCACCACTGTGTAAGAGCGGCGCTCAGACATGCGTGCTTCCTCCCGTTTGGACTGGGGTTTCCCCGGACCAGTGCAGCGGCAGGCCCGCCGCACCCGCGGTCGAGCCGCCGTCGACCCGCAGCACCGTGCCGGTGATCCACCCGGCCTCCGGGCCGGCGAGCCAGAACACGGCGTCGGCGATCTCACGCGGCGCACCGCGGCGGCCGAGCGGGTTCACGGACACGGCCGCGGCGTAGGCCTCGGTCACGGGATTGGCTTCGCTGTCGACCGTCACGAACCCGGGGCTTACGGCGTTGACGCGGATGCCGTGCGGACCGAGCTCCACCGCACACGCCTTGGTCGCCATCTCCAGCGCGGCCTTCGACGTCGCGTAGTGCGAGGCGCCGGGCCGGGCGCGGGTGGCCGCGCCGGAGGAGATGTTCACGACCGTGCCGGTGGTGCCGGCGGCCACGTGTTTGCGTCCGAACGCGACGGTGGTGAGCACCGCGGCCCGCACGTTCACGTCCTGCACGCGGTCCCACCGCTGGGCGGTCATGTCGAGCAGGCGCGTGGCGGGGTAGATGCCGGCGGCGTTGACCAGCACGTCGACCGCGCCGGCCGCGTCCACCAGGCCTTCGGCGTAGGCGGCGTCGGCGAGGTCACCGGGCAGCTCGGCCACGGTCACGCCGTGGTCGGCGCGCAGCTTTCCGGCCACTGCGGACAGTTCGGCCGGACGCAGGTCCGACAAAGTCAGCCGGTCGCCCGCGGCGGCGAAGCGGGCCGCGATCGCGGCCCCGATCCCGCCCGCGGCACCGGTGACGAGCACGGTGCGCACTAGAGCTGCTTTCCCTTCGTCTCGGGCATCGTGAGGTAGACCGCGACGCCGATCAGCGCGGCGACGGCGACGTAGATCCACACGAGATCCCCGTGGTGGTTGGCGTTGAGCCAGGTCGTGATGTACGGCGCGGTGCCGCCGAACACGGCGACCGCCAGCGCGTAGGGCAGCCCGATGCCGGTGGTGCGCACCTCGGGCGGGAACTGCTCGGCCATGATCACCGCGCAGTTGGCCGAGTAGCCGACGATCAGCACGAGCCCGATGAGCTCGATCACGAACACACTCCAGAACCCGTTGGCCAGGAAGTGGAACGCGGGCCACGCGAAGATCACGAACCCGGCCGCGAACGCCGTCATCGTGGGTTTGCGGCCGATACGGTCGGAGAGCAGCCCGCCGAAGGGCAGCAGGCAGATGAACACGAGCATCGCCAGCGTGTTGGCCAGCAGCGCCGTCTTGAGCGGGATTCCGGTGGCGAGGTGGGCGTAGGCCGGCATGTAGCTGACCCACACGTAGTAGATGAGCGTGCCCGCGATCGTCACGCCGGCGACGCGCAGCGCCGCGCCCGGGTGGTCGCGGACCATCGCGACGACGGGGTTCCGGCGTGGTTTGGCGGTGATCTTGCCGAACGCTTCCGTCTCGTGCACCGAGCGGCGCAGCCACAGCCCGACCAGGCCCAGCAGCCCGGCGACGCCGAACGCGAGCCGCCAGCCCCAGCCGTGCAGGTCGGAGTCGGACAGCGTCGAGTTGAGGATGGTGCCGAGCAGGGCCGCGATGAGCGAGCCGGCGCCGACGGAGACCTGCTGCCAGGACCCGGCGAACGCCCGGCGTCCGGTGGCGGCCGACTCGATGAGGAACGCCGACGACGAACCGAACTCGCCGCCCGCCGAGAAGCCCTGCACGAGCCGGGCGAGCAGCAGGACGATCGGGGCGCCGACGCCGATCTGGGTGTAGGTGGGGCAGACCGCGATCACGATCGACGCGCCCGCCATCAGCGAGATGGTGAGCGTGAGGCCCTTCTTGCGGCCGCGCCGGTCGGCATACGAGCCGAGCACCGCGCCGCCGATCGGGCGCATCACGAAGCCGACGGCGAACACGGCCAACGTGGACAGCAGCGCCGTGGTTTCGTTGCCGCCGGCGAAGAACTGGCCGGCGAAGATGGGGGAGAAGGTGGCGTACACCGCCCAGTCGACCCACTCGACGGTGTTGCCGATGGAGCCGGCGACGATCGCCTTGCGCTGCTGTGGGTTCAGGCGGTGGGTTTCCGTGGAGATGTCCGAAGTCGATGGCACGGTCGTCATGGCTGCGTCCCTTCGGCCGCGAGGACGTGGTCGACGACCTGGGCGTGGGTGGCGAACCACACGCCTTCGTGGCCGCTGATGTGGTCGAGCAGCTCGGTGAGGATCGCGACGCGTGAGCGGTGCCCGATGATGTGCGGGTGCATGGTGAGCTGGAACAGCCCGCCCTCGGAGTAGGCGGCGTCGAACTCGTCGCGCCAGATCGAGAGCACCCCGCGCGGCGGCGTGTACGGCCGCAGCGAGGCGAAGCGGTCCATCATGAAGTACGGCGCGTCGTCGCGGATCCACTCCACGGGTAGCTCGACGACGCCGGTGGGCTCGCCGTTCTCGAGCAGCTCGTAGCAGTCGTCGTCGGCCATCAGCGAGGAGTCGTACTTCAGGCCGAGCTCGCGGGTGATGGTGAGGGTGTGGGCCGAGAAGTCCCACGACGGCGTGCGGATGCCGACCGGGCGGGTGCCGGTGAGGCGTTCCAGCACGTCGGCGGCCCGGTAGGCGAGGTCGCGCTCCTCGGTCTCGGTGAGGGCGGTGTTGCGTTCGTGGATCCAGCCGTGCAGGGCCACTTCGTGACCGGCGTCCACATAGGACTTGACTTCGCCGTCGTGCAGCAGGGCCGACACGGCGGGGACGAAGAAGGACGCGGGGGCGTTGAAGCGGTCCAGCAGTTTGAGCAGCCGGGGCACGCCGACGCGGGCGCCGTACTCGCCCTGGGCGAGCTTGCCGGGCAGCACCTCGCCGTCGCGCAGGGCGGGCGTCTCGTGGTCGGAGTCGAAGGACAGCGCCACGGCCACTTTCGCACCGCCGGGCCACGACGCCGGGCGCAGTGAGCGGCCGGCGCGGACGTGCTCGACGTGTCCCCGCCACGTCTTCTCGTCCCAGAGCCAAGGTTGTTCGGTCATGCTTCCTCCCGAGTTGCTGCGGCCGCCGGCGTGGGCGACCAGGCGCGTTTGAGGGTCGAGACCTGCAGGGTCACGTCGGCTTCCCGCAGGCCCGGGAGGGCGCCGACGACGTCGGTGGTGTGGCGGTAGAGCTCGCCGTAGTGGCGCAGCACGATCTGGCCGACGAGGTTGAAGCGGCCGGTCGTGGCGCTGAGGTACTTGGTGCCCGGGTGCGCGGCGAGCTGCTGCCCGGCGCGGTCGAGCTCGGCCGGGACGACCGAGAGCCAGAGCATGAACTCGAGGGCGTAGCCGAACATCGCGGGCTCGGCGAGCGTGCGGAAGCGCAGGCAACCACGGCGTACGAGGGAGTCGACGCGGCGCGCGACGGTGGACTCGCTCGTGCCGACCTGGCGCGAGACCTCTTTGAACGACAGCCGGCCGTCTTCGCCGAGGGCGGCGCTGATCGCGAGGTCCAGCTCGTCGAGCTGCTCCGGCGGGCGTTCCCAGTGCTGTTCCTCGAACGGCCGCACCTCGCCGTCGCGCAGCTCGGCCGCCGCTTCCGCGCTGAGCTCGCCGGAGTTCCAGTCGTGGTTGGAGGTGAACGTGCGCATCACGGCGAAGGTCTCGGCGTCGCGAACGTTGTCGGCGGCGGGGAAATCGCCCTGCAGGCGGGCGATTTCGCGGTAGGTGGGGAGCACGAACTCGGCGGAGCAGTCGGCGCTGCCGGCGAGCACCGTGGCGTAGCGGACCTCGGGCCGCGCGGCCAGCGCCTCGGCGACGGCGGCCGCCGTACCGGGCCGGCATCGCAGCCGCGCCAGCACCGGCACGCCGAGACCGCAGCGCAGCACGTCGACCACGCCGATCACGCGCAGCTGGCCGGATTCCGTCAGCTGGCCGGCGCGGCGCAGCACGGTGGACTCGCTCGTGCCCACGTGCCGGGCGATCGCGCCCCACGACGCGCGCCCGTTGAGCTGCAGTGCGGCGACGATGCGCCGATCCAGATCGCTGACTTTGACTTCGTCGGGCACGCCTGCATCGTGGATGCAGGAAAACGTCAAGTCAAGGGTCAGGTCTGCAAGAAACCGGCGTCCTGCAGGGTCAGGAAGCGTTCCATCGCCGCGTCGACGGCTTCACGGTCACCCGTGGTGACGAGGTCGAGCAGCAGCCCGCGCGCCACGGCGAGGCCGAGCCGGGCCTGCGCCGCGCGGTGCTGCTCGGGCACGCCGAGCCGTTCGAGCAGCGCTTCGACGGGCGCGAGCCAGCCGTCGATCACGCCGTCGAGGAACTCCGCCGTGCCGGGCGCGCCGCCGAGGGCTTGACCGTAGAGCTGGAAGAAGAGCTTTTCATTGTGGCGCAGCGCTTCGTCGGTGAGCCGGCGCCAGAACACGCGCGCCAGCTCGTCCGGCGGCAGGCTCGGGTCGAGGTCGGCGAGCACGGCGCGCTGCCGGCGTTCCACCTCGCGCGCGACCTCTGTGAGCAGGCCTTCCTTCGAGCCGAAGTGGTAGATGAGCATTCGGTGGCTCGTGCCGAGCGCCGTCGCGAGCGTGCGGAGGCTCTGGTCCGCCCCGTTCCGCGCGATGTGCTCGACGGCCGCGTCGAGGAGCTTTGCCCTTGCCTCCGCCATGTACCAGATGGTACGTGTACCACGTGGTACACGCTCTTCGAGGAGGCCTGATGCAACGAATCTCGGTCCGGGCCCGCACGTCCGCCGACCCGGCGACGGTCTACGCGCTGCTGCGCGACGGCGAGAGCTGGCCGCGCTGGTCGCCGCTGGGCTCGTTCGAACTGGCCCGCGCGGGTTCGTCGGAACGCGAGGGGCTGGGCGCGCTGCGCGTGTTCCGCACCGGCCGCACGCGCTCGTGCGAGGAGGTGATCGAACTGGTCCCCAACCGCCGGTTCGGCTACGCCCTGCGCAGCGGCCTGCCCCTTCGCGACTACCGCGCCTACGTCGACCTCACGCCGGTCGACGGCGGCACGGAGATCCACTGGCACTCGTCGTTCACGGGCAAAGTGCCGGGGACGGGGTGGTTCTACCGGCTGGTGCTGGGGCGGTTCATCGGCCGCGTGGTGGCGGGTTTGGTGGCGGAGAAGTCTCGGGTTGCTCAGTAGGTTTCGGGCGCTCGGGTGTGGGCAGCGCTGCGCTGGGGGTGCGGCGGTGTCCTTGGGGCGTGGTGGCGTCCAGGAGTGTTACTCTCTATGGGAGAGTGACTTCGAGGAGGCCTGTGGTGCTGGGAAACCCTTACGACCGCGACTGCCCGACCCGCCAGCTCCTCGACCGCATCGGCGACCAGTGGACTGTCCTCATCGTCGGCTCCCTCCGCGACGGCCCGCTGCGCTTCACCCAGATCGGCAAACGCGTCGAGGGCATCTCCCAGAAAGTCCTGACGCAAACCCTCCGCAGCCTCGTCCGCGACGGCGTCCTCACGCGCACGGCGTACCCCGTCATCCCACCCCGCGTGGAATACGAACTCACTTCGCTGGGCCGCGACCTGTCCGAGCCCCTCGACATGCTCGACCGCTGGGCCCGCCACCACATGACCCAGGTGACCGCCGCCCGCGAGGCGTTCGACGCGGAACACACTCCGGCTTCGGCTTGAGGTGCACGTATGGGCGCGTCAGTTCCCGAATGAGCGGCACCCGTTCGCGCGGGGTGGTCCCGGCCAGCACGGTCTCGAGCACACGATGCCGGCTGGCGGCATCGATCCCGGCAAGGACACAGCGCGCGATCGCCGCGATCGCCGCCGTCATCGACGGGACGAGCCAGGCCCAGTTCCCCATGCGGAGCTCCTTCAGTTCGCGTGACCGCCGCGGTTGTCCGCGGGCAGCCAAGTGGTGTCTACGCGAGAGCAGGCTTGCTCCGGCTGTTTCCTGATGTCCGCGTGCGTCCGGACAGCGGAGTTCTGCGGAGAGCCGAAAAGACCAATTCGACGGTCGCTGCCGTCCGGTGAGCGGTCGAGCTGCCTTCCGGCCCCTGACAACCGTTTACACTCACGGACAGCGGATGCTGCTCGGTGCGGCGGGGGTTCGATGGGCAGATGGGGCAAGCCGGATCTTCCTGAGGGGCCGCTGCGTGACCTGAACGAGGAACTGCACCGCCTGCACTCCCGGGCGGGGCACCCCAGCACCTACCGGATCTCGACCTGGCTGAGTGACCGGGCCGATCAGGCCGAGTTCGCGGGTGAGTGGCCCAGGCTTTCGCGCACCTCCGTCCACCAGGTGCTCAAGTCACCGGCACTGCCTCCGTGGAGGCTGACGATGGTCGTCGTCGAAGCGTTCGTCTCGATCGGGCGCCTTCGCGACGGCGTGGCGTTGATCGACCGGGTGGAAAAGCTCTGGAACAAGGCTCACGCCGAGGACGCTCGTCGGGACGACCCCGCCACCGACTCTCAGGAACGCGACCCCCGGAGCTTGGTCGTCCTGGCGGTCGACGACGAGCCGCACGGCCTTGACGAGCTCGTGCACGGTCTGCGGGCCAACCCGTGTGTCGGTGAGGTTCTGTGTGCGGCCGATGCCGCCGATGCGTTGCGGCTGCTGGCTAGGACCAACTCGCCCAGCCCCGGGCAGCAAGCCGGCAGCCGGCCGCGGGTCGACGCGGTGTTCGCCGACATCGCGATGCCCGGGCTGTCCGGGATCGAGATGTCGCGCATGATCGCGGCCGTCAACCTGGTCCCGTCCGTGGTGTTCGTCACCGCGTACGCCGACAAAGCGGTTGATGCCTTCGAACTCGGCGAAGTGGACTACCTGTTGAAGCCGTACCGGCAGAGCCGGCTCGACGACGCGATCGCGCGGGTCCTGGGGAGACAGAGGGCGCGCCAGGAAGACCGCTGAATCTCAGCGGCTCACCAACCCGGCCTCATGCGCCAGCAACCCCGCCTGCGTCCGGTTCGCGCACTCCAGCTTCACCAGCATCCGCGACACATAACTCTTCACCGTGGCCTCCGCGAGGTGGAGGCGGGCGGCGATGTCCGCATTGGACAGTCCCTCGCCGAGGCAGGTGAGGACGTCGCGTTCGCGGTCGGTGAGGGCGCCGGCGCGGCAGAGGGCCGAGTCGGTGCGGGCGTGGCCGTCGGCTGACAGCGCGACGAGGCGGCGGGCCGCGGAGGGGGACAGGACGGTGTGGCCGTCGGCGGCGACGCGGACGAGGCCGATGAGGTCTTCGGGCGGCGTGGATTTCACGAGGAAGCCCGCGGCGCCCGCGCGCAGCGCTCGGATGACGTAGGTGTCGGCGTCGAAGGTGGTCAGGGCGACAACCGCGGGTGGGTTCGGCAACTGCACGATGCGGGCGATGGCCGTGAGACCGTCAACGCCCGGCATGCGCAGGTCCATGAGCACGACGTCGGGGCGATGCCGGACGACGGCCTCGACCGCTTCGGCGCCGTCGGAAGCCGAGGCGACCACGGTGAGGTCCTCGGCCGAGCCCAGGATCGTGCGCAGGTGCGCGCAGACCATCGGCTCGTCGTCGGCCACAACCACCGTGATCACCGGGGAGCACCTTCCGTCGTCGGGACGTAGGCGGGAAGTATCGCACCGACGCGGAATCCGCCGCCGGGCTCGGGGCCGGACTCGAGCTGCCCGCCGACGAGCTCGACGCGTTGCCGCAGCCCGCTCAGCCCTGCGCCCGAGCCGCTGCCGGCGAGCGTCGGGTCGGGCGGCAGGCACCCGCGGGTGTTGGTGACGAACACGTCGAGACCACCCGAGTGGTACCGCAGCGACACGGCGGCCGCCGAACCCGGCGCGTGCTTGCGGACGTTCGTCAGCGCCTCCTGCACCACGCGGTACGCGGTGCGCGCCACCGTCGGCGACACCTGGTCCGGGTCCCCGCTCATCGAAAGCTCCGTGGCCACGCCGACGGCCATCGACTCGGCCACCAGGTCCGCCGGCGAAGCGACCGGGGCCGGTGAAGCGACCGGGGCCGGCGAAGCGGCTGGGGGCTCGATGCTCGAACCGTCGCGCAGCACGCCCACCAGATCACGCAGGTCGTCGAGCGCGTGCGCGCCCTCGCGGCGGATGTCCTCGGCCGCGGAGCGCACGGCCGGGTCCGTCGACACCACGCCGAGCGCGCCCGCGTGCAGCACCATCAGGCTCAACCGGTGGGTCACCACGTCGTGCATCTCGCCCGCGAGCCGCCGCCGTTCCTCGGCGCGGGCTCGCTCAGCGAGCAGGTGCTGCTCGCGTTCGGCGCGCTCGGCCCGGTCCCGCAGCGAACGCAGCAGCTGCCGGCGCGCCTCGAAGTACAGCGCCACCGCCACGGGCAACGCGGTGCTCAGCAGCCCGAACGGCGTCGTGTTCCACGCGGGGTCCCACGGCCGCGTCGCCAGCACCGCCAGCACACCGCCGATCCACAGCAACTGCCGCCGGTCCATCACGCGCGGGAGCTGGCTCAGCACCACCGGCGTCACGGTCGGCACGGTCATCAGGCTCGGCTGGTCGGCGGGCACCAGCAGCCCGGGCCAGAACAGATCCGACGCCAGCATCGCCAGCGACGCCACCACGAGCACCCCGGCCACCGCGTCGGGGAAGCGGAACACCGCGAGCAGCGAAAGGTCGCACGCGAGGCGCAGCGCCAGCCCGGCGTACGGCCCGAAGGCCCCGCTCGTCGGCCCGGCCCAGTGCAGCGCGAAGTCGAGCCCGGCGAACAGGAGCGCCGCGGTCAGCAGCCAGCCCATTTCGGCCGGGCGGGGCCAGGTTCCACGCCGCACTTCGCTCACCCCGTCACGGTAACGGCTGGTCCGGACCGCCGCGGCGGAATCGCACCGGCCGGGGGAGGATCCGCAACGAAAGTTGCGCGCGGGACAACATTCGTCGTCCGCATCGGCTACCGATCACCGTTACGCCGACCCGGGCCGGCGCGGTGGACTCGGATCATGACGAGCCTCATGACGAGCCGCGAGACCAGCACGGGGGAGATCGCCCCGTTCGCCCGGCTGCCGGTGCTCACCGTGGCCGCGCTGGCGGCGGCGCTGCTCGTGCTCACGAGCGTCCGCTACGCGCACGGGTTCGACGAGCTCTATTTCCTGGTGGCTGGTCGAGATCATCCGGCCTGGGGGTATTTCGACCAGCCACCGCTCGTCCCGCTGCTCGCGGGCACGCTCGACCGCCTGTTCCCCGGTTCGCTGCTCGCGTTCCGGCTGCCGATGGCGCTCGCGGTCGGCGCCGGCGTGGTGGTCACCGCGCTGATCGCCCGCGAACTGGGTGGCCGCCGCCCGGCGCAGCTGATGGCGGGCGGGCTGTCCGCGACGTCCAACCTGGTCGTCCTCAGCCACTGGGTCTCCACCTACGCGCTGGATCCGTTCCTGTGGACGGTCGTCGTTTTCCTGCTGGTCCGCTGGACCCGCACGCGCCGCGACGGCCTGCTGGTGTGGGCGGGCGCGGTCACGGCGGTGTCGCTGGAGGTCAAGTTCCTCATCCCCGCGCTGTGGGCCGCCGTGCTGGTGTCCGCGGCCGTCCTCGGTCCACGCCGCCTGCTGAGCCGCCCGAAGCTGTGGCTGGGCGCGCTGATCGCGGTGGTCGCCACGATCCCCGCGCTCGTCTGGCAGGCCACGCACGACTGGCCGTACGCGCACATGGCCGACGTCGTCGCCGCCGAGTTCCCCGGCTACTTCGCCTTCGCGCGCGACGGGCTGCTCGGCGCGGGCATGGGCGTCGGCGTGCCGGCCCTGCTCTACGGGGTGTGGCGCCTGTTCCGCTCGCCCGAGCTGCGGCCGTACCGCTACCTTGCCTTGGCGTTGCTGCTGGTAACCGTCGCGGTGGTGCTGACCCACGGCCGTTCGTACTACCTGATGAGCCTCTACGCGTTGCCGTTCGCGGCCGCGGCCACGGAGCTGAGCCGGCGCGACCTGGTGCGCTGGTGGCGGATCCCGGTGGGGATCGCGTTCGGGCTGTCGGCCGCCGTCACCGTGGCCGCGCTGCCGGTGTGGCCGGCGTCGGTCACGGCGACGTCGTTCGGGCCGTTTTCGCTCGGCACGGTGTTCGCGGGCGGCGAGACGGCGCAGAAGCAGGTCGCCGACGTCGTGGGGCAGACGTACTCGTCGCTGCCACCCGGGGTGAAGGCGCAGACGGCGGTGTACGCGGAGATCTACCCGTTCGCCGCGGCCGTCGAGTACTACGGCCCGCGATACGGGATCACCGAAGTCTACAGTGGACACCGCGGATACTGGTACTTCGACCGGCCACCGGACCAGGCGCGGGACGTGCTTTTCACCGGCTTCGACCCGACGCTGCTGAAGCCCTACTTCGCGTCGGTGACCGAGGTCGTACCAGGACTTATTTGGCTCTACACCGGAAGGACGCAGTCGTGGGACCAGATCTGGCCGTTGGTGAAACGGCAATGACCCCCTCGCTGGCCGCCCAGGCCTACCTGCTCGCGTGCGACCCGGACCAGGGCCGCGTCCGCAGACGCAGCCACGCCGCGCTGCTCGTGCGCGCTTCCGCCGTCACCGACCTCCTGCTGCGCGGCCACCTGACGGTCACCGGCGGCCGCGTCTCGGCGACCGGCGACGGCCCCACCGGCGACCTGCTGCTCGACGACCTGCTCACCGACCTCGCCGACGCGGGCCCGACCCGCTGGCGACGCCTGCTGCGCCGCGACTCGGCCGACACCCTCCACTCCCTGGAGCTGCAGCTGGCCGCCGCGGGACTCCTGCGGTCGCACGTCACGCCGGTGCTGCGCCGGAAGGTTTTCCGCCTGGACGATCGGTTGCGGGCCGATGAGGTCCGCGCCACTGTGGACCGAGCGCTGCGCGTGCCCTTGTCCGAAGTGGACACCCGCGCCGCCGCGCTGACCGCCCTCGCCGCGGCGGCCCAGGTGGGGTTCACCCGCCGCTCGTCCCGCCGCCACGCCGCGCGCCTCGCGGAGCTGGACGAGGCCGTGGGCCCGGCGGTGCCGGCGCTGCGCGGACTGCTGCGCACTCGCCGGGCGGCGACCATGGCGGGTGGGAGCTGAGCGGATTGCTTCGGCAGCCACCGAAGCGTCGCGCGCGTAGGTTGCGGGCATGACTTCGTTCGCCGCTCTGCACGTGCCCGGGAAACCGTTGCTGCTGCCCAATGTGTGGGAGTTCGGCTTCGCGGCCGCGCTCGCCGCGGCGGGGCACCCGGCGGTCGGCACGACGAGCCTCGGCGTGTCGGCCGCTGCGGGCCTGGCCGACGGGGCCCCGGCGTCCCGCGCGGCGACGGTGGCGCTGACCCGGGTGCTGGCGCCGCTGGACGTGCTGGTGAGCGTCGACATCGCCGACGGCTTCAGCGCGGACCCGGCCGAGGTCGCCGACCTGGTCGCGGAACTCGCCGAAGCAGGCGCCGTGGGCGTGAACCTCGAAGACGGCCGCGCCGACGGCACCCTCGCGCCGGTGGAGGTGCAGAGCGCTTTGATCGCGGCCGTCCGTTCGGCTTCGCCCGTTTTCCTGAACGCGCGCACGGACACCCACTGGCTCGGCTCCGGCCCGGTCTCCGCCGCGATCGAACGGGCCCGCGCCTACCGCGACGCGGGCGCCGACGGGGTGTTCGTCCCGGGCCTCGCCGACCCGGGCGAGGTCGCGGAGGTGGTGGCGGCGGTGGACGTGCCGCTCAACGTCCTGTTCCTGCCGGGCCGCGTCACGCCGGCCGGCCTCGCCGAGCTGGGGGTGGCGAGGGTGAGCCTGGGCTCGACGCCGTACCGCGTCGCGCTGGCCGCCGCCCTGGCGGCCGTGGACGCTGCCCGCGACGGGACTTCGCTGCCACTGCCTCCGCCGTCTTACGCCGAGGTGGCCGGGCTGTTGCCGCCGGCCCTGTAGTGAGGGGATGCGCGCTTCGCTGTAGGACGGCGCCGCTTCCTCCCTCCTTCGCCGACGCGGCGGGCTGCCCGCACGGCCGCGGCTCGGCGGGGCTGGAGGTATGTGCGGCTTGGGGCGTGGCGACCCCGAGTACGCCGACTTGGCCGAATTGCTGCCACCAGTTCAGTAGCGTCAAGGGCATGCGTCGCCTTCGGAGCCGAGTTCGCTGTTCCCGCCGGGTACCTGAACACGCCGAGCATCGGGATCCCGCCGGAGCCCGTCGCGGACGCCGTGGCGGCGGCCGTGCAGCGCTGGCGGGTCGGGGCGGACCTGCCGGGTGGGCTCGACGAGGCCGTGGCGCGCTCACGCGAGGCGTTCGCGCGGCTGGCCGGCGTGCCGACGGGACGCGTGGCCATCGGCGCGTCCGTGTCTCAGCTGATCGCCAACGTCGCGGGAGGCCTGCCCGAGGGCGCGCGCGTCCTGGTGGCGTCGGGGGACTTCACGAGCGTCCGCTGCCGTTCGTTCCCCTTCACGGATTCTGGGTCTTCGACGACGAGCTGCTGAACGCCGAGGTGCTGCACACGGAGGTCGTCACGCGCGATCCGGACGACGTCCGCCAGTACCGCGACTACCTCGACGCGATGTGGGAGGTTGCCGCTGAGGGCGAAGCCGCCCGTGCGGTGTTGCTGCGCGCACAAGGTGACCTCGCTCTGGCCGGGCAGGCCGCCGACAGCTGACAGGAAGCGCCTTGGCAGCTCTCGTCCTCCGCGGCCCCCGCGATCGAGCCTTCGCGAAGGGCCCAGCTCTGGCTCGAAACCACCCCTGACGACGTCGAACGCCTTCTCACCGCATTCGGCTGAAGGCGCTCAGCGCGGTGAACTACCGTATGTGCCCGTGGTCGGTCCCCAATTCACCCCCGGTCCCTCGGACACGGCGCCGCTCGCTGCGGTGCCCGCGCAGCCGGGGTCGCCGCCCGGCCAAGGCCTCGGCCCAGGCCCAGGCCCAGGTCAAGATCCAACCCCGCCGCAGGACACCAAGGCGCTGCTGCTGCGCGGTGCGGGGCTGGTCGTGATCGCCGTCGTGGCGGGGCTGGTCTGGTTCCTCATCCGGCACGACAGCACGCCCGAGCCGGTGGCGCAGGCGCCGGTGAAGACGAACCCCTTCGACTACAAGCTGGTGGAAGGCCCGAACAAGTCCACCGACTGCGCGGCGAAGGCCTACGACGACACCAAGAAGTTCTTCCAGACCAACCCGTGCTCCTCGCTGGCGCGCGGGCTTTTCACGGTCGAGTACGGCGACGCGAAGGCGCTCGTCTCCGTCGTCAAGGTGAGCATGCCGACCGCGGCGCAGGCGGCGCAGCTCAAGGCGCTGACCGACCGGGACGGCACCGGCAACGTGAGTGACCTGGTGCGCGACGGCACGTACAAGGCCGCGGGCGCGCCCAAGGTGAGTGGCGACCAGTCGGAGTACGAGTCCCAGGTCACGGGCACCGACGTCACCATCGTCCTGGCCGACTTCTACGCCAAGCACCGCGACGACGTGCTGCTCAAGCGCATCGCCACCAGCGCGCTGGACCTCGGTCCCGACCTGCACTGACGCCAAACGACGCGAAGAGGGCCGTTCCCGGAGACACCGGGAACGGCCCTTTTTTTCACCGAAACCTCAAGCCGGCTGCCCCGGCATCGCCAGCGCCGTCGGCTTCTCGTCGGCCTCCTGGCGCCACGGCGTGCCCCGCCGGGCCGCCGCGATCAACGCCTGCAAAGCCATCTTCCGCAGCCCCGCGTCGTCCGTGTGGGTCACGACGCCGAGCCACGCGGCCGCCGAGTCCTCCTCGGCGCTCGCCACCAGGGCGGCGGCCGAGGCGGTGTCGTTGACCGGCTTCGGCGGCACGTACGCCGCTTCCGGGGCCACCGGCGTGCCGCCCGCGGCCTCGATCATCTGGGTGACGACGTCGCGGCGCGCGGTGTGCTCGGCGCGCCCGGCCTTCAGGGCGTCGCCGAACTCGCCCGGCAGGAAGGCCGTGACCAGCCCGTACACCCACAGCGCGGCGTGCTCCGAGGCCAGCGCCTTCTGCAGGGGGTCGACGGCGTCGGACGCGGCAGTGCCGGCGGGCGCGACCACGGCCTGGGCGTCTTCGCCGGGCCCGAGCGTCGAGGCGAGGCGCTGCAGGCTCGCGCAGCCCGCCGCGACGCCGGCGACCAGGCCGGCGCGGTAGGCCGGGAGCGTGGGCACGAGGTCCTCGGCCTGCTTGCGGGCCGTCGCCAGGCGCTCCTTGAACGCGCCCAGGTCGGCGGGCGCGGCCGGGGGCGCCGTCGTCGGCTTGGGCCGGTTCAGCCGGTCCACCTCGGGTTTCAGGGCGGCAGCCTGGGCGGCGCGCGCGTCGGCGACCTGCCCGGCGACGTCGCCACCGAGGGCTCTGGCCGCGGCGGCGTCCGCGTCGGCGGCGGACAGCAGCGGGGCGAGCGGGTCGGGGCTCTCGTCGTATCCCCCGGAACAGGCCGCCAGCGGGAGGGCCAAAGCGGCGACGGCGCCCAGGCGCAGAACGCCGCGCCGGGAAAGGTCGGTCGGTCTTGCGGTCACGTCGGCCCATCCTGCCAGGCCCGGCACCGGCACCGCCGCTCGCGCGTCCTCCTGGGTGCGCAGGATAAGCTGGTCCACCACCGACCACAGTCGTGACCAGCCCGCGTCACCTCGGCCGAACAGGAGTGCTCCACGTGCCCAACGAACTCGCCAGCCGGCTTCAGCCGATAGTGGCCGAAGCCGTCACCGTCGCGGGTTTCGACCTCGACTCGTTCGAGGTGCAGCAGGCCGGCCGCAAGCAGCTGGTCAAGGTCGTCGTCGACTCCGACGACGGTGTCGGGCTGGACGAGATCGCCGAGATCAGCCGCAAGGTGTCGGCGGCGCTCGACGAGAACGAGCACGTGCTCGCGAGCGCCTACACCCTCGAGGTCACCTCGCCGGGGCTGGACCGGCCGCTCGCGCAGCCGCGCCACTGGCGGCGCGCGAAGTTCCGCCTCGTCCGCATCACGCCCGCGGAAGGTGCGGAGTTCGTCGCGCGGGTGGGCCACGCCGGCGAGGAGAGCGTGACCGTGCTCTTCGAGGACCGGCTGAAAGACGTGCACTACAAGTCGGTGGCGAAGGCCGTGGTGGAGATCGAGTTCAAGCAACCACCCGTCGACGAGCTCAAACTGTTGGAAGAAGACGCGTCCGGCAAGCGCAGCACCCCTGCCGGCCAGACGGAAGCGAAGGAGGAGCCGAAGTGAACGTGGACATCGCCGCGCTGCGGGCGATCGAACGGGACAAGGACATCCCCTTCGACACGGTGATCGAGGCCATCGAGACGGCCCTGCTCACCGCCTACAAGCACACCGAGGGGCACCAGTCCCACGCTCGTATCGACATCGACAAGAAGACCGGCCTCGTCCGCGTCCTCGCGCACACCCTCACCCCCGAGGGCGAGGTCGACGAGGAGTGGGACGACACGCCGGAGGGCTTCGGCCGGATCGCCGCGACGACCGCCCGCCAGGTCATCCTGCAGCGGCTGCGCGACGCCGAGCACGAGAAGACCTTCGGCGAGTTCTCCGCCAAGGAGGGCGAGATCGTGGCCGGCGTGGTGCAGCGCGACGCGCGCGCCAACGCCCGCGGCATGGTCGTGGTCCAGGTCGGCGACACCGAGGGGATCCTGCCCTCGGGTGAGCAGGTCGCGGGGGAGTCCTACGAGCACGGCACGCGCATCAAGGCGTTCGTGGTCGGGGTCTCGCGGAGCAACCGCGGGCCGCAGATCATGCTCTCGCGCACGCACCCGAACCTGGTGCGCAAGCTCTTCGCGCTCGAGGTGCCCGAGATCGCCGACGGCACCGTCGAGATCGCCGCCGTGGCGCGCGAATCGGGGCACCGCACCAAGATCGCGGTGCGCTCCACCGTGCCCGGGGTGAACGCCAAGGGTGCCTGCATCGGCCCGATGGGCGCGCGCGTGCGCAACGTGATGAGCGAGCTGGCCGGCGAGAAGATCGACATCATCGACTACTCGGAGGATCCGGCCCGCTTCGTGGGGAATGCATTGTCCCCGGCGAAGGTTGTTTCGGTACGTGTCGTGGACGAGCGGGCGAAGACGGCTCGCGTCGTCGTGCCCGATTTCCAGCTCTCCCTCGCCATCGGCAAGGAGGGCCAGAACGCGCGGCTCGCGGCCCGGCTCACGGGCTGGCGCATCGACATCCGCAGCGACGCCGCACCCGTCGATCCGGCAGGTGATCAAGACCACGCCGGACAGGCGCGGCCCGCCGCGACAACCGGTTCGGCTGAGTGAAGGTCGAAGCGCTAGACTCATCACTGGTTCAGGGTCCGCCGCGGGTGCGTGGCGACACGACCGACCTCCAGCGCCACCGGCACTTCCCGGTACGCACGTGCGTTGGTTGCCGGCAGCGGGTCCTGATCGGTGAGCTGCTGCGAGTGGTCGCGGTGGCCGGACGGCTGGTCGTCGACGAACGTCGGCGGCTGCCGGGGCGGGGTGCGTGGCTGCACCCGGCACCGGGTTGTCTGGTCAAGGCCGAGCGGAAGCGGGCGTTCCCACGGGCACTTCGGGCCCAGGGCGCGCTCGACGCCGCGGGGCTGCGCGAGCATGCGGCATTCGCAGCGCCCACCACGGAGATCGGCTCCGGGACCCACCCGGAACCGCAGTGGAACAAGGAAGCAGGTCGACCCGTCATGAGTCAGCCGTGAAGCCGACGCCATGAACGCGCGACAATAAGGACGAGGTCAGCGGGTCTCTTCACCGCCTGGCCTCCCCTAGATGAGGAGAGCTGTGCCAGGCAAGGCCCGTGTACACGAGCTCGCGAAAGAGCTCGGCATCACCAGCAAGGAAGTTCTCGCCAAGCTCAAGGAGCAGGGCGAGTTCGTGAAGTCCGCGTCATCCACGGTCGAGGCGCCCGTCGCCCGCCGTCTGCGTGACGCGTACCCCGCCAAGGGCGGGAAGAAGTCCGGTCCGACGCCCGGCCCGCGGCCCATGCCGCCCGCCCCCGGCTCGGGCAACTCGAACGCTGCCGCTCCCGCTCCGCAGGCTCCCCGGCCCGCGGCCGCGCCCGCTCCGCAGCAGACCCAGCAGCAGGCGCCGGCGGCCAAGGCCGCTCCGTCCGCCGCTCCGCAGCAGTCCGGCCCGCGTCCGGCCACCCCGGGCAGCCGCCCGGGTCCGGGCCCGCGTCCCGGCCCGCGCCCGGCCACGCCTGCTCCGGCCCAGCCGCAGCAGGAACCGCAGCCCCAGGTGCAGGCCCCCGCGGCCAAGGCCGAGCCGTCCGGTGGCAGCACCGCGGCGCCGAAGCACGCGCCGAAGCAGGACGCTGCTGCGTCCGGCTCGGTCGTGCCGCCGAAGCCGCAGGGCCCCAAGCCCGGCGGTCCCAAGCCCGGCCCGCGCACTCCGCGCGTCGGCAACAACCCGTTCGGCGTCGGTTCCGGCGCCCCGGCCCCGCGTCCGCCGGCCCAGCGCCCCGGTCCGGGTCAGGGCGGCGACAACCGTCCGCCGCGTCCCGGCGGTGCCGGTGGCGGCGGTGACCGGCCCGCGCCGCGTCCCGGCGGTGGCGCCGGTGGCAATCGGCCGAGCCCGGGCAACATGCCCCCGCGGCCGAACCCCGGCATGATGCCGGGCCGCACCCCGCGTCCGGCCGGTCCGGGCGGTGGCGCCCGTGGTGGTCCCGGTGGCGGTGCCCGTGGCGGTCCCGGTGGTGGCGGCGGTCGTCCCGGTGGCGGCGGCGGTGGCGGCGGCTTCCGTCCCGGTGGTGGCGGCGGTGGCGGTGGCTTCCGCGGCGGTCCCGGTGGCGGTCCCGGTGGCGGTGGCGGCGGCTTCCGTCCCGGTGGCGGCACCGGTGCTCCTGCCGGCGGTGGCGGTGGCTTCCGCGGTGGCGGCGGCGGTCGTGGCGGCCCCGGTGGCCGTGGCGGTACCGCGGGTGCCTTCGGGCGTCCCGGTGGTCCCTCGCGCAAGGGTCGCAAGTCGAAGCGACAGAAGCGCCAGGAGTACATGGACAACATGCAGGCGCCCAGCGTCGGCGGCGTCCGCCTGCCCAAGGGCCAGGGCGAGACGATCCGGCTGCCGCGTGGTGCCTCGCTGACCGACTTCGCCGAGAAGATCGACGCCAACCCGGCTTCGCTGGTGCAGGTGCTCTTCCACCTCGGCGAGATGGTCACGGCGACGCAGTCCGTGTCCGACGACATCCTCGAGCTGCTCGGCGGCGAGATGAACTACGTCGTCCAGGTCGTGTCCCCCGAGGAGGAGGACCGCGAGCTGCTGGAGACCTTCGACATCACCTACGGTGAGGACGAGGGTGGCGAGGAGGACCTGCAGGTCCGGCCGCCGGTCGTGACGATCATGGGTCACGTCGACCACGGTAAGACCCGCCTGCTGGACACGATCCGGAAGACGAAGGTGCGCGAGAGTGAAGCCGGTGGCATCACCCAGCACATCGGCGCCTACCAGATCGAGACCGAGCTCGAGGGCACGCCGCGGCTGATCACCTTCATCGACACCCCGGGTCACGAGGCGTTCACCGCCATGCGTGCTCGTGGTGCGAACTCGACGGACATCGCGGTGATCGTGGTGGCCGCCGACGACGGGGTCATGCCGCAGACGGTCGAGGCGATCAACCACGCGCAGGCCGCCAAGGCCCCGATCGTGGTCGCGGTCAACAAGATCGACAAGGAAGGCGCCAACCCGCAGAAGATCCGCCAGCAGCTCACCGAGTACAACCTCGTGGCCGAGGAGTACGGCGGCGACACGATGTTCGTGGACATCTCCGCGCGGGAGAACATCAACATCGATGGCCTCCTCGAGGCGATCCTGCTGACGGCCGACGCCGCTCTGGACCTCCGGGCCAACCCGGACATGGAGGCCCAGGGTGTCGCGATCGAGGCGCACCTCGACCGCGGCCGCGGCCCGGTGGCCACGGTGCTGGTGCAGCGAGGCACGCTGCGCGTCGGCGACTCCGTCGTCGCGGGCGACGCCTACGGCCGCGTCCGCCGCATGGTGGACGAGCACAACGTGGACGTCACCGAGGCGCTGCCCTCGCGTCCCGTCCAGGTCATCGGGTTCACCTCGGTGCCGGGCGCGGGCGACACCTTCCTGGTGGTCGACGAGGACCGCGTCGCCCGGCAGATCGCCGAGCGCCGCTCCGCTCGCACCCGCAACGCGCTCAACGCGTCGCGCCGCAAGCGGGTCAGCCTCGAGGACCTCGACTCCGCCTTGAAGGAGACGAGCAGCCTCAACCTGATCATCAAGGGTGACAACTCGGGTACCGTCGAAGCGCTCGAGGCGGCACTGCTGCAGCTGGACGTCGGCGACGACGTCGAGCTGAACGTGGTGCACCGCGGTGTCGGTGGCGTGACCGAGTCGGACATCGACCTGGCGACCGCGTCCGACGCGATCGTGCTCGGGTTCAACGTCCGGGCCCAGGGCAAGGCGACCGAGCGGGCCACCCGCGAGGGCGTCGACGTCCGGTACTACACGGTCATCTACCAGGCGATCGACGAGATCGAGCAGGCCCTCAAGGGCATGCTCAAGCCGGAGTTCGAAGAGGTGGAGCTCGGTCGCGCCGAGGTCCGCGACGTCTTCAAGTCCTCCAAGATCGGCACGATCGCGGGTTGCCTGGTCATGTCCGGGGAGATCCGGCGCAACGCCAAGGCGCGCCTTCTCCGCGATGGCACCGTCATCGCCGAGAACCTGCCGATCAGCTCGCTGCGGCGGTTCAAGGACGACGTGGTCGAGGTTCGTGAAGGGTACGAATGTGGTCTGACGCTGGGTTCGTACAGTGACATCAAGGTCGACGACGTGATCGAGACCTACGAACAGCGGGAGAAGCCCCGTGCGTAAGGGCTGATCGGTTCCGGGGTGCGGGTTTCGGCCCGCACCCCGGGCCACCCGGTTCCTTGCGGCACAACTTCGCTGCCTATGTACGTCGGAGCTCTCGAGCTCGACATCCTGCTCGATGACATTCACTCGTTGAAGCAGAAGCGATCCGTGATCAAGCCGGTCGTGGCGGAGGTGCGCAAGCGCTTCGCCGTCTCGGTGTCCGAAGCCGGTCACCTCGACCTGCACCGGCGAGCCCTGATCGGGGTGGCCGTGGTCGCCGCGGGTGGCGAGCACGTCCGGGACGTGCTCGACTCGTGCGAGCGGTTCGTGGCCTCGCGACCGGAGTTCGTCCTGCTGTCGGCACACCGCCGGCTGCTGGGTCCGGACGACTAGACCGGAGAACATTTCAGAAGGAGACACCTCCCATGGCCGATCCTGCTCGGGCTCGCAAGCTCGCCAAGCGGATCTCGCAGATCGTGGCGTCGGCGATCGAGCACGACGTCAAGGATCCGCGGCTCGGTGCCGTGACCATCACGGACACCAAGATCACCGCGGACCTGCACGACGCCACGGTGTACTACACGGTGCTCGGCGAAAGCCTCAACTCGGAGCCGGACTTCGCCGGCGCCGCGGCGGCCCTCGAGTCCGCGCGTGGTGTGCTGCGCACCAAAGTCGGGCAGGGCACCGGAGTCCGCTACACCCCGACCCTCGCCTTCGTGGCCGACAGCATCCCCGACGACGCACGCCGCATCGAGGAACTGCTCGCCAAGGCCCGCGAGGCCGACGCCGAGGTGGCCCGCCAGGCCACCGGCGCCCAGCACGCCGGCGAAGCCGACCCGTACAAGGCGCCGCGCGAAGACGACGACCACCTCGCCGACACCGAAATCGAAGCCGAAGAGGAGACCCGAGGCTGAACCGCTCCGGAGGATCCCCGACGTCCCACGACGCGGCGCGCTGTTCGGTGGCGCCGCGCCGTTCGTCGCCACCTCCTCCGGGCGCTCCGCCCCGCTGGGTACGCCGCCCGCGGTTACCCCGCCCACCAGGCCGCCGGCCCTGAACGCACAACGTTCAGGGCCGGCGGTTTTTCGTCCGGTCAGTCCGCCGGCCGCGTGGCGGTCACGGCGTCGGTCAGCGCCTTCAGCAGTTCCAGCGCCTGGGGCCGCAGGTCGTCAGGCAGCAGGTCCCACGCCGCGCGCTGGTTGTCGCGCAGGCGGGTGCGGGCGCGGTCCCAGTGGGCGCGGCCGCGGTCGGTGAGGTCGACGACGACACGGCGGTCGTCGTGGGCGTGCGGGGTGCGGCGCACGAGGCCGGCGGACTCCAGGGCCTTCACCGAGCGCGTGACGGTGGGCTGGGCGAGCTTCGCCTCCTGCGCGAGCTCGCCGATGGTCATGGCGCCGAGCCGGGCCAGGGGAGTCACGAGCTGGGCCTGCGAGTCGCTGAGGGCGGAGGCGGCCGCGGCCTGCGCGTCGAGGCGGGCGCGGTTGGTGCGCATGGCCGAGTAGAGCGCGTTGCAGGCGTCGGCGAAGCGGTCGACGGCGGTGTCGGCGGGCTCGGAGGACCCGGAGGGCACGGTCACCCGGAAAGATTAGATCACCGGAGTTCATAGCATGCTATGTTCAGACCACTGAACCAAGAGGAGGCGCAGCATGGTCCGCAAGATCGCCCTCGAGGAACACTTCGGCACCGGTGACCCCGACATCGTCGAGCAATCGCGCGAACACTTCACCGAGCAGACGTGGCTGCCGCACCGCCGCCAGTTGCTGGACATCCAGGACGAGCGCCTGAAGCTGATGGACGCGGCCGGCATCGAGATCGTCGTGCTTTCCCTGCTGGCGCCCGGAATCCAGGGGCTGTCCGACCGTGCGCAGTCCGTGGACTGGGCGCGCCGCACCAACGACGTGGCCGCGCGGCACGTGCAGCTGAGGCCGGATCGCTTCGCCGCGTTCGCCGCGCTTCCGTTGCAGGATCCCGAAGAAGCCGTCGTCGAGCTGCGCCGCGCCGTGACCGAGCTGGGGTTCAAGGGCGCGCTGGTGAACGGGTTCTCCGAAGTGGACGGTGACCGGATCGCCTACCTGGACGAGCCGCGGTACCGGCAGTTCTGGGCGGCCGTCGAAGACCTGGGCGTGCCCGTGTACCTGCACCCGCGCGACCCGCTGCCGCGTGACAGCCGGATGCTCGAAGGCCACCCGTGGCTCTACGGCTCGGCGTGGGGATTCTCGATCGAAACCGGCACGCACGCGTTGCGGCTCATGGCCAGTGGCCTGTTCGACGAACACCCGGGCGTGCAGGTGATCCTCGGGCACCTGGGCGAGCTGCTGCCGTTCAACATCTGGCGCACCGACCACCGGCTCAAGGTCAAGCCCGCGGGCATTCCGGCGTGTAAACCCTTGCGCGAGTACCTGCGCGAGAACTTCCACCTCACCACGAGCGGCAACTTCGCCACGCCCGAGCTGGCGTTCACGATCAACGAGGTCGGGGCCGACCGCGTGCTGTTCTCAGCCGACTACCCGTTCGAGTCGATGGGCGAGGCCGCCGCGTGGTTCGACGCGCTGGACCTCGACCGCGAGGTGCACGAGAAGATCGCGGAAGGCAACGCGCGCAAGCTCCTCGGGCTCTGACCACAAACGACGTCTCAGGCCGGTTTCGCCGCCACCACGAGGTCCCGCTCGATCGCCTGGTCCACGCGGTGGGCGAACTCCTCGTACGGCCCGCCCTCGCGCACGTCGAGGCCGGCCCGTGAGAGCACCGCGACGAGCTCTTCGCGCGGGAGGACGTTGAGGTTCCAGGAGATCCCGAGCGCCCCGCCCGGGCGGAGCACGCGCGTCCACACGGGAACGGCCGCCGCCAGCAGGTCGCGCGGGCTGCGCGCGAGGCTCGCGTCCTGCGTGCGGTGGCTGCCGTGCTGCACGCCGTACGGGGCGTCGGTCACGATCACGTCCACGGAGTTCGCGCGCAGCAGTTCGTCGGTGGTGAGGGTGTCGGCGTTGAAGTAGGTGAGCCGGCGCGTCTGGCCGCCCTTGTAGTCGTCCTTGTCGAACGCGTACTCGACGTCGAGGCGGCGCCCGAGGCGGACCTTGTTGCGCCGCAGCTGCCCGGAGTCGGCGGTGTGCTTCACCCGCTTGGTGCGCAGCCAGGTCTTGAGGAACTGCTCGTAGGCCTCGAAATCCTTGCCGTCCACGTCGAGACCGGTGGCGTCGAAGCCGTACATCACGGCCTGGTTCAGCGTGGTGCCGCGCCCGCACAGCGGGTCGAGCAGCGTCCGCGGGCGCTCGAGCCATCCGGTCGGGTCGGCGGTGGCGAGCAGGGTGACGTTGAGCAGCAGCTTCGTGAACTGCTCATTGGTCTTGCCCGCGTACTTCTGGATCGTGAGCAGGTCCGAGTCCGTCTTCGCCAGTGGCCGCACCAGGACGGGGCGCAGCACGCCGTCGCCCAGCTCGAACAGGGCGTAGAGCGAGGACAGGTTGGACAGCAGCGCGACGTCCGGTTCGGTCAGCGGCTCCGGCGTCGCGAACTTGACGTAGCCCACGCCGCCGAGCTCCACCTCCTCGGCCTCCGACAGCTCGGCGGAAAGCCCGGCCGCGCCGAACACCGCCAGCTCGGCGCGCAGCAGCGCGGGCGACGAGGCGGCGTAGACCCGGTTGGCGGACGGGTGAACGAGAATCGCGTACTCAGGCATCCCGCAGAGCGTAGCGTGACGCACTGTGACAGCTACTTTGGCGCAGGACATCGAAGCCGCCGCCGCCCTGCTCGCCGGGGCCACCGACGTGACGCTGCTGGGCCACGTGCGCCCGGACGCCGACGCACTCGGCAGCGCACTGGCCCTCGGCCACGTGCTGCACTTGCGCGGCGCCCGCGTGCGGGTGTCCTTCGGCGAGCCCGACGACGCCCCCGAGACCCTGACCTGGCTCGACGTCGACGGGCTGCTCACCAAGCCCGACGATCTGCCCGCGTCGGAGCAGCTGCTGGTCGCTCTCGACACGCCGGTGCCGGCGCGGCTGGGTCGGCTCGCCTCGCGCGTCGACGCCGTCCGCTCCGCCGGCGGCGCCGTGCTGGTGGTGGACCACCACGCCACCAACGCGTTCTACGGCACGCACCACGTGGTCGACGAGGCCACCGAGGCGACCGCGGTGCTCGTCGCGCAGATCGTCGAGGCGATGGGCGTCGAGCTGGACGAGCCGGCCGCGCGCTGCCTGTACGCGGGGATCGTCACGGACACCAGCGGTTTCCGCCGCGCCCGCCCCGAAACGCACCGGATCGCCGCGCGCCTGCTGGAGGCCGGCGTCGACCCGACGGAGGTGGCGCGGCGGATCGTGGACGACCACCCGTTCGCGTGGCTGCCGATGCTCTCGGCCGTGCTGTCCGAAGCGGAGCTGGAGCCGGAAGCCGCGCAGGGCTTCGGGTTCGTGCACGCCGTGGTGCGTTCGGCCGTGGCGGCGAGCGTGCGGCCGGAAGAGGTCGAGTCGGTGATCGACGTGGTGCGCGCGACGCGTGAAGCCGGCGTCGCGGGGGTACTGAAGGAGTTCGCGCCCGACTCGCGGGGTTCCGTGTGGACGGTCTCGCTGCGGTCCGCGGGCAGGGTCGACGTGTCGGCGGTGGCCTCGGAGTTCGGCGGCGGCGGGCACCGGATGGCCGCGGGCTGCACGATGGAGGGCACGTCGGACGACGTGCTGGCGCGGCTGCGGGCCGCGCTCGGCCGGGCGCCGCTGCTGGGGGACCGGAGTGCCTGAACCCGTCCGGTTCGACGACGAGTTCCTGGCCGACCCGGTGTGCGCGTACGCCCGGCTGCGCGCCGCCGGCCCCGTGCACCGAGCGGAGTCACCCGACGGCGCGCCGATCTGGCTGGTCACGCGCTACGCCGAGGTCAAAGCCGGCCTCGGCGATCCGCGGCTGTCGCTGGACAAGGCCCACTCGTCGGGCGGCTACCGGGGCCTCGCGCTGCCGCCCGCGCTCGACAAGAACCTGCTCAACCTCGACGCGCCGGAGCACACCCGCCTGCGCCGGCTCCTGGGGCGCGCCTTCACGCCACGGCGCGTCGAGGCGCTGCGGCCGGAGGTCACGCGCATCGCCGAGGAGCTCGCCGACGCGCTCCCGGCCGAGGCCGACCTGATGGCCGGCTACGCCGTGCCGCTGCCGATCACGGTGATCTGCGTGCTGCTCGGTGTCGCCCCCGCGGACGTCGCCGTCTTCCGCACGTGGACCGACGCCGTCCTGATGCCGACGGACGCCGCGGTCGCGCGGGACGCCATGAGGTCGCTGTTCGGGTTCCTCACCGAGCTCATCTCGGCCAAGCGCGCGGATCCGGGGGAGGACCTGCTCAGCGTCGTCGCCCCGGACCTCACCGACGACGAACTGCTCAGCGCCGCGTTCCTCCTGCTGCTCGCGGGGTACGAGAACGTGGTCCACGTGCTGGGCAACGGCCTGCACGAGCTGCTCACCCGCCCGGCACCGCGGTCGGCGCCGGCCGGGTCCTCGGTGTCCATTGTGGACGAAATCCTGCGCCACGCGTCCCCGGTCCAGCTCGCCATCCGCCGATTTCCCCTGCAGGACCTCGAAATCGGTGACACCAAGATCCCCGCCGGCGACACCGTCCTGCTCGCCCTCGCCTCCGCCCACCGCGACGACACGGTGTTCGAAGACCCGGACACCTTCGACGCCGACCGCCCGGACAACTCCCACCTCGCCTTCGGCCACGGCCCCCACTACTGCCTCGGCGCACCCCTGGCCCGCCTCGAGCTGGAGATCGGCTTCGACACCCTGCTGCGCCGCTTCCCTGCGATGGCCCTGGCGGGCGACCCAGAGTGGCGCTCGTCGTTCCGCAGCCGCGGGTTGGCCTCCCTGCCGGTGATCCTGCGCGCTTGACGTCCGGAATGTCGGCGGCGGTCGTTACGCTCCCCGGGTGCCTGACGAAGCCCCGCCTGCCCCGCCCGTGACCTCCGAAGACCGGATCCCCGCGCGCCGCGTGCTGGGGCTTGCCGTGCCCGCGCTGGGGGTGCTGGCGGCGGAGCCGTTGTACGTGCTGGTGGACACCGCGGTGGTCGGGCACCTGGGCGCGTTGCCGCTGGCGGGGCTGGCGCTGGGCGGGGTGGTGCTGTCGCAGATCTCCACGCAGCTCACGTTCCTCTCCTACGGCACGACCTCGCGCACCGCGCGGCTGCACGGCGCCGGGCGGCGGCGCGACGCGGTGAGCGAAGGCGTCCAGGCCACGTGGCTCGCGGTGCTGGTGGGGCTGGTGCTGCTGGTGGCGGGTCAGCTGCTGGCCGGTCCGATCGCCCGCGCGCTGTCGGGCAGTGACGAGATCGCGGCGGCGGCCGTGTCGTGGTTGCGGATCGCGCTGTTCGGGGCGCCGCTGATTCTGGTCACCATGGCCGGCAACGGCTGGATGCGCGGCGTGCAGGACGCGGCGCGCCCGCTGCGGTACGTGCTGGCGGGCAACGGCATCTCGGCCGTGCTGTGCCCGGTGCTCGTCTACGCCGCGGGGCTCGGCCTGGAGGGCTCGGCGATCGCCAACGTGGTGGCCCAGGTGGTCTCGGCGTCGCTGTTCTTCGCGGCGCTGGTGCGCGAGCGCGTGCCGCTGCGGCCGGACTTCGGCGTGATGCGCGCGCAGCTGAGCCTGGGCCGCGACCTCGTGCTGCGCAGCCTCGCGTTCCAGGCGTGCTTCGTCTCGGCGGCGGCCGTGGCGGCGCGGACGTCGACCGAGGCGGTCGGCGCGCACCAGGTCGTGCTGCAGCTGTGGACGTTCCTCTCGCTCGTGCTCGACTCCGTCGCGATCGCCGCGCAGTCGCTCGTCGGCGCGGCCCTGGGCGGGGGAGCCGCGCGGCAGGCGCGCGGGGTCGCGAACCAGATCGTCGCGTACGGGTTGGTGCTCGGCTGCGTCCTGTGTGTGCTCTTCGGCGCGTTGTGGAGCACGCTGCCGCACGCGTTCACCTCGGACCCGGGGGTGCTCGCGGAGATCCCGCACGCGTGGTGGTTCTTCGTGGCGCTGCAACCGATCGCGGGTGTGGTGTTCGCGCTCGACGGCGTGCTGCTGGGCGCCGGCGACGCCGCGTTCCTGCGTACCGCCACGCTCGTCAGCGCGGGGCTGGGCTTCCTGCCGCTGATCTGGCTGTCGCTCGCGTTCGGCTGGGGGCTCACGGGCATCTGGACGGGTCTGTCGCTGTTCATGGTGTTCCGCCTGGCCGCCGTGCTGATCCGCTGGCGCTCCGGCCGCTGGGCGGTGGTCGGGGCCATCCGCGGCGCCTGAACGCCGTGCCAAGGTGGAGCCATGCGCTTCAGCCAGGTCGACGTCTTCACCGATGAGCTCACCCTCGGCAACGCACTCGCCGTGGTGCACGACGCCGAAGGCCTCTCCGACGACAGGATGGCCGCCTTCGCACGGTGGACCAACCTCAGCGAGACCACGTTCCTGCTCCCGCCGACGCGCGCCGAGGCCGACTACCACGTGCGGATCTTCACCGTCGAGCGCGAGCTGCCCTTCGCCGGGCATCCCACGCTCGGCTCGGCCCGCGCGTGGCTCGAAGCCGGCGGCACGCCGAAGGGCGAGGACCTCGTGCAGGAGTGCGGCGCCGGCCTGGTCCGCGTGCGGCGCACCGGCGAGCGGCTCGCCTTCGCCGCGCCGCCGCTCACGCGCGGCGGCCCCGTCGCGCCCGAGGACCTCGCCGCCGTCCGGAAGGCCCTGCACCTGGCCGAGAGCGACGTCGTCGACGCGCGGTGGGCCGACAACGGCCCCGGCTGGCTCGCCGTGCTCCTCACCGACGCCGAGGCGGTCCTCGCGGTCGAACGCGACGTCGCGGCGCTCGGGAAGTACAAGGTCGGCGTCGTCGGACCGCACCCGGCCGGATCGCCCACGGCGTTCGAGGTCCGGGCCTTCACGGGCCTGGTCGAGGACCCGGTAACCGGCAGCCTCAACGCCGCGATCGGCCAATGGCTCATCGGTTCGGGCCGCGCGCCGGAGTCCTACGTGGCCGCGCAGGGCACCCGGCTCGGCCGGCGCGGGCGCGTGCACGTCGAGCGCGCGGGCGGCGAAGTGTGGGTGGGCGGCGACACAGTGGTGGGAGTCGCAGGTCAAGTGGCGCTGCGGTGATCGGGTGATGTGGTGTATCCCACCGAGATAACGGCTATGTTTCGAGCTTGCTGAGGCGATACAACAATCGAGGCGGCAGTGTCGTCGTCCTTCCCCGACGACCGCTACCCGCAGGAGGAAACCTTGTCGCCCGGCCGCGCCACCGTCCGGTCCTGGCTCATCTGGCTCACCGCCGTCTTCGTGTATCTGCTCGCCGTGTTCCACCGCACCTCGTTCGGAGTCGCGGGCCTGGAAGCGGCGGACCGGTTCGGCGTCGGCGCCGCGGCGCTCGGCACGTTCACCGTGCTGCAGGTGGGGGTCTACGCCGCCATGCAGATCCCCACCGGCGTGCTCGTCGACCGCTACGGCCCGCGCCGTGTGCTCACCGCCGCCGTGCTCATCCTGGGCACCGGGCAGCTGCTGCTCGGCCTCGCCGAAAGCTACGGCGTCGGCCTGCTCGCCCGCGGCGTGCTCGGCCTGGGCGACGCGCTGACGTTCGTCAGCGTGCTGCGCCTGATCGCCGCCCACTTCCCGGCGCGGCAGTACGCGTTGATCACGTCCTTCACTTCCGCAGTCGGCTACATCGGCAACCTCGCCGCCACGGTGCCGCTCACGCTGCTGCTCGCCGGTCCCGGGTGGACGGTCACGTTCGTCTCGGTCGGCGCGCTCACACTCCTGGTCGCGGTGCCGGTGGTGCTGCGCGTGCGCGACACCCCGCTCGGCGTCCCCGAGCCCGAGCGCAAGCCGGTGCACCCGGCGCTGCTCGCGCGCCAGATCCGCGCCGCGTGGCGCGTGCCCGGCACCCGGCTCGGGTTCTGGACGCACTTCAGCACGATGTTCGCGCCCAACGTGCTCACGCTGTTGTGGGGCGTCCCGTTTCTCGTGGAGGGCCAAGGAATCCCGGCCGCCACGGCGAGCGCGATGCTGACCGTGTTCGTGTTCGGCTCGCTGGCCGGCGGCCCGGTGCTGGGCACGGTCATCAGCCGTCACCCGGAGCTGCGGATGCCGATCGTCGGCGGGTACCTCGGCACCGCCGCCGTCACGTGGGCCGTGCTGCTCGGCTGGAACGGGCACCTCCCGCTCGGCGTGCTCGGGCCCGCGTTCGCGCTGCTGTCGCTCGGCGGCCCGGTGTCGATGATCGGCTTCGCGCTGGCGCGGGACTACAACCCGATCGAGCGCGTCGGCACGGCGACCGGCCTGGTGAACGTCGCCGGGTTCGTCGCGACCACGGTCACCTCGCTCGTGGTCGGCATTCTGCTGCAGTGGACGGGCGGGAACTTCCGCGTGTCCCTGCTGAGCATCGTGGTCGTGCTCGCGCTGGGCACGTGGCGGATGCTCGTGTGGTGGCGCCGCGCCAGGGCCCACGTGTTCGCCGCCGAAGCCCGTGGCGAGGACGTGCCGGTGCGGCTCACGCGCCGGCGCTGGGACGGCGAGGTGCCGGCCGAACCCGCGGCCGTCGCCGCCTGAGAGGTGCTCGCCGGTCCGAACCGCCCGTCTCGATAGGGTTCGGCCCGTGTCTCGCCCGAAAGAACCGCGCCGCCCCGCTCCGCCGCCCGGTCTGCTCATCGTCGACAAACCGGCCGGAATGACCTCGCACGACGTCGTCGCCAGGGCGCGCCGGATCATGGGCACCCGCAAGGTCGGCCACGCCGGCACGCTCGACCCGATGGCCACCGGCGTGCTCGTGCTCGGCATCGAGCGCGCCACCAAGCTGCTGGGCCACCTGGCGCTCGATCGCAAGACCTACCTCGCGACGCTGTCGCTGGGCAGCTCCACCACCACCGACGACGCCGAGGGCGAGGTGCTCACCGAGGGCGACCCGGCGGTGCTCGCGAAGATCACCGACGAGCAGCTCGCGGCCGGCGTCGCCGAGCTCACCGGCGACATCCAGCAGGTGCCCAGCGCCGTCAGCGCCGTGAAGATCGACGGCAAGCGGGCCTACGCTCGGGTGCGCGCGGGGGAGGACGTGGTGCTCCCGCCGCGGCCCGTCACCGTCTACCGCTTCGACGTGCTGGCCACGCGCCGCGAGGACGACCGGATCGAGCTCGACGCCGTGGTCGAGTGCTCCTCAGGCACCTACGTGCGCGCGCTGGCCCGCGACCTCGGCGCGGGGCTCGGCGTCGGCGGGCACCTGCTCGCGTTGCGGCGCACCACGGTCGGGCCCTTCACCCTCGCCCGCGCGCGCACGCTCGACCAGCTCGAGGAGACGCCCGAGCTGTCGCTGGACCTCGACGCCGCCGTAGCCGCGGCCTTCCCGCGCCGCGACGTCGACGCCACCGAAGCGCAGGCCGTGCGCCACGGCCGGGCCATCCCGGCGGCCGGCATCGACGGGACCTACGGCCTCTTCGCACCCGACGGCCGCGTGCTCGCCCTGGCCGCCGACACGGAGGGTGTGGCCCGGTCGGTGGTGGTCCTGCTGCCCGCATAGGGTGGGTCGCGGTTGGGCGAGAGACCGGCGCGGGGAGAGTTGACGACAGTGCAGCGGTGGCGTGGCCTCGGGGACCTCCCGAGTGGCTGGGGACGGTGCGTGGTCACCATCGGCGTGTTCGACGGCGTGCACCGCGGGCACCAGGTGCTCATCTCGCGCACGGTGCGGGCGGCGGCCGAACGCGGCGTGCCGAGCGTGGTGCTCACGTTCGACCCGCACCCGTCGGAGGTCCTGCGCCCGGGCAGCCACCCGGCGCAGCTGACCACCTTGCGGCGCAAGGCCGAGCTCGTGGAGGAGCTGGGCGTCGACGTGTTCGCCGTGCTGCCTTTCACTCTCGAGCTCTCGCGCCTGTCGCCGCACGAGTTCGTGCACGAGGTGCTGGTGGACCGGCTGCACGCCGCCGCCGTGCTGGTGGGCGACAACTTCACGTTCGGCGCCAAGGCCGCGGGCGACGTGACGCTGCTGCGCAAGCTCGGCAGCCGCTTCGGCTTCGTGGCCTACGGCGCGGAGCTGCAGGGTCGTTCGCTCGCCGACGACCGCATCGCCAACGACATCACCTTCTCCTCCACCTACGTGCGCTCGTGCATCGACGCCGGCGACGTGGTCGCCGCGGCCGACGCGCTCGGGCGCCCGCACCGGCTCGAGGGCATCGTCGTGCGCGGCGACGGCCGGGGCCACGACCTCGGCTACCCGACCGCGAACCTGTCGACGCCGCGGTTCGCCGCGGTGCCCGCCGACGGCGTCTACACGGCGTGGTTCACCCGCCCGTCGGACCCGGGCCGGCGGCTGCGCGCCGCGGTGTCGGTGGGCACGAACCCGACGTTCTCGGGCCGTGAGCGCACGGTCGAGGCGTTCGTGCTCGACGTCGACGAGGACTTCTACGGCCAGCACGTGGCCCTGGACTTCGTCACGCGGCTGCGCGACCAGGAGCGGTTCAGCCGGTCCGAGGAGCTCGTGGTGCGGATCGACGACGACGTGGCGCGCACCCGCGAGGCGCTGAGCGCCGAAGACTGAGGTCGTTCCCCCGGACGGGGTCCGGCAGGGGGCGGAATGGGCGGTTCCGGCCGCCCGGGTACGGGTCCGGTGGCAAGATGCTCACGGGCGGGTGAAACGGTCCGGACACGCCGGTCCGGCCGGACGAGGGGACCAAGGGGAGCGGAACTGGTGGAGGACCACAAGATCGTCCAGCGGAACGTCGCGCTGCAGCGGGAGTGGTACGGCGAACCACTGGGTGATCGGGTGCGCAGACTGGTCGTCGCTTTCGACATCTCGCAGGCGTTCCTCGCGGAGGTCCTCGGCATCAGCGCCCCCATGCTCAGCCAGGTGATGAGCGGCCGGCGCGCCAAGATCGGCAACCCCGTGGTGCTGGCCCGCATGATCATGCTGGAGCGCAAGATCCTCGTGCCCGAGGTCGCGGCGGGCAACCGCGACGCGATGCAGGCGGCGCTGGAGGACGTGCGCGATTCGCGGCCCACGGTCGGGCGCGACAACATCCCGGTGGGTTCCGACGAGCGGCTCGTGCTCGCCGCGCTGCGCGAGGTCGCCGAGGAGGAGGACCTCACCGAGGCCGCGAAGCGCCTCGACGACGACTTCCCGATCCTCGCCGAGCTCCTGCGCCGCGCCGGGGCCAGCCACTAGACCCGTGCGACTGTTCACCGCGCTGCGCCCGCCGGTCGACGTCGTGGCCGCCGTGGCGCTGTCTCTGGGCGAGTCCCTCGGCGAACCCGGCCCCGGCCTGCGCTGGTCGGCGCCGGAGGACTGGCACGTCACGCTCGCGTACTACGGCGAAGCAGACCCGGACGAACGGACGGCCGAACTCGTCCCCGCACTGGCCGGCCGCCCGGCCGTCGACGTCCGGCTGACCGGCCCGGGAACATTTCCCGGCGTGCTGTGGTTGGGCGTTGTGGGGGATGGGCTGACGCGGCTCGCGGAAGCGGCCGGCGCGGACCAGGAGGAGCGTTCCTACCAGGCGCACCTCACGCTGGCGCGGTACCCGCGTGAACGGCGGGGCGCGGCCGAACCTTGGACGCGGCGGCTCGTCGGGTTCTCCAGTCGTAAGTGGACCGCCGGCGAGGTGGTGCTCATGGCCAGTGCCGGCACGGTCGGCCCGCGCTACCGGGAGCTGCGGACGTTCCCGCTGAGCGCCGCCGGAACGTGAACCGCGACTGAAGGCACTGATCACACGGCTGGTAACCTTGACAACCGGGTCCGGCTGCAGTCCGTGGCGGCCGAGACCGACTACCCGGCCGCGCAGCGCGGTACGGGCCCCACGGCACCGATTTCATGAGGAGCAACACCAGTGGCGCTGTCCACCGATGAGAAGAAGTCGATCCTGACCGAGTACGGCGTGCACGACTCGGACACCGGATCCCCCGAGGCCCAGGTCGCGCTGCTGACCAAGCGCATCGTCGGCCTCACCGAGCACCTCAAGGCTCACAAGCACGACCACCACTCGCGTCGCGGGCTCCTGCTGCTGGTCGGCCGTCGCCGCCGGCTGCTGAACTACGTGATGAAGGTGGACATCGAGCGCTACCGGTCGCTGATCCAGCGGCTCGGCCTGCGCCGATAGTGTGACCCGAGGGGGAGTGACCGGTCCGGTCGCTCCCCCTCGGTGCCAGAACAGAAGAAAAGAAGCGGCGCGAGCGCGCTGGAGGATCCGTCCGCCGGTCCTCGGTAGTGGTTTCCGGGTGAGAAGACCCGGGGACTTCGATCGAAGACCGGCCTCATTCCTCGAGCGTCCGCGGGCGAACCGGGTCCCAGGGTGGGAGACTCGCGCCGGACGTAGCACAAAAGAGGAGATACACCCTATGACCGACTCCACCGGAGTCACCGTGCACGAGACCGAAGCCGTGATCGACAACGGCCGGTTCGGCACCCGCACCGTGCGTTTCGAGACGGGCCGCCTGGCCAAGCAGGCCGCCGGCTCCGTCGTCGCGTACCTCGACGAAGAGACCATGCTGCTCTCGGCCACCACGGCGTCGAAGCACCCGAAGGACCACTTCGACTTCTTCCCGCTGACGGTGGACGTCGAGGAGCGCATGTACGCGGCCGGCCGCATCCCCGGCGCGTTCTTCCGCCGCGAGGGCCGTCCCTCGACCGACGCGATCCTGACCTGCCGCCTGATCGACCGGCCGCTGCGCCCGTCGTTCACCGACGGTCTCCGCAATGAGATCCAGGTCGTCATCACCGTCCAGAGCCTCAACCCGGACGACCCCTACGACGTGCTGGCCATCAATGCCGCATCGGCGTCGACCCAGATCGCCGGCCTGCCGTTCTCGGGCCCGGTCGGCGGCGTCCGCGTCGCCCTGATCGAGGACCAGTGGGTCGCGTTCCCGACCTGGTCGCAGCTCGCGAAGGCGACCTTCAACATGGTCGTCGCCGGTCGCATCGTCGGTGACGACGTCGCGATCATGATGGTCGAGGCCGAGGGCACCGAGAACACGCTCGACCTGATCGCCGACGGCGGCAAGGCGCCGGACGAGGTCTCGGTCGCCGAGGGCCTCGAGGCCGCCAAGCCGTTCATCAAGGTGCTGTGCGAGGCCCAGCAGAAGCTGGCCGACGTCGCCGCCAAGCCGACCGGCGAGTTCCCGGTCTTCCTGGCCTACGAGCAGGACGCCTTCGACGCCGTCGCCGCGATCGCGACCGACGATCTGGCGAACGCGCTCCAGATCGCCGGCAAGCAGGACCGCGACGCCGCGACCGACCAGGTCAAGGCCGCGGTGCTGGAGAAGGTCGGCATCGGCGAGGGCGAAGCCTTCGAGGGCCGCGAGAAGGAGATCGGCGCCGCGTTCAAGGCGCTGTCCAAGAAGGTCATGCGCAAGCGCGTCCTCACGGACAAGATCCGCATGGACGGCCGTGGCCTCACCGACATCCGGTCGCTCGCGGCCGAGGTCGCCGTGATCCCGCGGGCGCACGGTTCGGCACTCTTTGAGCGTGGAGAAACGCAGATCCTGGGCGTCACCACGCTGAACATGCTTCGCCTGGAGCAGCAGATCGACTCGCTGTCCCCGGAGACGCACAAGCGCTACATGCACCACTACAACTTCCCGCCGTTCTCCACCGGTGAGACCGGCCGCGTCGGTTCGCCGAAGCGGCGCGAGATCGGCCACGGCATGCTCGCCGAGCGCGCCCTCGTGCCGGTGCTGCCGAAGCGGGACGAGTTCCCGTACGCGATCCGCCAGGTCTCCGAGGCGCTGGGCTCCAACGGCTCGACCTCGATGGGCTCGGTCTGCGCGTCCACCATGGGTCTGTACAACGCCGGCGTGCCGCTGAAGGCGCCGGTCGCGGGCATCGCGATGGGCCTGATCTCGGACGAGGTCGACGGCGAGACGCGCTACGTCGCGCTGACCGACATCCTCGGTGCCGAGGACGCCATGGGCGACATGGACTTCAAGGTCGCCGGCACCAAGGACATCATCACCGCGCTGCAGCTCGACACGAAGCTCGACGGCATCCCGTCGGAGGTCCTCGCGGCCGCGCTGAAGCAGGCGAAGGACGCTCGTCTCACCATCCTGGAGGTCATCGCCGAGGCGATCGACGGCCCGGACGAGATGAGCCCGTTCGCCCCGCGCGTCACCAGCGTGAAGATCCCGGTGGACAAGATCGGCGAGGTCATCGGCCCGAAGGGCAAGATGATCAACTCGATCACCGAGCAGACCGGTGCCGACATCTCCATCGAGGACGACGGCACGATCTACGTGGGCGCGGCCGATGGCCCGTCGGCCGAGTCGGCGATCGACATGATCAACGCCATCGCCAACCCGCAGCTGCCGAAGGTCGGCGAGCGCTTCCTCGGCACCGTGGTGAAGACGGCCGCGTTCGGCGCGTTCGTCTCGCTGCTGCCGGGCAAGGATGGGCTCGTCCACATCTCGAAGCTGGGCAACGGCAAGCGGATCGCCAAGGTCGAGGACGTGGTCAACGTGGGCGACAAGCTCCGCGTCGAGATCGCCGACATCGACAACCGCGGCAAGATCAGCCTGATCGTGGTCAAGGAAGAGGACGCGGCCCCGGCCGAGGGCGCCGACAACGCTGACGCGGAGAACGCCGAAGCCAAGTAAGGCACGGTCTGGAGGAAAGCAGCACCGATCCGGCCAAAAGTAGGCGGGTACCGAACTGGACGTTGCCCTGTCTGGTGACCGTTCCCGCCGTGGCTGTGGCCGGATCGGTGCTCATCAGCACAGTGATCACCGATCCGGCCAAAAGTAGGCGGGTACCCAACTGGACGTTGCCCTGTCTGGTGACCGTTCCCGCCGTGGCTGTGGCCGGACCGGTGCTCATCAGCACAGTGATCACCGATCCGGCCAAAAGTAGGCGGGTACCCAACTGGACGTTGCCCTGTCTGGTGACCGTTCCCGCCGTGGCTGTGGCCGGATCGGTGCTCATCAGCACAGCTCTCCCGTCGAAGGCCTCCTCGCGGAAACGGCGCGAGGAGGCCTTCACGGCATCGTGAGTAAGGAACCCATGGCACGGCAGGTTTCCGGGCACGAGCAGCCCGTCGGCAGCACCCGCACGCTCGAGTCCACTCCGGACGGTGCGATCGTCAGGCGGAGCGTGCTCCCCGGCGGCCTGCGGGTGATCACCGAGTACGTCCCGGCGTCGCGCTCGGCCACGGTGGGGTTGTGGGTCGGCGTCGGTTCGCGCGACGAGCCGCTCGCCGTCGCGGGGGCCGCGCACTACCTGGAACACCTGCTGTTCAAGGGAACCGCCAACCGGGACGCTACGCAGATCGCCGAGGAGATCGACGCCGTCGGCGGTGAGTTCAACGCGTTCACGGCCAAGGAACACACCTGCTACTACGCGCAGGTGCTCGACGCCGACCTGCCGCTGGCCATGGACCTCGTGACCGACGTGGTGTTCGAGGCGCTGTGCACCGACCGCGACATGGACACCGAGCGCAGCGTGGTGCTCGAAGAGATCGCGATGCGCGACGACGACCCCGAGGACCTGCTGCACGAGACGTTCGTGGGCGCGATCCTCGGCGAGCACCCGCTCGGCCGGCCGGTGCTGGGCACCGAGAAGTCCATCACGGAGATGTCGCCCATGGCGTTGCGCGGCTTCTACAAGCGCCGCTACACGATGCCGCGGATGGTGCTCGCGGTCGCCGGGAACATCGAGCACAACCAGGTGCTTCGCCTGGTGCGCAAGGCTTTGGGTGATCGGCTCAACGGCGCGGGCGTCCCGGTGCCGCCGCGGGCGGGCCGCGCGCGCATCCAGACCGTGCCGAAGCTGGCGCTGCACACCGACGACACCGAGCAGGCCCACGTGATGCTCGGGATGCGCTCGCTGCCGCGCCACGACGAGCGCCGCTTCGCGCTGTCGGTGCTCAACGCGGCGCTGGGCGGCGGCATGAGCTCGCGGCTGTTCCAGGAGATCCGGGAGCGGCGCGGGCTCGCCTACCAGGTGTACTCGTCGGTGGCGAGCTACGCCGACACCGGGCACATGGCCGTGTACGCGGGCTGCCAGCCGGAGCGGCTCGGGCAGGTCGCGGGCGTGATCCGCGAGGTGCTCGACGGCGTCGCCGCCGACGGGCTGACCGACGCCGAGGTGGCGCGAGCCAAGGGGCAGCTGCGCGGCGGATTGGTGCTGGGCCTGGAGGACACGTCGTCGCGCATGTCGCGCATCGGCAAGAACGAGCTGAACTACGGCCGTTACCTGGGTGTCGACGACACCGTGGCCCGGGTGGACGAGGTGACGACCGAAGAGGTGTGTGCGCTGGCTCGCACTCTGCTGCGCCGCCCCGGTGGGGTGTCGTCGGCGGCGGTCGTGGGGCCGTACGCTCACGCCGACGACCTGCCGGACGATCTGCACGAGGTGATCGCGTCATGACCGACTCCCTGATCCGCGTCGGCGTGCTGGGCGCGCGCGGCCGCATGGGTGCGACGGTGGTGAACGCCGTCGAAGGCGCCGCCGACCTGAAGCTGGTGGCCGCGCTCGACGCCGGAGACGACTTCGCGCCGCTGGGCGAGGCCCAGGTGGTGGTGGACTTCACCCACCCCGACGCCGTGATGGACAACCTGCGGTACTTGATCGAGCACGACCTGCACGCCGTGGTCGGCACGACCGGGTTCAGCGAGGAGCGGCTGGCGGAGGTGCGTTCGCTGCTCGCCGGGAAGCCTTCGCTGGGCGTACTGGTCGCGCCGAACTTCGCGCTGGGCGCGGTGCTGGCGATGCGCTTCGCGGCTCAGGCGGCGCGGTTCTACGCGTCGGCCGAGATCATCGAGCTGCACCACAACCGCAAGGCCGACGCACCGTCGGGCACCGCTTCGCACACCGCGCGCATGATCGGCGAGGCGCGCCGGGCCGCCGGCCTGGAACCGGGTCCGGACGCCACGACGTCCGAACTGGACGGTGCCCGCGGGGCGCGGGTTTCGGAGGTTCCGGTGCACTCCGTGCGCCTGCCGGGATTGGTGGCGCACGAGGAGATCCTGTTCGGCGGCGAGGGGGAGACCCTGACCATCCGGCACGACTCGCTGGACCGCACGTCGTTCATGCCCGGGGTGCTGCTGGGTGTGCGTTCGGTGGTGTCGCGCCCCGGCCTCACGGTCGGCCTGGAGAACGTGCTCGACCTGTGAGGGCCCGCAACATCGCGCTGCTGCTGACCGCCGCGCTGGTCGTGTACCTGGTCCTGCTGGCGGACCGGGCCGTGGCGCTGTTCGCCACCGGTTCGCCCGCGGGCATCGCGCTCGGCGTGGGCGTGTTCGTGCTGCCGCTGCTGGGCGTGTGGATCGTGGTGGCCACCTGGCGTTCCGGCCTGCAGATCCAGCGCCTCTCCCGTCGCCTCGACGCGGAGGGCGCGCTGCCCGACGTGTCCGACCTCCCGCGCCGCCCGTCCGGCCGCGTCGACCGCACCGCCGCCGACACCTGGTTCGACGCCCGCCGCGAGGAAGTCCAGGCCAACTCCGAGGACTGGCGCGCGTGGTACCGCCTCGCCTACGCCTACGACATCGCGGGCGACCGCCGCCGCGCCCGGGCGACGATGCGCAAGGCAGTGGAACTGGAAGCCGCCGACCGCTGAAAAGCAGGGGTCGCCGCGGAACAGGGGTTGCCGTTCCGCGGCGTCCGTGCGGGTCGACGATGCAGCGATGACCCGGCCGCCGAGTGGCTCAGTGCATCCAGCCCGCGAGCAGCGCCGGCGACGCCGCCAGCAGGCTGAACCGCACCCAGCGGCCCGCGAGCCCCGCGGCCAGGAACGTGACCAGCCGCATCCGCACCATGCCGGCGAGCACGCTCGTCGCCATGAAGGGCGGGAGGCCGATGAGCGAGCTGACGCCGTAGGTGCCCGCCATCCAGTGCGGGTGGCGCTGGCAGCGTTCGCGCAGGGCTTCGATCTTGGCGCGCAGCACCTTGGTGCGCCGGTGCCAGCGGTCGCGGCGGGCGCTGGGCAGGCGTTCGCGGTGGAGGCGGTTGTGGAGGCGGTCGTGCAAAAACGGCGGGAGTCGGATGGAGCCGCGCGCGGCGAGGTAGTACAGCAGCTTGCCGGCGATCTGGCCGACGGCGACGGCCGCGCCGAGCCACAGCCAGTGCACGTCGTGCTGGCTGGCGCAGAGGCCGACCACGAACAGCTCCGCGTTCACGACCGGCACGATCGCCGAGCCGAACGCGACGCCGAGCGTCACGAGCAACCAGCCCATCGTGCCTCCCCCCTGAAGTGAACCGCCCGAAGTGATCCTCGTCATTCGAGGCTAGCAGTCGTCACGAAAAGGTCACGGGGGCTAACCCCCCTATTCCGGCGGGTGCTGACCCCAGAAGATCACCTGGACGTTCGGTTCAGGACACCTCCACCTGCCACCATTCGGGCGTGACCGACGTGCCCTTCGCCGATCGCTTCGCCGGGCTCTGCGCGGCCGTCGTCCGAGTCCTGCCCTTCGGGCTTTCGCGTCTCGTCGCGCCGAGCTTCCTCGGGTTCGTGATCATCAACGGGTTCACGTTCGGCGTCGACCTCGGGCTGCTGACGGTGTTCCACAGCAGCCTCGGCTGGCCGGTGTGGTTGGCGATCAGCGCGTCCTACGTACTCGCGTTCGCGCTCAGCTTCGTGCTCAACCGCGCGCTGAACTTCCGCTCGCACGCGCCCGTCGGGCGCCAGGCGGTGCTGTACGTGGTGGCGATCGGGGTGAACTACGCGGCGTTCCTGCTGGGCGTCGGCGCCGGGCTCGCCGCACTGGGCATGGAGTATCACCTGTCGCGGCTGATCGCGGGGGCGTGCGAGGGCGTGTTCATGTACTCGGTGATGCGCTGGGTCGTCTTCGCGAAGCGCGAAGAGCCCGCCGTCAGTGCGTGAGGTCCAGCTGCAACGTGCCGGTGAGGCGCACTTCGCGCAACGTGCCGCGGCCCGTGTCGAGGGTGCGCACGGTCCCGTCGGGCGCCCAGCCCGCGCGCCGGTAGAACCCGAGCGTCGGGTGGTCCGACTGCGCGACCCACGTGACGCCGCGGTCGAGCCCGTCTGAGCGCAGGTCGGCGGCGGCCGTGCCGAGCAGCCGACCGGCGTGCCCGCGGCGGCCCCAGCGCGGCTCGACGACGAGCGTCGCGATCAGCGCGGTGGTGGCGGCGTCGGGCGGGGCGGTGCCGTCAGCGGTGGCGATCTCGTCGGCGGGCGCGGGGCCGGCCACGCAGTAGCCGACGGTGAACTCGCCTTCCACCGCGAGGTAGACCCGCGTGGCGGGGAACTCGATGGTCTCGGCCCACGTGCCTTCGAGGTCGGCGGCGTCGAGCGCGTCGATGGCCTCGGCGCCCAGCAGGTCGGTGTAGGCCGCCCGCCAGGTGAGGCGCTGGATGCGGGCGATCTCCGCGGCGTCGGACAGGCTCGCGGGACGGACTTCGGCGGCACTCACGCGGGGGAATCTACCGCCCGCCGTCGCGGAAACTGTCGGGGGCGGCTGGCACGATGGACCGACCATGCAGACGATCAGCCTTCAAGCGGCCCGCCGCACGGCGCTGGCCGCGCAGGGGTTCGCCGACGCGCGCCCCGCCGCGCCGCCCACCCGCCGGCACCTGGCCAAGGTGCTTTCGCGTGTCCAGCTGCTGCAGCTGGACTCAGTCAACGTCGCCGTCCGCGCGCACTACATGCCCGTGTTCTCGCGCCTGGGCGCCTACGACCAGGCCCTCGTCGACGACGCCGCCTGGACCGGCACCGCGCGCAAACCGCGGATGCTCGTCGAGTCGTGGGCTCACGAAGCGAGCCTGCTGCCCGTCGAAGACTGGCCGCTCCTGCGCTCCGGCGCCAAACGCGACGGCTGGTGGCGCAACTACACCCGCGTCGTCGACACCGTGCCGGGCCTGATCGACGACGTGCTCGCCATCGTCAAGGAACACGGCCCCATCGGCGCGGGCGCCATCGAGAAGGTGCTCGAAGCGGAGGTCGCCGGCCGTGGGCCCGGCGCGTGGTGGGAACGCTCGGTGGTGAAGAAGGCGTGCGAGTACCTGTTCGGCCTCGGCCGCCTGTCCACGGGCACGCGCCGGTCGTTCGAGCGGCTCTACGACCTGACCGAACGCGTGGTGCCGCCGGAGATCCTTTCCCGGCAGGTGTCGGCCGAGGAGGGTGCCCGTGGCCTGATCGACCGCTCCGCGCGTGCTCTCGGCGTGGCCACGGAGACCGACCTGCGCGACTACTACCGGCTCGGCCCGGACGTCGCGCGCCAGGCCGTCGCCGAACTGGTCGAAGCGGGCACCCTGGAACCCGTCCAGGTCCGCGACTGGCGCGGCATCGCCTACCGGCACACGGCCGCCCGCACCCCGCGCGCGGTGACCGGGCGGGCCCTGCTGTGCCCGTTCGACCCGCTCATCTGGGAACGCGCCCGCACCGAGCGGCTCTTCGGCTTCCGCTACCGCATCGAGATCTACGTGCCGGAACCCAAGCGGCTCTACGGCTACTACGTCTTCCCGTTCCTGCTCGACGGTTCGCTGGCCGCCCGCGTGGACCTCAAGTCCGACCGCGCCGCCGGCGTGCTGCGCGTGCAGGGCTCCTTCGCCGAGGAGGGCGCCGACGTGCCGCGGGTCGCCGACGAGCTGGCGGGGGAGCTGGCGCACATGGCGCAGTGGCTCGGGTTGGACGGCGTGGCGGTGGGCCCGCGCGGTGACCTGGCGGGGCCGTTGTCGCGCGCGGTGCGCTGAGCGACGCTTGAACGCGTTGCGGCGCAGGGAGTTCGCGCCGGAACAGGTGGGCGGACGAGAAGCGGTGGGCCGGACGCTGCTCACCGGGCGGCACGGCCGGTTCCGGCGACCTGGCGACCTGGTGGTGCGGTTGTCACGCGTATTGCGGGGGGTCAGACTCGAACGCCTTGCCGGGCGGGTGCTTCGCGCGGCGGAGCCTGCGTGTCGCACGAAGCCTCACGCCTGACCACGGGTGTGCACCCTGGCGGAAGAGCCGGTTTCATGGGCATGGCGGTGCTCTTGGCGCGGGTGGTGCGCCGAGCTGGCCTGAATGCGTTGCCGGGCAAGGGTCTCGCGCGGGAGTTGCCGTCCGGCGAGATGTGGCGGGCCGGAGCGGATTCCTGCCGCAGGGGAGCTGGGCACCTGGCGGGAAAGTCGATGTTCGGCGGCGGAGTGCCTGGTGTGCCGAAAGCGCGTTCACCGAGCCAGAATTCCTTGCTGCACAAGGGTTTCGTGCCGGACAGGCTGTGGATACGAAGCGGCGGGCCGGACCGGATGCCTCGGTCCGGCCCGCCGCCTCCCCCTTAGCCGGCCGCGCGGGTCACCACCGCGTTGCCGGTGCCGGTGCGGGCGCGGACGCGCAGGGTGGTGCCCGCTTCGGGCGGCACGTCGGACACGTCCAGCTCGCTGTGGACGCGGCCCGCGGACGAGGCGAGCTCGACTTCGGCCGCGACGCCGCGGCGGATGCCCACGCGGACTTCGCCGGAGCCGGTGATCAGATCGACCGAGCCGGAGGCCGCTTCGGCGACGGAGAGGTCGCCGCTGCCGGTGCGGGCCATGACTTCGCCCGCGACGGAGCCGAGCCAGACGTTGCCGGTGCCCGTGGCGAGAGTCGCGGAGCCCGAGACGGACGCCGCCTCCACCGAGCCGCTGCCGGTGCGCAGCTGGAGGCCGGCGGGCGTCGGGCCGAGCTTCACGCGGCCCGTGCCGGTGCGCACGGTGGCGGCGCCGTCGGCCTGTTCCAGGGTGACCTCGCCGGAGCCGGTGAGGATGTCGGCGCGCCCGGCGGTGCCGGTGACCGTGACGTCGGCGGCGCCGGCGCGGACCTCCACGTGGGAGCCCTTCGGCGCGTGCACGGTGACGGCCACCGGCACGTTCCGCAGCTGCCACTCCTTCGCCGCCCGCACCATGAGCCGGTTGCCGGTCTTCTCGATGCGCGCCTGGCGCACCGCGTCGGCCGGCGAGGCGTCCGCGGTCACGCCCAGCTGGTCGCCGAAGCGCTCGCCGACCCACGACAGCAGGTTGTTCACACCACTGACCCACGGTGGCTGCTCGCCGACGTCGTGCCGCAGGTCGACCCGCGCGCCGGACTCGCGGTCCAGCACCAGCTCCACGCGGCCGATCGTCACGCCGACGTCGAGCTCCAGCGGGCCGTCGGCCTCGAACTCCTGTGAACGCGCCAGCGGATCGTCCGAAGTGGACGAACCAAAGTCAGCCGCGGCGACAGCCTCCTCCGCCGCACCAGCGACGGCTTCCTCGGCGGCTTCGTCCCGATTGGAATTTTCTTCACTCATCGTCGCTTCCGCCTTCTAGCTCTGGACCCAGCCGTGCAGCTTGGTCTCCGAGCGGCCGCCCTGGTGGTGCCGCTGCTGGTGGTGCTGCGCCTGGCCGAGCGCCCCCTGCACGGCCTGGGCGACGAACGTGTTGAGCGAGACCCCCTGCGCGGCCGCCGCCTGCTCGGCCTGGCTCTTGATCTGTTCCACGAGCCGCAGCGTGATGCGCGAGATGTCTCCGCCGTCGATGGGCGGGGGCGGCGTGCGCGCCTGGTCCGTCCGGGCCGGTTCGCCGGGCTCGGGTGCGCCGGTCACGACCACGCGCACGTCGCGGCCGTCGAGCCGGACGTCCACGACCTGGCCCGGCAGGGCGGCGGTCACCTCGGCGGCGAGGTCGGCCAGCGCGTTCATCAACGTGAGCCGGGCCGAGGGTTCGAGTGCGGACGAAAGGAGAGCGGCCGTGCGCCGGGTCTGCTCGTCCCCGGCGGAGGCCGTGTTCGCGAGGTCTTCGCGAAGGTTCGCGATGTACGGCGTCAGGTCCATGACACCACTATGACGTCACATGTGACGTCAGTCAAGGACGTCGTGACATCAAGTGGTGTCACGCCGGTGTCGAACACACAAGCGGTTAGAGTGCGGGCCGGGAGCCGCAAGCCGGAGAGGGAGTGCTGACGTGGTCGAGACCGTGTCGCCCAGAGTGCAACTGGTCGCGAAAACGGAGTTCTTCCCGCCGGAGGACGTGCCGTGGACGACGGACGCCGACGGGGGACAGGCCCTGGCCGAGTTCGCCGGGCGCGCCTGCTACCAGTCGTGGAAGAAGCCGAATCCGAAGACGGCCACCAACGCCGGGTACATCGACCACATCATCGAGGTCGGCCACCTTTCCGTGCTGGAGCACGGATCCGTGAGCTTCTACATCACCGGCATCTCGCGCTCGCTCACCCACGAGCTCATCCGCCACCGCCACTTCTCCTACTCGCAGCTCTCACAGCGCTACGTTCCCGAGCGTGACGCGGCCTTCGTCGAGCCCGACGTGATCGCGAACGACCCCGAACTGCACGAGAAGTTCCTCAAGGCCGCGCAGGCGAGCGCCGACGCCTACACCGAGCTGCTCGCCGGGCTCGAGGAGAAGTTCGCCGACGCGCCGAGCGCCACGCTGCGCCGCAAGCAGGCTCGCCAGGCCGCTCGCTCCGTGCTCCCGAACGCCACCGAGACGCGCATCGTCGTCACCGGCAACTACCGCGCCTGGCGCCACTTCGTGGCCATGCGCGCCACCGAGCACGCCGACGTCGAGATCCGCGCGCTGGCCATCGAGTGCCTGCGGGAGCTGCAGAAGGCCGCGGGCAACGTGTTCGCCGACTTCACCATCTCCACCCTGCCCGACGGCACCGAGGTCGCCTCGAGCCCGAAGGTGCTCGAAGGCTGATGAAACGACTCGCGATCGACGTCCGCCCGGGCGATTACTCGGTGGTGCGCCTGCCCGCCGACGCACCGGTGCCCGCAGACCTGCTCGACCCCGCCGAGCCCGCGCTCGTGTCCGTCACCCGCACGCCGGAGGAGCTTTCGGTGATCTGCCCGACGGGCCGCGAGCCCTCGGGTGGCGTCGTCGAGCACGGCTGGCGCCTGATGAGCGTGCGCGGCCCGCTGGAGTTCACGCTCACCGGCGTGATCTCGGCGCTGGCCTCGGAACTTGCTGCCGCCGGCGTCGCGCTGTTCTCACTGTCCACTTTCGACACCGACCACATCCTCGTGCGCGCCGCGGAGCTCGACCGCGCGGTGAAGGCGTTCCGCGACGCCGGCCACGAGGTCGGCCTGCCCGCCTGAGCAGACTCACGACGACGGCCCTCCGCCCGCAAGGCGGAGGGCCGTCGTTGTCCGATACGGCCAACCGGCTGGTGGCCGAGCACACCCTTGCCCTGGAAAGTTCGGCGTGCCTAAACTTCGAGTTGGGACACCCGATAGATGGAGGGCGACGAGATGGCAGTGGCGGAAGCGGTCCGACCCAGGCGGCTCGCCCGCCTGCGTGCGGGCTCGGCTCTGCTCGGTCCGGCGTTCGTCGCCGCCGTGGCGTACGTGGATCCGGGCAACGTCGCGTCCAACATCAGCGCGGGCGCGCGGTTCGGGTACCTGCTGGTGTGGGTGATCGTCGCGGCGAACCTGATGGCCGTGCTGGTGCAGTACCTGTCGGCGAAGCTCGGCCTGGTCACGGGCCGTTCGCTGCCCGAGGCGCTGCGCGAGCGGCTGCCGCGCTCGGCGCGGCTGGCGTACTGGGCGCAGGCCGAGGTGGTCGCCGTGGCGACGGACCTGGCCGAGGTCGTCGGGGGCGCCATCGCGCTGAACCTGCTGTTCGACCTGCCGCTCGTGGTCGGCGGCCTGATCACCGGCTTCGTGTCGCTGACGTTGCTCGCGGTGCAGGACCGCGGCGGCCAGCGCCCGTTCGAACGTGTCGTGACGGGTCTGCTCGCCGTGATCGCCATAGGCTTCCTGGCGAGCCTGTTCGTGGAGCCGCCCTCGGCGTCGGGGATCGCGAGCGGGCTCGTGCCGCGCTTCGATGGCGCCGACAGCGTGCTGATCGCCGCCGCGATGCTCGGCGCCACCGTGATGCCGCACGCGGTCTACCTGCACTCCGGGCTCGTCCGCGACCGCCACGGCACGCCTGCGCCCGAGAAGCGGCGACGCCTGCTTCGTGCGACCCGCTACGACGTCGGCCTCGCGATGCTCCTCGCCGGCGCGGTCAACCTCGGCATGCTGCTGCTCGCCGCCACGAACCTGCAAGGCCTGCCCGGCGTCGACTCGATCGAGGGCGCGCACGGAGCCGTCGCCACAGCGCTCGGCCCGACGGTGGCGCTGCTGTTCGCGATCGGGTTGCTGGCCTCGGGCCTCGCGTCCACGTCGGTCGGCGCCTACGCGGGCGCGATGATCATGCAAGGCTTGCTGCGCAAGAAGTTCCCGATCCTCGTGCGCCGGCTCGTCACGCTCACGCCGGCGATCCTGGTGCTCGCGCTGGGCGCCGACCCGAGTGCGGCGCTGGTGGTGTCGCAGGTGGTGCTGTCGTTCGGCATCCCGTTCGCGCTCGTGCCGCTGATCCGTCTCACGTCGGACGCGCAGCTCATGGGCACCGACGTGAACCGCCGGATCACCACCGTGCTGGCGTGGTGCGTCGCGGCCGTGATCATCACGCTCAACATCGCGCTCATCTACCTCACCGTCGCGGGCTGAAACCGGGGCTGAAACCCGAAGGAACCGGCTTGGGCCTCGCGCGGTCCGACTAGCATCTGCGCGACCCCGAACGAGGAGCCCGGCCCCGTGACCGACGAACAGACGCGTCCGTACGACCCGACTCGCCCGGCGCCCGGGCCGCGGCTCGTCGCCGGCCGCTACCTGCTGCTGGGTGAGCTCGGCCGCGGCGGCATGGGCGTGGTGTGGCGCGCGCAGGACCAGGTGATCGGCCGCCAGGTGGCCATCAAGGAACTGCGGCTGCCGGACACGGAGGGCCAAGCCGTGTTCTCCGAACGCGTGCTGCGTGAGGTTCGCACCGGCGGGCGGCTCAACGACCCGGCCGTGGTCACGGTCTACGACATCATCACCGACAACGGCACCACGTTCATCGTGATGGAGCTCGTCGAGGCCCCGACGCTGGCCGACCTCGTGCGCCGCCAGGGCCCGATGCCTGCCGCGCACGTCGCGGTGATCGGCGACCGCGTGCTCGCCGCGCTGCAGGCCGCGCACGCCGCCGGGATCGTGCACCGCGACGTGAAGCCCGCCAACATCATGGTCGCGCCCGACGGCCGCGTGAAGCTCACCGACTTCGGCATCGCGCACGCCATCGACGACCCACGCCTCACCACGAGCGGCGTGATCGTGGGCTCGCCGGCGTTCATGGCGCCTGAACGCGTCGAGGGCCGCGAGGCCATGCCCGAGTCGGACCTGTGGTCACTCGGCGCGACGCTGTTCTTCGCCGTGGAGGGCATCGTCGCGTTCGAACGGCCGACCACGGCCGCGACGCTGCACGCGATCATGACCGAGGTCCCGTACCTCACCCGCGGCCAGGGCCCGCTCGCCGCGGCGATCCTCGGGCTGCTGGTGACCAAGCCGGAGGCGCGGCTCACGGCCCCGCAGACCCGGAACCTGCTCGCCACCGCGGCCGGTCAGCCGCCCACGCCGCCGTCGGGCAGCACCGCTCCGGCACTCGGCACCGCCCCGACGCGGGTCGCCGCGCCGCCGAAGGGCTCGCGCCGCGGCCGGTGGCTCGCCGGCGCCGCCGTGCTCGTCGTCGCCGCGCTGGTCGGCGGCTTCTTCCTCGGCAAACCCGTGTGGACGCCGAAGGTCGACCCGCAGCTGCAGCCCACCGTCACCTACGGCCCCGACGGCTTTCTCAAGACGCAGATCGGCCTGTCCTACCGCTGCTTCAACGCGGCAGTGCAGCAGGGTGTCGTCATCGGCGACGACAACAGCGCGACGTGCGAGAAAAGCCACACCCTCGAGGTCTACGACGTCGGTGACATCCTGCCGACCGAGAACTACAGCAGCGACGGCGCGCAGGTCGCCGCCTACCCCGGTCTCGAGTCCGTGACCCGGCTCGCCGAGGCGCGCTGCGCGGCGTCGTTCCACTCGTCGGTGGTGCCGGAAAACCAGCGGGCAGGCCTGACCTACCAGGCGATCGTGCCCACCCAGCGCCAGTGGGAGCTCGCGCCGCCCAACGACTACAGCCAGCCCAGCCGAGAGTTCTACTGCGTGCTCGCGAAGCCCGGCAACGCCCAGATCCCGGCGCAGATCACCACTAAGATCAAGTGACCGGGGCGAGATGTTCCGCCCGGCGCCCGCCCGGCCGGGAAAATCTCCGATCTTCACCAGGTCGGGCCCGGGTTCACCCGTTCGACGAGGTACCGTCAACACCATGTCCACTCCACCTACCGCCGCGCCCGGACGCCCGTTCGGCCGCGTGCTCACCGCGATGGCCACGCCCTTCGACAGCGACGGCGCGCTGGACCTGAAGCGGGCCCAGGAGCTCGCCGAGCACCTCGTGGAGCTGGGCAACGACGGGCTGGTCCTGAACGGCACCACCGGCGAGAGCCCGACCACGAGCGACGAGGAGAAGACGGCGCTGATCCGCGCCGTCGTCGAGGCCGTCGGCGACCGGGCCACCGTGGTGGCGGGCGCCGGCACCAACAACACCGCGCACAGCGTCGAGCAGGCCCGTGCCGCCGCCGAGGCGGGCGCCCACGGCCTGCTCGTGGTCACGCCGTACTACTCGCGACCCAGCCAGGCCGGCCTGTTCGCGCACTTCACCACGGTCGCCGACGCCACCGACCTGCCGGTGATGCTCTACGACATCCCGCCGCGCTCGATCGTGCCCATCGAGGTCGACACGCTGCTGCGGCTGGCCGAGCACCCGCGGATCGCCGCGGTGAAGGACGCCAAGGGCGATCTCATCGCCGGCTCCGAGGTGATCGCCAATACGCACCTGGCCTACTACTCGGGCGACGACGGCCTGAACCTGCCGTGGATCGCCGTCGGCGGCGTCGGTGTGGTCAGCGTGATCGGCCACGTGGTGGCCGGGCGCATCCGCGCGATGATCGAGGCCTACGAGAGCGGCGACACCTCCACCGCGCGCACCAACCACCGCGCCATGCTGCCGGTGATGCGGGCGATGTCGCGCGTCGGCGGCGTCGCGTTCGCCAAGGCGTCGCTGCGGCTGCGCGGCTTCGACATCGGCGACCCGCGGCTGCCCGTCGTGCCCGCCACGGAGGAGCAAAGTGCCCTGATCGCGGCCGATCTCGCCCAGGGCGGCGTGCCGCTGGGCGACAGCGCGGCCCAGGACTGGCATGGTGCACGGGTGGCACAAGCGGATTCCCAGGCGGCCTACGTCGCCCCCACCTCACACACCAGCGTTGGGACCTTGCCCCGGTGAGCTCACTTCCCCCCGGACCCGGACCCACGAACCTCCCGCCCGCCCTTCCCGAAGGCGCCTTGCGCGTCGTCGCGCTGGGCGGCATCGGCGAGGTCGGACGAAACATGACCGTCTTCGAGTACGACGGCAGGTTCCTGATCGTCGACTGCGGCGTGCTCTTCCCCGAGGACGACCAGCCCGGTGTCGACTTGATCCTGCCCGACTTCCGGGCGATCGAGGAGCGGCTCGACGACATCGACGGCCTCGTGCTCACCCACGGGCACGAGGACCACATCGGCGCCGTCCCGTTCCTGCTGCGGCTGCGGCCCGACCTGCCGATCTACGGCTCGCGCTTCACCAACGCGCTGCTCGCGGCCAAGGCCAAGGAGCACCGTCAGCGGCCGAACCTCATCGAGGTGCGCGAAGGCGAGCGGCGCAAGGTCGGCGCGTTCGACCTCGAGTTCTTCGCCGTGAACCACTCGATCCCCGACGCGCTCGCGGTCGCCATCCGCACGCCCGCCGGGGTCGTGCTGCACACCGGTGACATCAAGCTCGACCAGCTGCCGCTCGACGGGCGCCTCACCGACCTCGCGGGGTTCTCTCGCCTGGGCGACGAGGGCGTGGACCTGTTCTGCGTCGACTCCACCAACGCCGAGGTGCCCGGGTTCGTCATGCCCGAACGCGACATCGGCCCGGTGCTCGACGACGTGATCCGGCGGGTCGACCAGCGCGTGATCGTCGCGTGCTTCGCGAGCCACGTGCACCGCGTGCAGCAGGTGCTGGACGCCGCGGTGCGGCACGGTCGCCGGGTCGCGTTCGTGGGCCGCTCGATGGTCCGCAACATGGGCATCGCGGCCGAGCTGAAGCTGCTCGAGGTGCCGGATGGCCTGCTCGTGGACCTCGACCAGGCGAGCACGCTGCCCGAGAGCAAGGTCCTGTTCGTCTCGACCGGTTCGCAGGGCGAGCCGCTCTCGGCGCTCTCGCGCATGGCGCGTGGCGAGCACCGGCAGATCTCGATCCGCGCGGGCGACACCGTGGTGCTCGCCAGCTCGATGATCCCGGGCAACGAGACCGCCGTGTTCGGCGTGGTCAACGGCCTGACCCGGCTCGGCGCCAACGTGGTGCACCAGGGCAACGCCAAGGTCCACGTGTCCGGGCACGCGTCGGCCGGCGAGCTGCTCTACCTGTACAACGCGGTGCGCCCGAGCAACGTGATGCCGGTGCACGGCGAGTGGAAGCACCTGCGCGCCAACGGCGAGCTGGCCATCCGCACGGGTGTGTCGCCCGACAACGTGGTGATCGCCGAGGACGGCGTGGTCGTGGACCTCGTCGACGGCAAGGCTTCGCGGACTGGCCGCGTCGAGGTTGGCCACGTGTACGTGGACGGCCTTTCGGTGGGCGACGTCGGCGAGTCGACGCTGTCCGACCGGCTGGTGCTCGGCGAGGGCGGGTTCATCTCGATCAGCGTCGCCGTCGACTCCAGCACGGGCCGCGCGGTCAGCAGCCCGACGGTGTCGGGGCGCGGCTTCTCCGACGACCCGAAGGCGCTCGACGCCGTGGTGCCGCTCGTGGAAATGGAGCTGGCGCGCACGGAGGCCGAGGGCATCACCGACACCCACCGCATCGCGCAGGCGGTGCGCCGGGTCGTCGGGCGCTGGGTCGCCGACACCTACCGGCGCCGGCCGATGATCGTCCCGACGGTCATCCCGGTCTGAGTTCTCGCGTCAACGGCCGCCGCCGCTCTCCTCGTCAGGGGAGCGGCGGCGGTTGTTTTGTCAGCGCTGCCGGCCGGGTTTTTCAGCGGGTGATGGCGGCGATCAGCAGTGCGAAGGCGACGACGGCGCCCTGGCGGGCGAGTGCGTTGCGGGCCCGGCGCTGCTCGGACTTGTTCGGTGTGGTCACGGCTGCCCCCGTTTCTCGTGGTCGGTCCCATGGTCGCTCGTGCGGCGGCCCGGCACATCCCGCGTGAGGCGGGTCCTGGCTCCCCCTCAGGTACGAGTCCGGCTTTGAACCGTTCGTCCTACAGCTTCGGGCCGTGGCGGCGTTAATCTGCTTTGAGCAGGAGGGTTGCGCCGATGGGGCGTCATTCGAGCGTACGGGGACGAAGCCGGCTGCTGGTGCCGCTGGCCGTCTGCGTGCTGCTCGTGCTCGGCGGAGCGGTGTGGGTCGCGGCCGCGCTGGAGACCCGGTGCGCGCGGGGGCACGTCCTGGTGTCGGCTTCGCCCGACATCGCCCCGGTGCTTTCCCAGGTGGCGCAAGGACTTTCAGCGAGGTGCCAATCGTACGAGATCCGTCCGCGCGATGCCGCGCAGGCCGTGGCGGAGCTTTCTGCGCCCGGCGGGGAGCGGGCGCAGGTCTGGGTGCCGGACTCGACGATCGCGTTGCAGCGGGCGCGGCAGCTCGGCGCGACGGACGTGCCGGAGTCGGGACCGTCGGTCGCAAGCTCCCCGGTGGTGCTGGCCGTGGCGGAAGGCGCCGCGCGCGGCCTCGGCTGGCCGGGGCGCACGCTGACCTGGACCGACGTCGTCGGCGCGCCGGACGCCGTGCTCACCATCCCGGACCCGGCTCGCGACGCGGTGGGCACCTCGGCGCTGGTCGGGTTGCGTGCCGAGGTGGGCTCGGCACCGGACCCGGCGGGGGCCCTCGCGGCGGTGCTGCGGCGGTTCACCGTCGGCGACGGCGGGGGAGCGACGGCGTATCCGGCTTCGGAGAGCTCCGTGGTGCAGCACAACGCTGCTTCCGGGGCTTCGCCGCTGGTGGCGGTGTATTCGGCCGGTGCGCCCGCGCTGGACTACCCGTTCGCGCGGCTGACCGGCACCGGCGGCGGTGGCGCGCAGAGCGCTGCCGTCGACGCGTTGCAGCAGGCGATGCTGGGCGGCGCGGCAACGGCGGCCCTCGGGCGGGCCGGCCTGCGCGTGCCCGGGCAGGCCCTGGCCGGGCACGAGGACGACCCGCACGTGCAGGCGGCCGCGCAGCGCAGCGCGCCCGTGCCGTCGGGCGCCGATCTCAAGGTGCTGCTCACCCAGTGGGCGGGCGTGAACCTCGACGCGCGCGCGGAGGTGCTGCTGGACGTCTCGGGCTCGATGGAGGCACGTGTGCGGGGCACGAACCTGAACCGGATGCAGGTGACCGTGGCCGCCGCCGAGCAGGCGCTGCACCTGTTCCGGCCCTCGACGCAGGTGCGGATCTGGGAGTTCGCCACGAGGCTCGACGGGACCAAGGACTACCGCGAGGTGCTTCCCCTCGCGCCTGTCGCGCAGCACCTCACGCCAGGTGACGTCGCGCGGCTCACCGCGGTGCGCGCCATCCCGAAAGCGGGCACCGGCCTCTACGACTCCGTGCTCGACGTCTACGCCCTCGCCCGCCGTGACTGGCAGCCCGGCGTGCTCAACGTCGTGATCGTGATGACCGACGGCCGCAACGAGGACACGTCCGGCATCACCCGCGACGCGTTCCTGGCCGGCCTCACCCGCCTCGCCGACCCGGCGCACCCGCTGCCGGTGATCGCGATCGGCATCGGCGAGGACGCCGACGGGACCGAGCTGTCCGCCATCACCGCGATCACCGGCGGCGGCGCGTACGTGACGCGCGACCCGGCGAAGATCGGCGAGGTGTTCTACGCGGCGCTGGCCCAGCTCGTGGCGCGCTAGGCCGGGTCTCTCGGCGGACGGAGACCGTCGACGATGACCGTGACGACGGTGCCGGCCCGCGGCTCCCACTCCGCCTCGGGGATCCGCGACAACGCGCCCAAGAGCAGGATGACGTCGGCGGCATCGACCCCGCCACGAACCTGACCAGCGGCTTTCCCGCGATCGAGCAGCGTGCCGAGCGCTTCGTCGAGCCGGTGGTGCTGGCCGGAGTACAGGTCGTGCCACGCCGAGGCCTCGATCGCCGCCATGACCCCGCGTTTGACGCGCGCGTACTCGACCAGCCGGTGCAGCCAGTGGGTCAGGGCCATCAGCGGCGGGTGCTCGGCCAGCAACGGCGGCACGGCCTCGACGAGCTGGGTCAGCTCGTGGCGGTACACCTCCGCCAGCAGGTGCTCGCGGGTGGGGAAGTGCCGGTAGAGCGTGCCCTGGCCCACGCCCGCGGCCTTCGCGACCCCGTGGAGCTTGAGGTCGTCGATCGCTCCGTTGGACCTGCTCAGCTCGGCCCGCGCCGCCTCGACGATGCGGTCCCGGTTGGCCACCGCGTCGGACCGCAGCTCACGGCTCGCCATCGGCGTCACCTCGCTTCCGTTCGACTAAGTGGACAAGTGTCCGGTACGGTGGGAGCCGTAAGCGGACAGTTGTCAGTTTAGGGCGGAGAGGTCGAGATGAGCACAGTGGAGGGCAAGGTCGTCGCCATCACCGGCGCGAGCAGCGGGATCGGGGAGGCGACGGCGCTGGAACTGGCGACCCGCGGTGCGGCCGTGGTGCTGGGCGCGCGGCGCACCGACCGGCTGGCGGTGCTCGTGGCGCGGATCCGGGCCACGGGCGGGCGCGCGGAGATGCTGGACGTCGACGTGACAAAGCGGGCCGATCTCGAGCGGCTGGTGGCACTGGCCGTGGACCGGTTCGGCCGGCTCGACGTGCTGGTGGCCAACGCCGGCGTCGCGCGGATCGCCCCGGTGGGCGATCTCGACGTGGACAGCTGGGACGCGATGATCGACGTCAACCTGCGCGGGGTCCTGCACGGCATCGCTGCCGCGCTGCCGGTGTTCCGCGAGCAGGGCAGCGGGCACCTCGTGACCACCGTGTCGACGTCGGGCCTCAAGATCGTGCCGGCGCAGGCCGTGTACGCGGGGACCAAGAATGCCGTGCGTACGCTGCTCGAGGCGCTGCGCCAGGAGTCCACCGACGGCGTGCTGCGGACGACCTCCATCTCGCCGGGGTACGTCCGCACGGAGCTCGTCGACTACGTCGAGGATCCCGGGCAGCGGGCGCAGGCCCAGGAAGCCATGGCGGCGCTGGGCATCGCGCCCGAGGCCGTGGCGCGGGCCATCGCGTTCGCGATCGAGCAGCCGGACGACGTCGAGATCGGCGACCTGACCATCCGGCCCGCCCGGCAGGGTTAGGTCACGCCTTTCGAAAACCGTTGCACCACATACGCTCCGCCGAGCAGGATCGCCGCGCCGAGGGCCTGGGGCCACGCCAGCGCCTCGCCGAGCAGCGCCCACGCGAAGGCCGTCGCCGTGACGGGTTCGAGGAGGCCGAGCACGCTGGCGACCGAGGCGGGCAGGTGGCGCAGCGCCGTGATGCCGAGCAGGTAGGACAGCACGGTCGAGAGCAGCACCAGCAACGTCAGCAGCAGCCAGATCGGGGGCGTCCACGGGCCGAACTCCACAGCGTGGTCCAGCAGTGACCACGGGATCGTCCACGGTGGACTGACCACGGACACGATCACGGCGCCGATGACCATGCCCCACGTCACCAAGCCGAGGGGATCGCGGTCGGCGACGGCGCGTTCGCCGATGAGGAAGTAGCCGGCGGAGCACACCGCGGCGCCCAGGCCGGCGAGGACGCCGATCGCGTCGAGGGTGAGGCCCTGCCAGACCTGGCCGACGAGCGCGAGGCCGGCGATGGCGAGCCCGATGCCCGCCCACATGGCGCGCGGCAGGTGCGTGCGGCGGACCACGCGCACCCACAGCGCGATCAGCACGGGGGAGAGGAACTCGAGCAGGATCGCGATGCCCACGGGCACGCGGTCGGCGGCGATGAAGTACGCGAGCTGCGTGCCGGCGACGCCGAGCAGCCCGTACGCGAGCAGCATCGGCCACTCGCCGCGGCGGACCTTGAGCGTGCGCGGCGCGATGGCGGCCGTGCCGGCGAGAAGAAGGAGGCCAGCGAAGCCGATGCGGAACGTCGCGACCTGCTCCGGCGTCATCCCGGCGGCCATCGCGGGCTTGCCGAGCGTGCCCGACGTGCTGAAGAACAGCGCGGCGAGCAGCACGAACGCCACCCCGCGGCCGCGGTGCGCGACGCGGGGTGGCGCGAGGACGGGCAGTTCGGTGGTCACGCTCGTCGACAGTACGACTTTCGCGTCACCACCGAAACCGTTTTAGCGGTTATCGTCCGCTTTCAGTCCGGTGGCGACGTGGGTGGTGATCGTCGCGAGGCGCTTGCCCTGCCGGGTCAGCGCGCCGAGCGCCAGGTCGTCGGGCGCAGCGGACTTGCGCGAGACGAACGAGCCACCGTAGGGGTTGCCCGACTCCTTCAGGTGCGGGTCGCCGTAGCCGAGCGGCAGGACGATGGCGCCCCAGTGGTAGAAGATGTTGTTCGTGGCCAGCACGGTCGCCTCGAGGCCGCCGTGCGCGGTCGACGCCGTGGTGAACGACGTCGCGACCTTGTCGGCCAGCTTTCCCTGTGCCCACAAGCCACCCGTGCTGTCCAAAAAGGACTTCAGCTGGGCCGCGGGACCGCCGAAGCGGGTGGGGCTGCCCACGGCGATGCCGTCGGCCCACTCGAGGTCGGCGAGGGTGGCGTACTCGTGGTGCGGACCGGAGTCCACCCACGCCTGCCAGCGCGGGTTGCTCGCGACGGCCTCGGGCGGCGCGGTCTCGCGCACGGTCCGGACCCGGACTTCGGCACCGGTCTCCCGGGCGCCCTCGGCCAGCGCGGAGGCGAGGGCGGCGGTGTTGCCGGTGGCGCTGTAGTAGACGACGAGGATGCGTGTGCTCACGCCCCGCGACTCTAGGCGAAAGCGCGGGTTCAGGACTGTGCTGTCCGAGGGGTGGGCGGTCCCGGCTTCCAGGGGCTCACGGTGTCCGTCGGCCGCGTCGGGTCGTTGAACCGCGGCCGCACGGGCTCGTCGCGGCGCAGCGGCACGAGACCGTCGGTGATCGCCTGCATGATCTTCGCGTGCGCGCGCACCCCGGCGCCCGGCCGCTGCGGCTCGACGTCCGCCAGGTCCACCGGCGCCCCGAAGTGCACCTTGAACCTGGGCCGCCGCAGGGGCGCACTCAGGCCCGAACGCGCGAGCGGCACCAGGTCGGCCGGGCCGTTCACGGTCTCGGTGCCCCAGTACACGGCCTCGTGCGCGCCCCACTGGCTGATCGGGATCACCGGGACATCCGCGGCCAGCGCCAGGCGCGCCGCCCCCGTCTTGCCGCGTTCCGGCCACAGCCCGGGGTCGTGGCTGATCCGCCCCTCCGGGTAGACGACGATCGGCTCCCGCGTGGTCTTCAGCTCCTCCACGGCCTCGGCGAACTGCCCGATGGCCGTCGCCGCGTGCTTGCGGTCCACCCGCAGATGCCCGCTCACGCGCAGCGCCGGCCCGATCACCGGCGCGTCCAGGATGCCCCCGGCCAGCATGAACCGCGGGTTGATGCCGATCCTCTTGCACGCCGCCATCAGCACGAACGCGTCGAACACGCCGATGTGGTTCGCCGCCATCAGCAACGGCCGCCCCCGCAGCTCCCGCGGCACCGCCCCCGACACCGTCAGCCGGCCCACCATGTTGACCAGCCCGCGGTCGATGTTGAGCATCGTCCGCCAGATCGCCGGGGCACGACGCGGGGCCGGGAAGTCGTCCTGTTGCAGCGCGAACATGGGCAGAGCATGTCATGAAGCCGATCTCGGCCCGGTGGGGTGGTTCACCACGTGACCTCGGCTTCGTAACGAACCAGCGTGCACCCACGCTGTAGCGGCCGTGCGCAAACTTGTCCCGATCCCCACCGCGCTGGTCCTCCTCACCGCATGTGGCGGCCCGGACCCCGCCCCGGTGCCGACGCCAAAGCCTTCGCCGCGGGCCGTCGCGATCGGACCACGCGAGCGGGCCTACCTCGCGGCCCTCGGTTCGATCGACCCGGCCCTCGTCACCAACATGGGCGCCGCGATCGCGCACGCGCACGACCTGTGCGACGACGTCGCGCAGGGCAAGGACCACGCGGCCGTGCTCGCGAGCGTGACCTGGTATTTCATCAGCGCCGATGTGTCGGTCGACCAGGCGAAGGCCGAGAAGATCCTCGCGGCGGCCGAATCGCTCTGCTGAGCGGAGATCCACCAGGTCGGCCGGGACGTTCGCGACGATTGTTTCTCCTGCTCTGAGAGTGGCGCATGTGACTATCGGTCCCGGGCCGTTACCGTGGAGGCATGTCTGGGTCGGCGACGAGGAAGCGGAGCACGGCGGGAAGCGGCGGGAAGGCACCGGCGCGTGGTTCGCGCACGCCGGCGAAGCCGCGCTCGTCCGGGGCTTCCGGGTCGCGTTCTTCAAGTTCTGGGTCACGGCCGAGGAGTGCGGCGCGCAAACCCCCGCCGCGGCGGGGAAAGGCGAAGTCCGGCGCGTTCGGGCGCGGGGTGCGCGGCACGTGGAACCTGGTGGCCAAGGGCGTCGGCTCGCTGGCCCGCACGGTCGGGCGCACGCGGGAGCTGGAGGCGGAACACCGCCGTGACGGGCTGGCGCTGGGGCTGATCGCGCTGGCGATCGTCGCGGCCGTGGGCGTGTGGTGGCGGGCCGCGGGGCCGATCGGGGCGGCCGTGGAGGTCGCGACGCGCACGGTGCTGGGCGCCGGCGCGGTGACGTTGCCGCTGGTGCTGGTGGTGGTCGCGGTCGCGTTGATGCGGTCGGAGCCGAACCCCGAGACCCGGCCGCGGATGGTGATCGGCACGGGGCTGGTCGTGCTGTCCGTGCTGGGGATGCTGCACATCTTCACGGCGCTGCCCGAAACCAACGACGGCCGCATGTACGCCGGCGGCATCATCGGGCTGTTGTCCGGCGGGCTGCTGACCAAGGGCGTCACCACGTGGGTCGCAGTGCCGTTGCTGATCCTGGCGCTGCTGTTCGGCGTGCTGGTGTTCACCGGCACGCCCGTGCGCGAGATCCCGCACCGCCTTCGCACGTGGGGTCTCGACGAAGACGAGCTGGCCGACCTCGAGGGCGACAACGCGGAACCCGAGGCCGACGAGCTCATCGAGGCCGACCCGAAGGCCGTGCGGCTGCGCAAGCCGTCGCGTCGCCGCCAGAGCAGCGCCGACACCGAGGGCGAGCAGCTCGACCTCGACGCGATGCTGGCCGAGCCGCCGATGCCGGTGCGCCCGCCCAAGCCGAAGCCCGCCGAAGAGGTGCCGGAGAAGAAGCCGAAGAAGGCGCCGGAGCCGCCGCTGGCGATGACGCGGACCGTCGAGGGCGATTACCAGCTGCCGTCACCCGACCTGCTGAAGCTCGGCGACGTGCCGAAATCCCGCAGCAAGGCCAACGACGCCATGATCGAGGCGATCACCGGCGTGCTCGACCAGTTCAGCATCGACGCGCAGGTCACCGGCTTCACCCGCGGCCCCACGGTCACGCGCTACGAGGTCGAGCTCGGCCCGGGCGTGAAGGTCGAGAAGATCACGGCGCTCACGAAGAACATCGCGTACGCCGTGGCCACGGACAACGTCCGGCTGCTCGCGCCGATCCCCGGCAAGTCGGCCGTCGGCATCGAGGTGCCGAACTCCGACCGCGAGATGGTGCGCCTGGGCGACGTGCTGCGCGCGCCGTCCACGGTCAAGGACAACCACCCGATGGTGATCGGGCTCGGCAAGGACATCGAGGGCCACTTCGTCACCGCGAACCTCACGAAAATGCCCCACCTGCTAGTGGCGGGCTCGACCGGTTCCGGTAAGTCGAGCTTCGTCAACTCGATGCTGGTGTCGCTGCTCGCCCGCGCGACGCCGGACGAGTGCCGCATGATCCTCATCGACCCGAAGATGGTCGAGCTCACGCCGTACGAGGGCATCCCGCACCTGATCACGCCCATCATCACCCAGCCGAAGAAGGCCGCCGCCGCGCTGGCCTGGCTGGTGGAGGAGATGGAGCAGCGCTATCAGGACATGCAGGTCAACAAGGTCCGCCACATCGACGACTACAACCGCAAGGTCCGCTCCGGCGAGATCACGGCGCCCCCGGGCAGCGAGCGCGAGTACCGGCCGTACCCGTACATCATGGCGATCGTCGACGAGCTGGCCGACCTCATGATGACCGCGCCCCGCGACGTGGAAGACGCGATCGTGCGCATCACGCAGAAGGCGCGCGCCGCCGGCATCCACCTGGTGCTGGCCACACAGCGGCCGTCGGTCGACGTCGTCACCGGCCTGATCAAGACCAACGTGCCCTCGCGGCTGGCGTTCGCCACGTCGTCGCTCACCGACTCGCGGGTCATCCTCGACCAGCCGGGCGCCGAGAAGCTCATCGGCATGGGCGACGCGTTGTATTTGCCGATGGGCGCCGGCAAACCGGTCCGCATCCAGGGCGCGTTCGTGGGCGACGAGGAGATCGCGGCCGTCGTCTCGTTCGCCAAGGACCAGGCCCAGCCCGACTACACCGTCGGCGTCACGGCTCAGAAGGCCGGCGAGAAGAAGGAGATCGACCCCGACATCGGCGACGACCTCGACGTGCTGCTCCAGGCCGCCGAGCTCATCGTCACGTCGCAGTTCGGCTCCACGTCCATGCTCCAGCGCAAGCTCCGCGTCGGCTTCGCCAAGGCCGGCCGCCTCATGGACCTGCTCGAAAGCCGCGGCGTCGTGGGCCCCTCGGAGGGCTCGAAGGCCCGCGACGTGCTCATCAAGCCGGAAGAGCTGGAGGGCGTCCTGTTCATGATCCGCGGCGGCGACGCCTCGCCGGGCGACTCGGACGACGAGGACTTCTGACGCGGTGGTGCAACCAGGACCGGTGATCCTTCCGTCCTGATCACATGGACGCGCACAAGCTCGCTCTGGCCATCGGGACCGTCGCCGTACTCGCGGTGGGCGCGGGGAGTTCGGTGGCGCTCGCGCACACGCTCGACGGTGCGGGCGGCGCGCCGCCGCCGGCCGCGGCGGTGGGGACCGTGCCGGCGGAGCCCGGCCGGGACGTGACGCTCAAGGTCGGCCAGGAGGCGCAGCTGAGCACCAAGGACCTGACCGTGCGGTACACGCGCCTGGTCGAGGACTCGCGGTGTCCGGCGAACGTCACGTGCGTGTGGGCCGGTGACGCGGTCGTGGCCGTGTCGTTGAGCCAGCCGGGGCGCGGGGAGCAGACCGCGGCGCAGCTGCACACTGGCCGGCGCGGGCCGCACGACCTGACGTACGCGGCGGCTCACGTCGAGCTCGTCGACGTGAGCCGCGCGGGCGAGCGGATCACGTTGCGGGTGAGCTGATCAGCCGAGCGACTTTCCCCAGTGGTCGAGGTAGGCGACCTCCGACAGTGGGCGGCGCGGGGTGGGCTTGAAGTCGGTCGTGGTCGTGTAGGCCACGGGCAGCAGGCAGGCCTGCGTGTAGCCCTCGGGAATGCCCAGGATCTCGGCCGCCTCGGCCTCGGTCTGCAGGTGGTAGGTGGTGAGCGTCGAGCCGAGGCCCCGTGAGCGCAGGGCCAGCTGGAAGCTCCACACGGCGGGGAAGATGCCGCCGTAGAGCACCGCGTCGGCCACGTTCGCGCCGGTCGTGCGGCCTTCGACGCACGGCACCACGAACGCCGGGACCTGCTCGATCACGTCGATCAGGTGCCGGCCGGAGGCGACCGAGCGGGCCATGGCCGGGTCGGCGGCGGCGACGTCCGCGTACTGCTCCAGGTACGCCAGTCCGACGCGGCGGAACAGCTCGCCCAGCCGGTTCTTCACGTCCTGGTCGCGCACGACTAGCCAGCGCCACGACTGCTGGTTGCCGGGCGTGGGCGCGTGCAGGGCCAGCTCGAGGCACTCGGCGAGCACCTCGTTCTCCACCGGACGCCGCAGGTCCAGCTTGCGCCGCACCGACGGCGTGGTGGTCAGGACGTGGTCGAACTCCATCAGGGCTCCCTGTCGCGAGGCGAAGATCGTCTCGGCCGCCGCGGCGGCCGCACTCGATCTTGGCCGCGGGGAGGCCGGCGCGCGCCCGCAATCGGCCGAGCGTGAGCGAAGGGCCCGAGGTTTTCGGCTTTCCGGACGGACGAGGCCGCGCGCCGGCGCACCTCGTCCCTGGCTGGGGGCCGGTCTAGAACTCCAGCAGCATGCGCGAGTTGCCCAGGGTGTTCGGCTTGACGTAGGGCAGGTCGAGGAACTCCGCGACACCCGGGTCGAGCGAGTGGCGCATCTCCTCGTAGACCTCGTGCGACACGGGCGTGCCGTCGATCTCGACGAAGCCGTGGCGCAGGAAGAAGCCGGTCTCGAACGTCAGCACGAACAGGCGCTTGAGGCCCAGGTCGCGCGCCTCGTCCACGAGCCGGCCCACCAACGCGTGACCGATGCCCCGGCCGCGCGCGGCCTTGTCGACCACGACCGTGCGCAGCTCGGCGATGTCCTCCCACAGCACGTGCAGCGCGGCGGCGCCGAGCACGTCCTCGTCGCCGGTGCCGTCCTCGTCCACCGCCACCCAGAACTCCTGGATCGCCTCGTACAGCGTGACCAGGTCTTTCTCGAGCAGCACGCGGCCGGCGTCGGCGTCGACCAGTGCTTTGATCTTGCGGACGTCGGCTATGCGCGCGCGGCGGACAGTGGGTCGGACGGAGTCAAGGGGCACACGGTCCAAGATATCGATCGCGGCGCCCGGCGCCCCGGACGGCTCGATCGAGGTACCCCGGATGCGTGAGCGGAACGGCCTTCACGTATAGCTATTGCACGCCCTGATCGATCAGTAGCCGCTCAGAACATCAGGCCGCCCCAGGTGGCCTCTGGGGGAGGAAGTGCATGTCCGGGACCACCGTGGTCGCGCCTGAACGACCCGGTAAGCCTCCGGCGCCCAGTGCGGCACAGAGCCGTTTCCGGCCCGAGCTGCAGGGCGTGCGAGCCCTCGCCTCGCTGCTGGTCGTGGTCTACCACGTGTGGCTCGACCGGATCTCCGGCGGCGTCGACGTGTTCTTCCTGGTGTCGGGCTTCCTGATCACCGGCCAGCTCTACCGCGCGCTGCTGCGCGGGAAGATCGAGCTGCGGCCGATGTGGGGCCGGATGATCAAGCGGCTCTTCCCGGCGGCGATGACCGTGCTGCTCGCGGTGGTTGTCGTCTCCACGCTGCTGCTGCCCGAGGACCGCTGGTTCCAGACCATTCGCGAGGTCTTCGCCTCCGCGCTGTTCTACGAGAACTGGCAGCTGGCCGCCGACTCCGTCGACTACTTCGCCCAGCACAACAGCGCGAGCCTGGTCCAGCACTTCTGGTCGCTGTCGATCCAGGGCCAGTTCTACCTGCTGTGGCCGCTGGTCTTCGTCGCGCTCGGCTTCCTCGTGCGCCGCCTCGGGCTGTCGCTGCGCCACACCGTGAACACTCTGCTCATCACGCTGTTCGTGGCTTCGCTGGCGTACTCGGTGTACCTCACCGCCGTCGACCAGCCGCTGGCCTACTTCCACGGCCTCACCCGCGTGTGGGAGTTCGCGCTCGGCGGCCTGATGGTGATGTTCCTCGACTCTTTCACGCTGCCGCGGGGCCTGCGCGTGGTGCTCGGCTGGATCGGCGTGGCCGGGTTGGTGCTGTGCGGCATCGTGCTGCGCGTCGACTCGGTGTTCCCCGGCTGGATCGCGCTGTGGCCGACGCTCTCGGCCGGGCTCGTGCTCGTGGCCGGCCAGACGAACACCGTCTTCGGCGCCGACCGCTGGCTCAGCTCGAAGCCTCTGGGCTACCTCGGCAACCTGAGCTTCTCGCTGTACCTGTGGCACTGGCCGGTGCTGGTGTTCTACCTGGTCGTGCGTGACCGCGCGGCCGTCGGCCTGCTCGGCGGCGCGGTGGTGATCGGCGCGTCGTTCGTGCTCTCGATCCTCACCTACCACTTCATCGAGAACCCGATCCGGTTGTCGAAGATCGGCACGGTGAAGCGCTGGGGCGCCTACCGGTTCGGCATTCTGGCGCTGGCGCCGGTGCTGATCGCGGCCGGTGTGTGGGGCACGTACACCTCGGCACAGGCCAACTACACGATCTCGCTCGCGGACGCCGACCACCCCGGAGCCGCCGCGCACGCACCCGGGTTCGCCTACCGCGGTTCTGCGGAGCCCTCGATCGTGCCGCCGACGCTGAAACTGCCCGAAGACTGGGCGGGCATCACCGACGACAAATGCACGATGTCGCCGCGCAACGAGGAACTCAAGGTCTGCACGCAGAACCCCGAAGGCCCGCCGAAGAAGCGCGTGGTCCTCGTGGGCGACTCGCACATGCAGCAGTACCTCGCCGCGTTCCTGCCGATGGTGCAGACCGAGGGCTGGGCCGTGACGTCGATGCTGAAGGGCGCCTGCCCGTTCTCCAGCAACGCCGACCTGATGCCCGGCGACCAGGCCTGCATGGACTGGAACAAGGCCGCGGCCGACGAGATCGTCGCGATGCACCCCGACGCCGTGGTCACCCTGGCGAGCGTGAACACCCACGCGGGCATCACCGAGACGACCCCGGCGGGCTTCGTGACCCAGTGGTCGGCGATGGACAAGGCCGGCATCCCCGTGGTGGCCTTGCGCGACAATCCGCGGTTCGCGTTCAACATGGCCGCCTGCGTCGCGCAGCAGGGTCCGACCAACCCGGTGTGCGTGCTCGACCGCGACGCCGTGCAGCCGGCCGCGCCGTCGTACACGAGTACGCGCGGCGTGCCGGGCAACGTGTCGTTCCTCGACTTCACGGATTACTTCTGCGACAAGGACACCTGCCCGCCGGTGGTCGGCAACGTGCTGGTGTACATGGACGACAACCACCTCACCGCCACTTTCCTGACCACGCTGGCCCCCATCGCCGACAAGCAGATGAAGGCCGCCCTGAAGTGGTGATCGCTCCGGTTCCCTGATCCCCGTATGCTGCGGCACCGGGAGATCGACAGGGGGAAGCGGGGGAGATGACGCGCGCGGGGTGGGACGCATTCCAGGCCGCCCAGGCCGAGGCTGCGGCGGGCCGGACGACGACGCTGGCCGGACCGGACGGCACTTCGTGGCTGCTGGTGCCGGGACAGCCGTGGCAGTGGTCACGACCGGGTGGTGCGTGGCAGTTCGGGGTGGTGCCGCCGGATCCGGCGTATCGGGCCGGGACTCGGATGGTGCCGCCGAACGGCGGGCAGCCGGGCCCGGGACCTGGCGGCCGAGGTGGTCCGCGGGGACCGTTCGCGGCGCCGGCCGGACCTGGTGCTCCGGGCGGGCAAAACGCACGGCCGATGCCGCCCGGACCGCCACCCGCTCAGCCGGTCCAGACCGGTTTCCCGCCCGCGCCACCGCCCCAGTCCGGGCCGATGCCCGCACAGTCGTGGCCGGGTCGGTCCGCGCCACCGCCGATGCCGGCACAGGCACCGCCGCTCCCGTCCGCGCCGGTGCCCGCTCAACCCGCGCCGCCGCAAAGCGGTCCGGCCGGTCCCGTCGCGCCGCCGACGCCGGCGCGTCCGGCGGAAACCCCCGTCCGGGTGGAAAACCTGAGCGGCGGCGGGTTCGTCTCCGGCGACGAGCCGGCGGCCGAGTTCGTGCGCCGCGTGGTGCAGGTCGTCTCGTGGGCCGACCGCACGCGACACGGCCAGGGTGGCTCGGGTGAACCGCCGCCGCCGGAACCCGAGCGACCCCAGGGCAAGCAGGGCGGGCTCCTCGACGACCTCGCCCGCAACACCCGCTCGATGACCTTCGACCTGCTCGCCGCCGGCAACCGCGCGCGGGGCCGGAAAGAGCAGGAGCGGTACGAGCAGGCGTACGCCGAGTGGACCGTCGCGTACCAGGAATGGGAACGGCGCAACGCTTCCGGCAACCGGCAGCCGAACCCGCTGGTGCTGCTCGTCGGCCAGCCGCACACGGGGCAGAGCCGGCTGTGGCGGTCGGTGCGCGACGAGCTCGGCGCGGCCGACGTCGGGTTCGAGGACTTCGTCACGGTCGGCGCGGCCGAGGTGCTGGGCGACGAAGACTCGGCCGGCGACGCGCTGCGCGGGTTTGTCTCGCGGCGCACCGACCCGGCGCTGGTCCTCGTCGAAGACCTCGACACGCTCCTGGACAAGGATCCGGCCGGTGTGTTGCGCGCGTTGCGGGACTACGCGCACGACCAAGGCAGCTGCCGCCTGCTCGTGCTCGCGGGCACCGAGCGCGTGGCCGAGCGGCTGCGCACCGAGGCACCGGACCTGGTTTCCGCCGTGCTGCAGTACCGGTTGCCGAAGTTCACCCGGCACGCGCACGCGGCCGCGCTGCTGGACGTCGTCGCGGTCGAGCGCTCCTTTGTGCTGCCCCCGGACGTCCGCGACCGGCTGGCGCAGCTGGCGAACCTCTCCGCCGGCGCCCGCGGTGTCGAGGCGTTGCTGGACGCCGCCGGGCGGGAAGCCGTCGCGAGCGGTCCGTCGGCGGACGGCCGGATCCACCTGACGCAGCAGCACCTCGCGCCGCTCGTCGCCGCGGCCGAGCAGCGGAGCGGGCAGCCGATCGAGGAGCTGCTGGCCGAGCTGGACACGATGATCGGCCTCGACTCGGTGAAGCAGCGCGTGCGCGCGCTGGTCGCCGAGGCCCAGATCGACGCCCGGCGCCGTGACGCGGGCCTGCCCGTGGCCAGCCGCAGCCGACACCTGGTGCTCACCGGAAACCCCGGCACGGCCAAGACGACCGTCGCGCGGCTGCTCGGCAAGATCTACCAGGCGCTGGGGACGCTGCCGAAGGGCCACGTCGTCGAGGTCGCGCGGCCGGACCTGGTCGGCGAGTACGTCGGCGAGACGTCGAAGAAGACTCGCGCCGTGTGCGAACGCGCGTCGGGCGGTGTGCTCTTCATCGACGAGGCCTACAGCCTCGCGCTGGACAAGGACGACGACTACGGCCGCGAAGCCGTCACCGAGATCCTGCTCCAGATGGAGAACCACCGCGACGACCTCGTCGTCTTCGCCGCCGGTTACCCGAAGGAGATGGACGGCTTTCTGGAGACGAACCCGGGTCTGCGCTCGCGGTTCGCCACCCGGATCGAGTTCCCCGACTACACCGCCGACGAGCTCGCCGGGATCTACCGCGTCCTCGCGCGAGGCCAGGGTTACGAGCTCTCCGACGACCTCCTCGCGGAACTGCCCGAGGCCATGCGCCGCATCCCGCGTGGGCGCGGCTTCGCCAACGGCCGCTCCGCGCGCGGCGTGCTGGAGTCGACGATCGGCAAGCAGTCGGCCCGGCTCGCGGCGCAGCCGGACACCCCGGCGTCGGCACTGTCCACTTTGGTCGCCGCCGATCTGCCGGGCGCCGGGGAGTCCGGCGTCGCGGTCACGGACGACGCCGGACCACGCCGTGGTCTCGACGACCTGCTCGCCGAGCTCGACGGCATGATCGGCCTCGACGCGGTCAAGCAACGCGTGCGCGCGCTCGTCGCCGGCGCGCGGCTGGACGCGCGGCGGCGCAAGGCCGGCCTGCCCGTCGGGGCGAGCAGCCGCCACCTCGTCTTCACCGGCAACCCGGGCACGGCGAAGACGACCGTCGCCCGGCTCATGGGGCGGCTGTACCGGGAGTTGGGGCTGCTGACGTCCGGGCACCTGGTCGAGGTCGCGCGGCCGGACCTGGTCGGGGAGTACCTCGGCCAGACCGCGCCCAAGACCCGCGAGGTGTGCGAACGCGCGCTCGGCGGCGTGCTGTTCATCGACGAGGCCTACGCCCTCGTGCAGACCTACGGCGGCGGCCACGCCGACTACGGCCAGGAAGCCATCGCCGAGCTGCTGGTCCAGATGGAGAACCACCGCGACGACCTGATCGTCATCGCCGCCGGCTACCCCGCCGACATGGACCGCTTCCTCGACGCCAACGCCGGCCTGCGCTCGCGCTTCGGCGGCACCGTCGACTTCGCGGACTACTCCGACGAGCAGCTGGCCGCGATCTTCACGGCGATGACCACCCAGCGCGGCTACCGGCTCGCCCCCGACCTCACCGCGGCGCTGCCCGCGGTCATGGCCGGGATCGACCGCGGCAGCGGCTTCGCCAACGGCCGCTCGGCCCGCGGCTTGCTGGAGCAGGCGATCGCCGCGCAGGCGCTGCGCCTCGCCGGCCCGGACGTCGACCTCGAGTCCGTCGACGACGCCGAACTGACGCTCCTGACACCGGCGGATCTGCCCCCGCAAGGGTGACCTTCGGCGCGCCCCGCCGGTGGGGGAGCGGGAAAGCCCGCCCACCGGCGGGGCCGGGCCACCGCACTGGGTGACGCCGTCGCCGACCGGCGTGGGTGCGGCGGCTACCCTCAACGTCGTGCCTTCTCCCACCACTGAGCCAGCCCGCAGTCGTCGTGTCTCCCTCGTGACCCTGGGCTGCGCCCGCAACGAGGTCGACTCCGAGGAGCTGGCCGGACGGCTCGCGGCCGGGGGCTGGGAGCTGGCGGCGGACCCCGAGGACTCCGACGTGGTCGTGGTGAACACGTGCGGCTTCGTGGAGTCGGCGAAGAAGGACTCGGTCGACACGCTGCTCGCCGCGTCCGACACCGGCCGCAAGGTCGTGGCCGTCGGGTGCATGGCGGAGCGCTACGGCACGGAGCTGGCCGAAAGCCTGCCCGAGGCCGACGCCGTGCTCGGGTTCGACCACTACGCCGAGCTGTCCGACCGCCTCGACGACGTCGTGGCCGGCCGCACGGTCGCGTCGCACACGCCGTCGGACCGGCGCAAGCTGCTGCCGATCAGCCCGGTGCAGCGGCCCGCGGCCGCGGAGGCCGTGGAGGTCCCCGGGCACGCCCAGCACGGCTGGGGCCCGCGCGTGCTGCGCACCCGGCTCGACGATTCGCCCGTGGCCGCGCTGAAGATCGCGTCGGGCTGCGACCGGCGCTGCTCGTTCTGCGCCATCCCGTCGTTCCGCGGCTCGTTCGTCTCGCGCCAGCCGGAGGAGATCGTCGCCGAGGCGCAGTGGCTCGCCGAGAACGGCGTGAAGGAGCTGTTCCTCGTCAGCGAGAACTCCACCTCCTACGGCAAGGACTTCGGCCGGGACGGCACGCGCGCCCTCGAGCTGCTGCTGCCGCGCCTGGCCGAGGTCGAGGGCATCGACCGCGTGCGCGTGTCCTACCTGCAGCCGGCCGAGACGCGCCCGCAGCTGGTGAAGGCCATCGCGACCACGCCGGGCGTCGCCGACTACTTCGACCTGTCCTTCCAGCACTCGAGCGAGCAGGTGCTGCGCCGGATGCGCCGGTTCGGGTCCACCGACTCGTTCCTCGCGCTCACCGAGCAGATTCGCGAGTACGCGCCGGAGGCCGGGATCCGCACCAACGTGATCGTCGGCTTCCCCGGCGAGACCGAGGACGACCTCGCGGAACTCGAACGCTTCCTCACCGGCGCGCGCCTCGACGCCGTCGGTGTGTTCGGCTACTCCGACGAGGACGGCACGGAGGCCGAGACCTTCGACGGCAAGCTCGACCCCGCCGTGGTCACCGAGCGCGTCACCCGGATCTCGGCGCTGGTCGAAGAGCTCACCGCCCAGCGGGCCGAGGATCGCATCGGCACGTTCGTGGACGTGCTGGTGGAGCAGGAGGCCGAGGACGGCGAAGACGCCGTCGGCCGTGCCGCCCACCAGGCGCCCGAGGTCGACGGTGAGTGCGTGATCCTCGAAGACCCGGACCGTGCCGCCGTCGAGGTGGGCGATCTGGTGCGCTGCGAGGTCGTCGACTCCGCCGGGGTCGACCTGATCGTCCGCCCGGTGCCGGACGCGGACCGGTGAGTGCCGCACCCAGCGACGCCGGCGAGGGCATGACCCGCGCCGCGCAGGCGTCGTCCCAGGGAGCGGCCCCCCAGACCCACGAGGTGCCTGCTGAAACGGGGGCCGCCCGCATGCCCGAGCCTGCCGTACCCGAACCGACGCCCGTCCCGACGCTGAACGTCGCGAACCTGCTCACGCTCTCGCGGCTGATGCTGGTGCCGCTGTTCGTCCTCGCGCTCTTCGCCGGCGACGGCGTGGACACCACGTGGCGCGCGATCGCCACGGGCTTGTTCGTCATCGCCTCGGCCACCGACCAGGTCGACGGGTGGGTCGCCCGCAAGTACGGCCTGATCACCGACTTCGGCAAGATCGCCGACCCCATCGCGGACAAGGCGCTCATCGGCGCCGCCCTCGTCGGGCTCAGCGTGCTCGGCGAGCTGCCGTGGTGGGTCACGATCGTGATCGCGGTCAGGGAGATAGGCGTCACACTTCTGCGCTTCTGGGTGATTCGTCACGGTGTGATTCCGGCGAGCCGCGGCGGCAAGGCCAAGACGATGACGCAGATCCTGGCGATCGTCGTCTACCTGCTGCCGCTGCCGGCCGGCGCGGACCCGGTGCGCTGGGTGCTGATGGGGCTCGCTGTTCTGCTGACCGTGGTCACCGGCGTCGACTACCTGATCCGCGCGATCCGCCTGCGCGCGGCGGGCCGCCGGGCGACGGGCGCTTGATGGCGGAGCTCGACGAGGCGGCCGCGCAGCTGGTGGCCGCCCTGACCCGGCGCGGGGAGACCGTGGCCACGGCCGAGTCGCTGACCGCCGGGCTGGTGTGCGCCACTGTCGCCCGCATCCCGGGCGCGAGCGTGGTGCTGCGCGGCGGGCTCGTCGTCTACGCCACGGAGCTGAAAGTCGCGCTGGCGGGCGTCGACGAGAAGTTGCTGGCCGAGCACGGCGCAGTGCACCCCGAGGTGGCGGCGCAGCTGGCCGACGGCGCTCGCGAGCGGTGCGGCGCCACGTGGGGCCTGGGGCTGACCGGCGTCGCGGGCCCGACCGCCCAGGACGGGGTGCCTCCGGGCACCGTGCACATCGGTCTCAGCGGGCCGTCGACCCGGATCGTCCGTACCCTGGTGGAGACCGGTGACCGGGACATGATCAGGACCGCGTCGGTGCGTTCGGCGTTTTCCCTGCTCGGGGAACATCTACACTGAATGGGGCGTTCGCCCTTGGCGGACGCACGTGTCAAGTCCTGCGCTCGGGGCACCGCTCTGGGTAACGTAGGAGGCACCAGTTCGGGAAGGAGGCGCGTGATGACCGTGCTGTTGCGTGAGGCGATCGGTGATCGGCTCCGTCATGCCCGCACCAACCAGCGTCGGACGCTGCGTGACATCTCCCGCGCCGCCAGGGTGAGCCTCGGCTACCTGTCCGAGGTCGAGCGTGGTCAGAAGGAGGCCTCCAGCGAGCTGCTGGCTTCCATCTGCGACGCCCTGGACCTTCCGCTCGGCGAGTTGCTCCACAAGGTCGCGGCAGACGTGACGGCCCTCGAGTCGGTGGAGGTGGCCCCGGTCGACGAGCGCGTGGTCGACGGTGCCGCGAGGGAGACCGTGCCGGCGGAGCGGGAAGCCACCGCGTCCGCGAGCGGGTTCGAAGGCGGCCGCCTGGTCTCCGAGCTGGTCGGCGACGACCTCTCCGACCTGCGGCTTTCGCCCGCGCCGCGGATGAACACCCAGCTGCGGACCACGATCGGCGCGCCGAAGCTCGCGTCCACGATCGCCGCTTAGGAACGCGCAGAGAAACGCTTCGTACGCGTACGGCCCCGGGTTGTGACCCCGGGGCCGTACGCGTATCCACAGAATCGATCAGGGTCGTCCCTGAATTCCCCCGGGGTCGCCTGGAACGGCAGGGGCTGACCTGACACGATGGAACCCAACGCCGGGGTCGGGACGTTGTGAACTAGGGGAGCGACGCCCCACCTCGAGACACACAGGGCCCGTGGGACGCAAGAAGGCAGGCGGAGGAGATGGCCAACCCGTTCGTGAAGTTCTGGAAGTACCTCATGGCGTCGTTCTCGTCGAAAATCGACGAGCACGCCGACCCGAAGGTGCAGATCCAGCAGGCCATCGAGGAGGCACAGCGCAACCACCAGGCGCTGACGCAGCAGGCCGCCTCCGTGATCGGCAACCAGCGTCAGCTGGAGATGAAGCTCAACCGGCAGCTCGGCGAGGTCGAGAAGCTGCAGGCGTCGACCCGGCAGGCCCTGGTGCTCGCCGACGAGGCCCGCGGCAAGGGCGACGAGCAGAAGGCGACCGATTTCGAGACGGCGGCGGAGAGCTTCGCCGCGCAGCTCGTCACGGCCGAGCAGAGCATCGAGGACCTCAAGACGCTGCACGACCAGTCGCTGCAGGCCGCGGGCCAGGCCAAGAAGGCCGTGGAGCGCAACGCCACGATGCTGCAGCAGAAGCTGGCCGAGCGCACCAAGCTGCTCTCGCAGCTGGAGCAGGCGAAGATGCAGGAGCAGGTCTCCGCGTCGCTGAACCAGATGAGCCAGCTGGCCGCGCCGGGCAACACGCCGTCGCTGGAAGAGGTTCGCGACAAGATCGAGAAGCGCTACACCACCGCGCTGGGCTCGGCTGAGCTGGCGCAGAACTCGGTGCAGGGCCGCATGCTCGAGGTGCAGGAGTCCGCCACGCAGATGGCGGGCCACTCGCGCCTGGAGCAGATCCGCGCGTCGATGCGTGGTGACTCGGTCGCGCAGGTCACCGACGGTGGCGGCGCCGCGAAGTCGGCCGGCACAGCCGCCAGCGCGGACATCCAGCGTGAGGTCCAGGCCCGCGTGCAGGCCGAGCAGGGCAAGAACCCGGCCTGATCGCCGGGCTCGAGGACGACTCCCGGGGGTGGGGCATGGCCGGCAGCGGCAGACGGCGGGACTTCAACGAGTTCAACGCCAAGCTCGAGAAGCACATCGAGAAGCTGCCGGAGTACGCCCAGCGTGCCCAGGAGAAGCTGCAGCGGTACTTCCCGCCGGCCGATGAGGCCGGCGGGAAGCCCGCCGCGAGGCCGTCCTCGCCGAAACGTCCCGCGCCGCCCGTGGTGCGCCGGACCGCCGTGCCCACCGCGTTCGCGCAGGTGGCCGGCCAGGTCCCGGCCGTCGCCGAGGCGCGCGCGAAGTGGCAGCGGTGGAACGAACCCGCGGCCAAGCACCAGCGGCGCATCACCCGCACCTCCAGGGTGCTCACGTTGTGGCTGCTCATCACGATCCTGCTCGGCGTCCTGACCGTGCTCGCCGGCACCGGCCTGATGGGCGCCGGCGGCACCGACGTGGCCCAGACCGTGCTCGCGGGCTTCGGCACGGTCGTGTTCGGCACGTTCAGCGTGCGGACCGGCCTGAAGCTCCGCCAGCTGAAGAAACTCGAACTCCCCGCGGCGAGCAGCGCGGCCCCGCCGCCGCTGCCCCCGGCCGCCTCGGCCGCCCGCGAACCGATGGAACGGCTGGCGGAGTCCGAAGCCTCCCTCGGCGAGCTGCTGCGGCAGCTGTCCGTGCCCACCTCGCTGGGCACCACGGCCGTCCCCGAGGTCTCCGTGGCCGACGCCCGTGCCACGGCCCAGGAAGCGGCCCGCGCCCTGCGTGGTCTGGCCGCCCGCATCCAGGCCATCGAACGCGGCCGCAACTCCGCCCCCGAACGTGAGCGCGGCGCGCTGGATGCGGCCGTGGCGAAGCTGCGCGAGCAGCTGGACGACGGCATCGAAGGCTTCGGCAGCCTGGTCGCGGCGGCGGGACGCGCGGTCGCGGCCAGCAGCGACGGCATGGGCACGTCCAAGCAGGCGTTGACCGACGCGACCGACCACCTCGCGGGGCTCGCGTTGGCGTTGCGGGACCTGTCCTAGGGGCCGCCACGCGGTTCGGCGGATTTTCCGCGGGTGATTTTTCCCGCGTGTACGGATTCCTGTGCGGTGACCGAGTGCTGTGTGCGGCACCGGAACGAGCCGGATGGCGCAGTTTGGGTTTCCGGTCGGCCTAGTCCTCGTCACCCCGCGCCGACGGTGGGTGAGTGTCCCCGAATACCGAAACAATGGCGTAATCCGAAACAGCTGGTTACGGAAACGCGTGCGGTTTAACGTTTTTCTCATGAAGTCAGTGGTGGCACCCGCCAGGATCAGCGCCGTGGCCTGAGGTTCCGCGGCGCCGGTCGTACACAGTGGACTCATCCGTTCCGTCGAGGAAAGGACCCTCCGTGACCACGCTCCCGCCCGAACCGGAACCCGTGCCCGTCCCCCCGCCCGGCTCGCACCAGAGGGTGGTGGCCGCGTTCGAACGCCTCGCGCAAGTCGACCGCCCCGAGCTGTGGATCAGCCTCCGCACGCTGGAAGAGGTGCTGGTCGACGCGAAGGCCGTCGACGAGCGCGTCCGCGCCGGGGAGGACCTCCCGCTGGCCGGGACCGTCGTCGCGGTCACGGACCTCATCGACGTCGCCGGGCTGCCCACCACCGCGGGGTGCCCGGGTTTTTCTCGGGTGCCCGTGACCAGCGCCACGGCGGTCACGCGGCTCACCGGCGCGGGTGCCGTGGTGCTGGGCAAGACGAACCTCGATCAATTCGCCTCCGGGCTGGCCGGCACGCGCAGCCCGTACGGCGCGGTGGCTTCGGCCGGCGACCCCCAGAAGGTCGCGGGTGGGTCCAGCAGCGGTTCTGCCGTGGCCGTCGCGCTCGGAATCGCCGACCTCGCGCTCGGTACTGACACCGCCGGCTCCGGCCGGGTTCCCGCGGCGCTGAACGCCGTCGTCGGCCTCAAACCGACCCTCGGGCTCGTGCCGAGGACCGGGGTTTTCCCGGCGTCGCCGTCGTTCGACTGCGTTTCGGTGTTCGCGAGCACCCTCAAGCTCGGCCAGCGCGCGCTCGCCGCGCTGACCGGCCCGGACGGCCAGGACGCGTCCGTGCGCGAGTGGCCCGCCGACGTCCGCCTCGGCGCGGGGGAGCGGCCGCGGGTCGCGATCCCCGACGTCGCCGGGCTCGCCGCGTTGTCCGGACCGGCGAGGCGCGCTTTCGGCGTGGCCGTGGCGTCGCTGGAGGCGTCCGGCGCGGTGATCGAGCCGATCGATCTCGGCGTGTTCTTCGAAGCCGGAGAGCTGCTCTCCGGCAGCGCGCTGGTGGCCGAGCGCTTCGCGTCGGCCGGAGACGTGCTGGCCGGGAAACCGGAAGGCGTCGATCCGACGGTCGCCGGACTCGTCGCCGCGGCGGGCACCCACCTCGCCCACGAGCTCGCCGACGCCCACGGCCAGGTCGCCCGGTTGCGCGCGGCGGCCCGCGATGCGCTCGGCGAGTGCGACGCGCTGCTGCTGCCCACCGTGCCCGACCACCCGGACCTCCGCGAGGCACTGGCAGATCCGCTCGGCGTGAGCGCGCGGCTGGGGACGTACAGCGCGTTCGTGAACGTCCTCGACCTCGCCGCCGTGACCGTGCCGGTCGCGCCGGGGGACCAGCGACCGTTCGGCGTCACGATCGCTGTGCGGGCGTTCGAGGACCAGATCGCGCTCGACCTCGCCGCGGTGCTCACCGGGGAGCAGGCGAGCGAGCCGTACCCGGCAGAAGGGGTCGACCTGGTCGTGTTCGGCGCCCACCTGCGCGGCCAGCCGCTGCACGGCGAACTGCGGGGCGCGCGGTTCGTGACGCCGGTCCAGACCGCCGAGCGGTACCGCATGGTGCTGCTCGACACCGAACCGCCGCAGCCCGGCGTGATCCCCGGCAGCGGCGCGCTCGACGGCGAACTCTGGCGGCTTTCGCCGGCGGGCTTCGGCCAGTTCGCGGCGGCGCTGCCGGAGCCGTTCGTGCTCGGGCACGTGGAGCTGGAGGACGGCAGTACGCCGCTCGCGGTGCTGTGCCCACCGGCCGCCACAGGTGGCGCGCCGAACCTCGACCGGTACGAATCGTGGCGCGGCTACCTGCGGTTCGTCAGCACGGCCGGCCTGCGATCCCCCGGCTGACGCGGCGCACCAGCGCCGGTCCGTGAAGTGCGAAGCCGGTGTAGAGCTGCACGAGGCTGGCGCCGGCGTCGAGCAGCCGGCTCGCGTCGTCGGGGCCGAGGATGCCGCCGACGCCGATGATCGGCAGCTTGCCTTCGGTGCGCCCGTGGACGAAGCGGACGACTTCGAGCGAGCGCGCCGTGAGCGGGCGGCCGGACAGGCCGCCGGCTTCGGTGGCGAGGTGCGCTTCGGCCGGGGCGACGCCGTCGCGCGAGAGCGTGGTGTTGGTGGCGATGAGCCCCGCGACGCCGTGGCCGAGGCACACCTCGAGCAGCTCCGCGAGCGCCTCGTCCGTGAGGTCCGGCGCGACCTTCACCAGCAGCGGCGTGTCCCCGCCCAGCTCGGCGGACGTCTTGCGCAGCTCGGCGAGCAGCTCGCCCAGCGCGGCCTTGTCCTGCAACGCGCGCAGCCCCGGGGTGTTGGGCGAGCTGACGTTGATCGCGAAGTAGTCGGCGTAGGGGTGCAGCACGCGCAGCGAGAAGCGGTAGTCGGCCACGGCCTCGTCGAGCGGGGTCACCTTGGACTTGCCGATGCTGATCCCCAGCGGCACGCGGGGCTTGCCCTGCGCGGCGAGCCGGCGGGCCAGGGCTTCGGCGCCGTCGTTGTTGAAGCCCATCCGGTTGATCACGGCGTCGCTCTCGGGGAGGCTGAACAGCCGCGGCTTCGGGTTTCCCGGCTGCGCGTGCCGAGTGACGGTGCCGACCTCGACGAACCCGAACCCCAGCGCCGGCCACGCCGTGAGCGCGCGCCCGTTCTTGTCCATGCCCGCGGCCAGCCCCACGCGGTTCGGGAACCGCAGCCCCAGCACGGTCACCGGGTCGTCGGTGCCGTAGACGCGCCCGAGCGGCCCGAGCGCGGGCCCCACACGGCTCAGCAGCCGCACGGTGCGCTCGTGCACCAGCTCGGGATCGTGGTAGGCCAGCCGGTACAGCCCGGGGCGTCCGATCTTCTCGAAGAGCACGCGCCCATGCTGCCTCATCGGCTCCGGAGCGGCGCCTGGAACCCGGCCCGCCTGTGGCGCCGGTCGCCGTCGGACCCGCCGGCCACGACACCGGTCAGCCGGTGGCGCCTTCCTTCCACTCGTCTTCGAGCATGGCGTAGACCAGTTCGTCGGTCCAGTCGCCCTTGACGATCTCGTTCTCCTTCAGGTGCGCTTCCTTGCGCATCCCGAGGCGTTCCATCAGGGCGCTCGACGCGCTGTTGCGGCCGTCGCAACGCCCCACGACGCGGTGCAGGCCCAGGTCCTCGAACCCGAGGCGCAGCAGCTCTTTCGTGGCCTCCAGCGCGAGGCCGCGGCCGTGGTGGTCGGGGTGGAAGACGAACCCGATCTCGCCCTGGCGGTGCTCGGAGCTGAGGTACTCGAGGTTCAGGTCGCCGATCAGCTGGCCGGTCTCGGCGAGTTCGACCGCGACGGCGAGGAACTGGCCCTCCTGGGTCAGCGAGGAGCTGTGCACGCGCTTCGCGAGGGCGGCGGCGGATTCGGCCCGGCTGCGCGGTCCCCAGTAGAGGTAGCGGGCGACGTCGGCCCGGGACTGGAAGGAGTTCAGCGCGTCGAGGTCCTCGAGCTTGAACGGGCGCAGGAGCAACCGTTCCGTCGCGATCGGGTAGTCGGGCCTGAGCATGCCGTTCAGGCTAGCCACATGCGGCCGTTCGGGGTATGCGCCCGTGCCGATCGATCGGCGAAGAACGGGGATCAATCGCCGGACGGTCGCCCAGCGGGGCCCGGCGGCGAGATCTCGTATATGAAGGGGTGCTCCCGGGGTGCCTCTCGGACGCCGTCAAACGTCCGAGTCCAAGCCGGACCGGTGCTCGAAAGCCCCGGGAGCCCGGTGACTGCCTGGTATTCGCTATCAGGCAAACACGCGAAGCAGGCGATGAGCCGAAGGTGGCTCAGGTTGTATCGCTGCTCAAAGTCCCTACGCGTGCCATCCGCTAGCGGACAGCCACCTCACGAGTCCTGTGAGAATACAACTTAGGACCACCTCCTCTCTCGTGTAAGACCACGCTAACCGCGAATGCCGGTGCCCGGCAACATCATTTGGGCGAACTCACGGTTGCCTGCCTGGGATGTCCGAATCCGTTCGCCAGCCGCGAACAGCGGCCGGCGGGCAGGGGCCGGTGGACAAGCGCCGGCCGCCGCGGTCGGTTTCGCGGCCTTGTCCGGTCCGTCGGTTCAGTCCACCGGGCGCGGACCGGGCTGGCAGCGCGGGCAGAACCACGTGGGCCGCCGGTGGACGCCTTCGCCCTGGTCGTGGACCTCGACCCGGCCGCCGCAGCGGAAACAGCCCTGGCGCGTGCGCTCGTAGACCCAATTGCGCCGGCCGCGGCCGAGGTCGCCGGTGGTCACCTGCTCGTGGCGCCACGCGTTGGCCAGCAGCAGCTTCCGGGCCAGCGCCACGACCTTCCTGGTGTCCACTTCGGACACCGGCGTCCACGGTGACACCTTGAGCAGGTGGCAGATCTCGACTTTGTACAGGTTGCCGACGCCGGTAAACCTGCTATAAGTTACCCTAGAACGGGAGGGTACATGGTGGCAAGGAAACGGGTGCGTGACGGCCTGGTGCTCGACGTCTACGCCAGGGTGAGTCGGCTCGGCGACGAGCGGCAGCGTTCGGTTGAGGGGCAGGTGGCCGACTGCAAGGCCCGTCTCGTGGACATCGGCGCGAAGGTCGGCAAGGTGCTCGACGCCGACCGCGGCCGGAGCGCGTGGAACCCACGCGTGAAGCGACCCGACTGGGACGAACTCATGCAGCGCCTGGAAACCGGCGCCAGCGATGGCGTGATCGTGTTCGACCTGGCGCGGTTCTCGCGCCGGCCGATCGAGGGCGAGCGGCTGATCTCCGCCGCCGAGCGCGGGCTGCTCGTGCTCGACTCGGAAGGCGAGTACGACCTGACCACGCCGAGCGGGAAGAAGGCGTTTCGGGACCAGCTCAACACTGCTGCCTACGAGAGCGACCGCACCTCGACGAAGACCAAGCGCGGCAAGCGGCTGAAGGCGTTGAAGGGCGAGACCAACAACAGCCAAAGAGCGTTCGGGTGGAACGAGGACAACAAGACGCTCCGTAAATCCGAAGCCGACGCGCTCGCTGACGCCGCCAAGCGTGTGCTCGCGTTCCAGTCGCAAGACGCCATCGTGATCGAGTGGAACCGGTCCGGGCTGCGCTCGGTCAACGGGAAGCCGTTCACGCGCACAGCGCTTCGGCAACTGCTGTTGCGGCCACGCAACGCGGGAATCGCTGTGTACCAAAACGAAGTGCTTCGCGAACCCAGCGAGGACCCGAACGTTCCCGGCGAGTTGAAGCGGCTCGTCGACGTCGAGCCGATCTTCGATGTGGGGACGTGGGAAGACCTGCATTCGCTGTACTCGTCGCGCCGCCGCGGCCGGCCGACGTCGGAGGCCTACCTGTGTTCGGGGATCGTCCACTGCGGAGTGTGCAAGCACACCCTCACGGGCCGTCCGCGGAAGAACATGGCGCCATACCCGGACGGCACGGTGCGGCGGCAGTACTGGTGCCAACCACGCGCCCATGCCGGGGGCTGTGGCCGCATCAGCGTCGATCAGCGTGCGCTCGATGGCCACGTGCTTGAGCTGATCGCGGTCATCCTCTCCGACCCACGTCACGCCGCTGCGATCGAGGCGTCGACCAAGGCGGCCGCCGACGCGCGCCAGCTGGTGCATGACGAGCTGGCGCGCGCCGAGCAGCTGGCGAACGAGCTCTCGGCACGACTCGGCCGCGAGGAAATGAGCTTGGCCCGCTACGACGCCGCCGTGGCGCCTCTGGACAAGAAGATCGCTCGGTTGCGTGCTCAGCTGGTGGAGCTGGGGGAGAGCGCGGAGGTGAAGCTGCCCCCGAAGCTGGCGGCCGAGTCCCTCGAGGAGTGGCGTGCCCGGTTGAAGGCCGCGACTGTGCCCGAGCGTCGCGCGCTGTTGGCCCGCGCGCTGCGCGGCCGGTGGCTCGTCGTCAGCTCGCTCGACCCGTCCGCGCCGAGGGTGTTCGACCCCAACCGCATCAGCATCGTCACCCCGGACTCAGCGGTCGACAGGAGCGCAGGCGTGTAGAACGCCCCGGACGTCGACCCGAACCTCGCAGTTCGGCGCGGCCGAAGCCGTGACCGAGGCCGAGGCCGAGGTGAACGGTGCCGCCGCTGTCGCGCTCACTCGGCCGGTCGGGCTCACGGATCCCAACGGCAGGGTCGAAACACTGCTGGCGATCGCGCCGACGTCCAGCGGAGAGGGAGATGTGGGCGGCGGGGCGGGGGCGGTGGACGTTCTCGTGACGCGGGGCGCAGTGGTTGTCGGACTCGGCACGGGCACAGGCGCGGGCACGGTCGGGGAGGTAGTGGGTGCGGGGGCGCGGGGCATCGTTGGCTGAGGGCCCGCTGGAGACGCACCAGGCGGCGACGGCGGTGTGGCGGGCGCCAGGACGAGCACGGACGCGGTCGTCACTGTTGCTGCCGTGAGCGAGACGGCGGTGGCGGCGACGGGGTGGCTCTGTGCCTGGCGGATGAGCCAGGGGAGGGCGCCGGCGATCGCGCCGAACACGGCCACGATCCGCAGGTGCCGGCGTCTTCCGTCGTCGGGTGGGTGTGGTTCGTCGAGGATGGCTTGTGCCCTCAGGTGTCCGTTGACCCAGCGTTTCACGCGTCGCACGCGCCATAGGGCATATACAGAGACTGCACTTGCGAAGACACTGGCGACGGACGCAACAATTAGAAAAATCACTAATGCAAGTTGCACCTCGGTAATCGCGGAGTAAACCTCGTGAGCCGTTTGCCAATTCAACTTCACCCGCTTGGCGGTATTTGCGTCTTCGGTCACCACTCGAATGCCGGTATTGGAAAACTCAAACGCGTGTGCTATTCCCCGTAGCGCTGCTCCTGGCGCGCGCGGTGCTGGTAGATGTACGCCCACCGCTCGTCTTCGGACAGGTCGGTGATCGCCCACAGCTTCCGTTCGACCTCGTCGCGCAGATCTGGCCCCGCCGGCGCCGACACCGCTCGCAGCGTCCGAACCTTCGGAAACTCGGTGACCTTCCCCGCCAAGTAATCATCGGCAGCGCCGACGGGCAAGCCGATGGCTACTTCGATTTTGCGCATGGTGCGAGCTGAAACTTTTTCGCCATTCTCGACGGCGACCACGGTTCGTAATCCGAGCTTTGCCGCCTCAGCGAGTGCCTGCTGTGTCGGCATGCCGGCGCTGACCCGAGCGCGTGCGATCTCCGCGCCGAGCCCTTGCCTAATCCGCGTGTCCTGCGTAGTCACGGGTCGAGAATGGCGCACTGTACGACACGGCGCTACCCGCTGCCGTCTTCGCCTTACCCGCAGCTCGCTCAATTCGCGCATGCATTCAAGGTAATTCAAGTGGATTCAGAGGTCAAGCTTGCGTAACTCGCGCATCTCGCCTTGACAGCTCGCGTGTCTCGCGTAGTCTGCATTCATGCAGATTCCGAACGATCGCCTCAGGAGCTTGAGGCAGGCGACCGGGCTCAAGGTCGGCGCCTTCTCGGAGCTGGTCCAGTGCAGCCCCTCGCACCTGACCAACTGCGAGAACGGCAACCGGAACCCCTCACCGGAGCTGGCCGAGCTGATCGCCCGGGAGTTCTCTCGCCTGCTCAAGACCCGCGTGACCGTGGCGGACTTCATGCCGACGGGGGCGGGCACGGTCCCGGACCGGCCCCATCCGCAGCCGAAGCCGCCCACCAAGCCGCCGACACGCGAGCCGACCAAGAAGGCACCGAAGCGTGTCGCCGATGGGGTCGCGGCATGAGCAGCCGCCCGCCACGACGGAGCAGGAACGACGGCACCCGGCCGGTACCTGCGCGCCCGGCGCCTCCGCGCACCGAGCCGACCGAGGTGCCGCCGGCTGACCCGGCCCGCGACGACCGCGACGTGGCGCTCAACCAGTGGGCCGCTGCGCTCGCCGCGAGCCTGCCGCCCCTGACCCGGGCCGAAGCCGCACCAATCGGCCAGCTCGCCGCCGTGCTCGACGCCCGCTGCGCGCAGGCCGCGCCGCAGGCGGAGGAACGCCGCGCCGCCTGACCTGACCAGCCGCAACAACAAGACGCCCGCCCCGTCGCCGTGCAGGGCTCCGGAGCGGGCTAACCACGAGAGAAAGGGCTCTCATGATCGAAACGAAGGATACCGACGCGTTGGAGGTCACCGACTCCCACGTGTCCGCCGTGGCGCGGCTCGCCGCAGTCCACGTGCAGTACGGGGAGATGCGCCTCCCGCAGCTCATCGCGGACAACCTCGCGGACACCGACAAGGTGCGCGTGACCGTGCTGCGCCGGGCGGCCCGCGGGTACGACCACCTCGGCACCGTCGCCGCAGACCGCGACGGTGTGGACCTCTTCGGGATCGCGTGGCCGAAGGGAGTGGTCGGCGGCACGCGCGTGGACGTGTCGTGCGCCCGCCACTCCTACGTCGTGCAAGTGGTGCTGCCCGCGGTAGAGGCTGAGACACCAATCCTCCCGGCCGACGACGCCGGAGAGGCGACCGTCCAGGCGCCCACCGTCGAGCGCGACGACGAG